>NZ_AP017558.1:989305-1319074 GCF_002355635.1 Halopenitus persicus | reverse complement strand
GCGACGCGGACCGGGCCGTCTTCGTCGACGAGACCGGCGCGTACATCGAGGGCGACGCCTCGCTGGCGGCGCTGGCGGTCGAGGCCCTCTCTGCGGGTGACGCCGCGGTCTCGGCGGTCAACGTCTCCCAGCGGCTCGTCGACGTGTGCGAGGCCGTCGGCGCCGATCTCGAGCTCACGCCGATCGGCGCGACGAACATCATCACCCGCGTCCGGGAACTGGAGGCGTCCGGGAGGCGGGTCCCCATCGCCGGCGAGGGCAACGGCGGCGTCTTCTTCCCCGAGTATCGACTCTCGCGGGACGGCGCCTACATCGCCGCGCGGTTCCTCGAGCTGCTCGCGGACGGCCGGACCGCCAGCGAGGCGGTCGCTCCCTACGCCGAGTACGTCAACGTCCGGCACAACGTTTCGTACGACTCCGAGGCCGAGCTCGACCGGCTGCTGGGCGCCGCGGAGGCGTACGTCCGCGAGGCCGACGCCGAGCCGAACACCACCGACGGCTATCGGCTCGATTACGGCGACGCCTGGGTGCTCGTCCGCCCCTCGGGGACCGAGCCCAAGGTCCGCGTCTACGCCGAGGCCCGCTCCGCGGATCGCGCCGAGGAGCTCGCGGACGGGATCCTCGCGGCGCTGGAGGACGCGCGGTAACGGCTCCGGTTATCCGCACGTCGTTTCTCCGGTCAGCCGCGATTCGTTTCGGCGTTCTACTCCGCGGTCTCCGCGAGCACCGTCTCGATCAGATCGAGCACGTCGCGAGCGGCCGCCACCCGGTCGTGGATGTCGCCGGAGGCGAGCAGTTCCCGGTCCGTCTCGTCGAGTTCCGCCCGCGTGACCGCGGCCTCGCGTATCGTCTCGTAGTCGTCCTCGCGCGTCCGGTCGCGGACCGTCCGCAGGAGAGCGACCGTCTCCTCGTCCGCGAACCGCGAGGCGAGCGGGGTCAGTTCCTTGATCCGGTAGCGCAGCTCCTCCGCCGGTTTCGGGGGCCACGCGAGCGTGAACGGCTCGCCGTCGAGACGGTCGATCCAGGTCCGGTGAACCGCCACCGCGGTCCGGAGCGCGCCCGGGTCGTCGACGTAGTGGTCCAGCTTCGACTGCGAGTAGTCGGCGTACTCGAGCAGCGTCGGCAGCGGTTCCTCGCCGGCGGCGTGGTCGGCGGCGTACTCCCGAAGGTCCCGCGGCGGCTGGTCGATATCGACGAGCGGGTAGCGCTCGGCGGTCTCGAGCAGGTCGAAGACCTCGCGTGTGCTTTCGTTCCGCAGGAACGACTCGAACGCCTCCCGAACCGCCTCGTTGTAGGCGTCGACCGGCTCGCTGATGGTCTCGACCGGCGCGTCGAGGTCGACGTGGTCCCGGTCGGCGACCGCCTCACGGTCCGTCAGGTGGTCGGCCAGCCGGTCGCGAGCCTCGCGGGCGTCGTGTCTCGCCCGCCGAAAGTCGTCGACCGCCTCGTCGCGCCGCTCGAGCAGGGAGACGTACTCGCCGGCCGGCTCGAGCGCCTCCCGGGCGGCGTCGAAGTCGGACTCCGAGAGGCGCCGCTTGTCGACCGCCTCGTTCGCCGCCGCGAACGCCTCGCTTGCGGGCACGTCGTCGTCGACGTCGGTGGCGGCCTCGAACTCGCCCTCGAAGCGGACGTAGGAGCCGAAGTCGCCGGTGCCGGTCGCGTCCTCCTCGTACCGGTCGAGCACGCGGATGGCGTGCCGATACGCGTCCGCGGCGGCCTCGACGCGGCCGCGACCCACGTCGTCGATCCGCGCCTCGATCGACCGGCGTTCGTCGTATCGTTCCCGCAGCTCCGCGGCCGCGCTCGCGGCCGCCGCGACCGGCTCGACGGTTGCGACCGCGTCGTTCACGTCGTCGTCCCCCGTGGCGTCGGGGTCGCGGCGGCGACCATCGATCAGTACACCTCGTCGGGGTCGAAGACGCGCTCGCCGACGTGTTCGCCCTCCACCGTCCGGTAGAAGCACGACCGATGGCCGGTGTGGCAGGCGCCGCCGGACTGGTCGACGAGATACAGGAGCGTGTCGGCGTCGCAGTCGACGCGGACCTCGGCGATCTCCTGGGTGTGTCCGGACGTCCCGCCCTTGTGCCACAGCTCCTCGCGGGACCGCGAGTAGTAGTGCGCCTCGCCGGTCTCCAGCGTCCGGTCGAGCGCCTCCTCGGTGACGTACGCGAGCATCAGCACCTCGCCGGAGTCGACGTCCTGGGCGATCGCGGGGACGAGCCCGTCCTCGCCGAAGTCGACCGTCACCGCCTCGCCCACGTTCTCGGCCTCACTCATACCCGAACCGAGACGGAGCGGCCGAATAGGCCTTTTGGGGCTCGCTCACTCGGATCGGCTCCCATCCGGCTCCGCGTCCGACCCCGCCCAGTAATCGACCTCGTCGTCGATCGCGTAGTACCCCTGCACCGATCGTCGGTCGCGACTCCCCGGCGGGGAGCCGACGTAGACCCCGATCCGGTCCCGGTCGGGATAGACGGTGACGTCCGGGTCCCGCATCGTCGAGACCATCAGGTACCGGAGCACCCCGTCGCCGTCGTTGATCACGCGATGCCCGCCCGTCTCGTCGGCCGGGAACGCGGCGTAGTCGCCCGCCTCCAGCCGGTGTGTCCCGCCGTTCACCCGCAGCGATCCGGTCCCCGCGAGCACGTACAGCGCCTCCTCGTTGGCGGCGTGGTAGTGGTAGGGCCACGACCGTTCCCCGGGCGGGAGTTCGTACAGGCTACAGCCGAGCTCCTCGCCGCCGGCCGCCTCGCCGAGCTGTTTCCTGCGAAACATCGCGTCGTCGCGATCCAGTTCGCTCCACTCCAGATCCGCCTCGTTGACCGGTTCCATACGACGACGTCGACGGCGGCGGACGTAGTCGTTTGGGCGTCACCCGACGCCGTGGTCCACCGAGGTCGTCGTGACCGGGGTCGTCGTGTCCGTCGCCGTCACGACCGATGTCGAAGGAAGGAATCGACCGCAGCCGCGATCACCTCGGGAGCATCGCCCGGACCGCCGTGACCGATCCCGTCGAACTCGACGAACCGACTGTGGGGGAGCGCGTCGTGGATCGATCGGGCACTTTTTCGGAGGAAGTCGGGACCGTGGGTTCCGGACGACACGAGCACGGGAGCGTCGACGTCGAGCCGATCCGGGAGCCGATACCGTTCGACGGCGCGGTTCATCCTGACGACCTCCTCGGCGAGGGCCACGCAGTCGGGCCACACCGGCCACTCCGACAGCCAGGCGTCGAGGTCGTCGATCCCGTCGGGATGGAGGACCCGCTCGACGTATCGTTTCACCGCCTCGTGGCGCCGCCCGTCCTCGATCAGTGCCGCCATTCGGTCGGCGAGTGCGGCCGTCTCGCGGTGGTCCTCGGGCAGAACCGCCGGTTCGTACGCGACGACGGCCGCGACGTCGGCATCCGTCGCCGCCTCGATGGCGGTGAGCGCGCCGTAGGAATGGCCGAAGACGACCGGGTCTTCCTCGACGGCGTCGATGAGGTTCCGGACGTACCGGACCTCCCGGTCGAGCACCTCCTCGGCCGTCGTGTCCGCCGGGTCGTCAAGACACGTTCCGAATCCCGGTCGTTGCGGGACGATGGACGCGTCCTCCTCGAAATGCGGGATCACCGGGGTCCAATACTCCGGGGGCGCCATCCCGCCGTGCAGGAGGATCAGGGGTCGTCCGGACCCGTGTCGTTCGAACTCGATGCGACTTCCGTCGTCGGTGGTCACTGTCTGCATCGGCGTCATCCCGTATCCGAGCGACCCGCGAATGGATGTCCCTCGATCGTCCGGGTCTTTAAGTGGGGAGCGGCGGCCACGTCGTCGCGACGGTCCCCTCGATGAGTTCGGTTTGTGCCCGCCGGAGCCGCTCGGAGGTCGCCGACGTCGAGATCCCCAGTTCGGCAGCGATCTCCGCGAGGGATGCGCCGCGCGGAACGTCGAAGTAACCACGTTCGTAAGCCGTTCGGAGGGCTTCGTCCTGGCGGTCGGTGAGCCCCTCGCCGGGCGGCTCGGGATCGCTTTGATTCGTCAGGCGGTGTAACCGGAAGCCGGCGTTCCGTCGCCAGAACGACGCGAACCGGCCGAACGTCTCCCGGTCGGCGAACCATCCCGTCTGGCGCCAGCCGCCCGGACGCACCTCGATCCGGTCGATGATCGCGTCGGTCGTCGCGAGCGCCTCGAGCCCGCTCAGGTCGTCGAGCGCGGCGCCGAGCTGCTCCTCGAAGCTGAACGCCGGGAGCACCTGGTACCGACGCGTGTCGCCGGCGTCCCCGATGTGCGTCCACTTCCCGACGTCGGCGGCGCTTCCGAACGCGTTCTCGACCGCCGTTCGATCCCCCTCCTGTACCGTGACGAGAAACGGGGGTCGGTCGCCGTGGTTGTACTGGAGTTCGAGCGTCACCGTCGCTCCCTCGACTGCGTCCGCAACCCCGGTGAGCGGCAGCGCCTCGCAGTGGATGTCGAACTCGGCCACGAGTCCCATATCCACGCGTGTTTCTCCGGCGTGTAATGGATGCATCGACTGCTCGCGGCATGCCGCCACGTCAGCCGTCGAAATGGCTCAAACGAGCCTTTGTTCCATTCGCGCTCTTTTGAGGACGGGTCCCGTAACGCCGGTATGAATCCGACCCGACGACGGGTACTCGCCGGGGCCGCGGTCCCGACGATCGCATCGATCGCGGGCTGCCTCGGAGGCTCCCTCGGGGACGGTGACGGAAACGAAACCGATCCCTCGCCCGACGAGACGCCCCACGGGACCGACGACGAGCCGACGACGGACGGAACCGACACCCCCGATGGCCCCGACGCAACCGGCGTCACCGTCCACGACGTGACCGTCCGTCCGGAGCTCGTCGCGATGGACTCGCCGGACTCCTACGGCGTGTACGGTGGCCGCGGGACGCAGTACGTGGTCGCCGACGTGGCCGTCGAGGACCCGCCGGCGCATCCGCCGGAGTCCTTCGCGCTCGAAACGCCGGCGGAGACGGTTTCGGCGACGACCGAGATCGGCGCGAACCCGGGGACGCTCGCCGACTTCGGCGAGGCGTACGGGTGGCCCGAGCCCGATCCGGCTGCGCGTGGCTGGGTCGCGTTTCCGGTTCCGAAGCCGCTTCCCGCCGCGTCGGACGCACGGCTCGTCTGGACTGTCGACGAGGACGGAGCCGGCGAGGACGGGGTCGGCGAGGACGGCAGCGTCGCCGGCGAACACGCGCTTCCCGCCGAGACGGCGGCGACGCTCGCTCGAGAGCCGACCGACTTTACGGTCTCGGTCGACGCACCGGACGCGATCACGCTGGGCGAGACCGTCACCGCGACGATCGCCGTCGAGAACGTCGGCGACGTGGACGGAACCTTCGTCGCCGCGATCAACCGGGTCGGGCCGCGCATCGCCTACGCCCCCGAGGAGTCGGTCACCCTGTCGGTTCCGGCCGGCGAAACTGCCACCCACACCTACGAACACGCGGTTACCGCTCCCGAGATCGCCGAAATGGAGGACCCTACGCTGCGGCTCCGGATCCACTGGCGCGACGGGGACCGCTCACGCGAGGTCGCGATCGAGACCGAGGGATGAACTGCCGGTGAGCCAGGACGTCTGCCCGGCTACGTCAGTCCGAGACCTCGAAGGACGGCGAAGAGGACGTCCCCGTAGGTGAGCGAGACGACGATCCCGAGGAACATCGGGACGACGAACGGCATCCCCGGCGAGACCCACACGCGATCGCGATCCGGTTCGGTCACGGTTTCGAGCCCCGAACGAAGCGTTTCGGGGTCGGTGCCGTAGGCCGACCCCTCGATCGCCGCGAGGAACCGCTCGGCGGCCCAGGGGTCATCGACGGTATCGCTTTCCACGTTCCCCGCGGGTTCGGTTCCCTCGCGTTCAGCCGTGGTCCCGTCGGGTTCGTCGCCGGCCCGTTCGTCGTCGCCGGCCCGTTCGTCGTCGCCGGCCCGTTCGTCGTCGGCCGATCTCCCCTCGTCGGTCGCCGGTTCGAGGTGCGTGGCGCCGTCGGTCGGGTGGAACGTCTCGGTCACGCTCTCGGGGTCGCGGTGCCGGTCTGGGTCCTCCCGGATCGCGGTCAACGTCGTCCCGCGCCACCGGAGGTACATCCGGAGCGCGTCGAGGTCGAGGCCGTTTCGGGTGTAGCCGTCGCGCGTCTCGAAGAGCCGACCGTGGACTCCGAGCAGCCGGTGGATGGCGATCGGTCGCGCGAGGAACATCACCGGCGACCGCCGGCCGCGAAGGGCGTTGTAGATCCCGAGCCCGACGGGATAGCAGGCGCCGACGAGGACGGTGTTCGTGAGGATCGTGAGGGAGAACACGCCGAGCGTCGGCTCGACCGCCGGGAGCGCCGGGATCCCGGCGATCGGGAGGATGTACGTCGGAAACGTCGGGAAGACGATCGCAAGCGCCACGAGCGCCTTGGCGTCGGCGCCGCCGAACCCGCCGACGTACCAGAACACCACGCCCAGCGGCGCGATGAACAGGAGGCTGATCGCGACCCGGAGCAGGAACAGGCGGTCGACGGCGCCGCCGATCGGCCACCGGACCAGGAGGTCGACCGCCAGCAGCACCGCGCCGAAGAGGTACACCGGGGGCCATAGCCGGTTCGGGAGTCGCCGCGTTCGGACGTCGCGGAGCGCGGCCCACGCGAAGACCGGCACGATCGCCAGCCGGAGCAGATCGGGTGCCGTCGCGTACATACCTCATCCGTGGCGTCGACCGGCATAGTGGTTGGGATCGATCTCGTCTCCGAGCCCGATCGATCCGTCCGGCTCGAGGCGGCGTGTTCGCTCGCCCCCGCCGATGTGGACCGATCGCGTAACCGCTTTCGGGACCGGCGGTCGCCGCCGAAACGCGCAACGGTGGCCGGGAGGGAAACGTTTGCATATCGAGGATTCGAAACACGACGCGGGAGCATGCTCTCGTGTCCGATAGCGAATCAACCAACACGGCGGTGATGGAGCAGAAACCGACGCGGGACGTTCTGGAGTCGCTGATCGAGAGCGGCCTGCACGAGATCAACCGGGAGCGATCGGGGCTGCTGCTCTCGGGCGTCTCCGCGGGTATGGACATCGGCTTCGGGCCGTTACTGATGGCGACCATCCTCACGCTTTCGACGGGAGGCTTCGGCGACCTCCCGACCGAACTGCTGCTCGCCAGCGCGTATTCGATCGGGTTCGTCTTCGTCATCCTGGGGCGGTCGGAGCTGTTCACCGAACACACCACGCTGGCGGTAGTGCCGGTTCTGGACGGGCAGGCGTCGCTGCGTGGATTGCTCCGTCTGTGGGGGCTCGTGTACGTCGGAAACCTCATCGGCGGACTCCTGTTCACCCTGCTCGCCGTCCTCCTGATGCCCGGGCTCGGCGTGGTAACTCCGGCCGCATTCGAGGCGATCGCGCTCAAACTCGTCACGCACGACCTCGGTTGGCTGTTCGTCGCCGGGGTCTTCGCCGGATGGCTGATGGGACTGCTCGCCTGGCTGATCACGGCCGCACAGGAGACGACGAGCCGGATCCTCATCATCTGGATCGTGACCGCGACGATCGGGATCCTGCATCTCCCCCACTCGATCGCGGGCAACGTCGAGGTCCTCTTCGGGCTGTTCATGTCCCCGTCGATCACGGTTCTCGATTATCTCGCCTTCCTCTCGTTGGCCACCGTCGGGAACCTGGTCGGCGGCGGGGTGTTCGTCGCCCTGCTGAAGTACGGACACGTCGTTCGCGGCGGAAACTGATCCGACCCGCTCGAGTACCCTTTTTATCGTCCCGAGGACGACGTGACCGCGTCGACGTCTCAGCTCACGAATCCGAGAAGGTCATCGCGCTTCGCCTCGTGGAAGTGGGTTCGCAGACACTCATACAGCGGTTCCATCGAGCCGCGTTTGGCGCAGATCGGCGCGATCGTTTCACCCTGCCACTGCTGCCACGGCGGGTAGAGTCCGAGCCGGTCGCAGATCGCGTTCAACCGCTCGTCCTCGTCGTCGACCTTGTCCATCTTGTTGACGGCGACGACCGGCTCGATCCCGATCTCCCGAAGGAAGCCGAACATCTCGACGTCGTGTGGCACCTCGCCGCGGTCCTCGTGGCGGTCGATGATCTCCACCGCGCTGTTTCCGTCAAGCACGAGCACCCCGGCGAGGATCCGGTCGGCGTACTCCTCGAGATACCGGACGATGTCGGTCTGTATCCGTTCCCGCCGATCGTCCTCGACGCCGGACATGAAGCCGAATCCGGGAAGGTCGGTGACCATGAAGTCCTGGGCCGTCCAGTCGTAGTGGTTCGGCTGGCGCGTTACGCCCGGCTTGCCGCCGGTCGAGACGTCGTGGCCGGTCAGCTCCCGCATCACCGTCGACTTCCCGACGTTCGACCGCCCGACGAGAACGACTTCCGCGTCGCGGTTCGGCCGGTCCTCGAACATACCGTTCATATCTCCCGCACCCTTTTAAACACCGCGTGTAGGGACGGCGCCATTCCTCTCTCACACGTCGGCGTTCGGGACGGCGATACCTCGCACGCCGGCGTTCGGGACGGCGATGTTTCGCACGTCGGACCGACCGACACACGACGATCGATCCGGCGTGACCCTGGGACTGGTGGTTCGTCACGCTTTTCACCTGCGCGAGCGAGCTTCAAAGTATGAGCGCGGACGACAAGTACCCACCAGAATCCGGTCGGCGGCGGTTCGTGAAGGGCGTCGTCGGCGGGGGCGTCCTCGCGGGCGTCGGCGCGACGGGGTCGGCGACCGTCAATTCCCTGACAAGCTCCACCGGGGCGGGCGGTGGACAGACGACCGCGATGGCGATCGAGCTCGTCGGCGGGCCGGCGCCACGCGGTATGCCGCAGGTCCCGATCGAGATCACCGACGATGGATACATTCGCGGGAAGTGGCCCGAGGTCACGACGGTCACACAGAACGGCGTCGAGATCACCGTCGCCCAGGAGGAGATGGCCGGCGACGTGACCTACTCCGGCGAGTGGTTCCAGTACTGCGGGATGGAGGGATACGAGAACATCCAGCCCGAGTTCGAGTCCGACAACCTCCTCCGGTCAGCGCCCGGCGGTTACGACTGGCAAAGCGAGGAGTACGAGACCGGCGAACGGATCCACGTCGACTCCTTCGACGACTACGAGGAGTGGGGCAATGGCATCGGCCGGGACGGAATGGGCAAACCCGCGAGCACGAACTGGCGGTCACAGGACTCCGAGGACACGCTCACCGTGACGGTCATTCGGTCGCCGCTGATCGAGGAGGCGGCACAGGACGACGAGTGGCTCGCCGCCTCCACCGAGAACGGATTCCTCGCCTGGCTCAACGTGTGTACCCACTTCTGCTGCGTTCCGGGCTACAAGAAGAACGAGGAGTCCGCCCGCTACGACGCCGAGAACGGCGTCTACTGCCAGTGTCACCAGTCGGTGTACGACCCGTTCAGCATCGTCCAGACGCTGTTCATCGCCCGGCCGCGACCGGACGACTGACTCCACGCCGTCCGAGACTGCGGTCGAGCCGGCCGGCCCGACCGTCGATCGACGCGATCGGCCCGACCGACCCGCGCCCTTTTGGCCCTCGCCCGCGACCGATCGGTATGTCCTCACCGGACGATGTAGCAGACTCCGAAGAGACACCCGACGACGGCGATCCGGCAGACCACGAACGGGACCCCGATTCGGACGCAGCCCCCGATTCGGACGCGTTCGCCCGGGAGGTCGACCGTGCCCGCGAGCTCCTCTCGACCGACGCGGACGCGCTGTTCGTCGGCGTCGTCAGCGACGGCGAGGTGGAGACGACCTTCTCACAGCGGGCCGACGACCGCGAACAGGAGGCGCTCCAGCCGCTCGCGCTGCTCGCGGCGCATCTCCGGCTCGTCTCGAACGAGGCCGGCGTGGAGCCCTCGACCGTCGCGGGCGACGCGGCGACGCTCGCCGGCCAGGTCGAGGAGGTCCCCACCGCCGCCGACGATCTGCCGGGGGAGTGACCTCGACCGCGGTCCGCGTACACCCGGCTGCGGCCGTGAGCGGGGGCTTCCGCGGAAACGATTAAGCCCCCTCGGCAACGGATCGGTGCTATGACCACGTTCCTGGTTCCGACCGACTCGGTTCACGCCAGCGCCGCGAGCTGTGATTACCTCGCCAACCGCGCCACGGCCGCGGACACCGTCCACGCCGTCAACTCGCTGCGCGGCGGGGACGAGACGAGCGCCGACGACGTCCGGGACGGCGAGGAGGCGCTCAACGTCGTGACCGCCAGGCTCGCGGACGTGACCGTCGAGACCCATCAGTTCGTACGCGGAAACGAGCCGGGCGAGGACGTCCTCACGGCGGCCGCGGAGTTCGACGCCGACGAGATCGTCCTCGCCGTCGGCAGCCGGTCGCCGGTCGGCAAGGCGCTGTTCGGCAGCGTCGCCCAGCGTATCCTGCTCGATTCGGACCGCCCCGTGGTGGCGGTGCCGCGGGAGTAACCGGCACTCGGCCGTCTCTCACTCCTCGCGGACGGCGTATCCCGCGAGGTCATCGAGGACCGTCGGTCGGTTTCCGTCCGCGTCCGGGCCCTCTCCCACGCCCGATCCGTCCGCAGCCGACTCCCCGAGTGCGGCCGTGAGCGTTGCCTCGAGTTCACCGACGGCGTCCGATTCGACCCGCTCCGGGTTCGCGAGGACCCGAACGTCCTGCGTCCCGACCGGCCGAAACCCGGTTCCGAGCCGCTCCGTCGTCGCGCGGAGCCCGAGGCCGACGTCGGCGTCCCCGGACAGCACCCGCCGTGCCGGGCTCTCGAAGGCGCGAACCGTCAGGTCGAAGCCGTCGATCGCAGCCTCCAACTCCCGCCGGTCCGTCCCGCGCTCGGCCGCGACGTCCTCGAGCGCGGCCTCGAGGCTCGCGCGCAGCCCGGAGTCGCTGCCGCGGTTGACGAACCGCAGGTCGCGCTCCGGATCGACAAGATCCGCGAGCCCCTCGACCCCCTTCGGGTTCCCCGCCGGAACGATCAGTCCCCACTCGCGCGTCCAGCCGCCGACGTCGACGGCGTCGCCCGCGCGGTCCGTCGGGCCGGCCGCGACGGCGACGTCCGGGAGCCCGCCGCGCAGGCGTCGCAGCCCCTCCCGCGTCCCGACCGAGAGGTATCGCGGCCGGCCGAGCCGGTCGAGCAGCCGGTTGAGCGCCGGGTCGTCCTCGCCGACGCCGAGCAGCGTCGGGGGACGGACGTCCGGCGAGAACAGCTGCACCGTGACCGGCTCGCCCGCCTCGAGGTACTCGGTATCCGGATCCACGGCCACCACGCCGTCGGCCTCGACGAGGCTCGTCGTCGCGCCCGACCCCTTGTCGACGGGATACACGAGCGGGCGATCTCCACCGATCTTCGCGCCCGCCTTCGTCTCCGCTTCCGTCTTCGTCTCCGCTTCCGTCTTCGTCTCCGTTCCCGTTCCGGGAGCACCGTCACCGTCTCGCTCGAGCACGCCGACCGGCATCAAGCGGAGTCGCCCCTCGCCGTAGCGTTCGCGGACGGCCATCTCCCCCTCGATCGTCGCGGTCCGCGGTTCGGGTTGACCGGCCGCCTTCCGGATCGCGGGCGCAACGAACGTCCGGAAGATGGTGAGCGCGGACACCGGATAGCCGGGCAGGCCGATGTAGGCCGACTCTCCCCGGTCATCGCCCGCGGACCGGTCGTCGTTTCCGGACTGGTCATCGCCCGCGGACCGGTCGAGCCGGCCGACGAGCATCGGCTTGCCCGGCTTGACCGCGACGCCGTGTAACAGCAGCTCCCCCCGGTCCTCGATCACGCGGTAGATGACGTCGACCGCGCTCGCGGAGGTCGAGCCGGATGACACGACCAGGTCGCACTCCTCGGCGGCTCTGGTGAGCAGCCGCTCCATCTCGTCGTAGTCGTCGCCCGCGTGCGGGTACAGGACCGGCTCGCCGCCCGCCTCCTCGACGCCCGCCGCGATGGTCGTCGAGTTCACGTCGTAGATCTGGCCCCGGTCGCTGTCGAGCTGCTCGCCGGGGCGGACCAGCTCGTCGCCGGTCGAGACGATCCCGACGCGGGGGCGTCCACGCACCGGCACCGTCTCGACCCCCAGCGCCGACAGGAGGCCGATCTCGCGGGGCGTGAGCCGCGTGCCCGGCCCCAGCGCCCTGGCGCCCGCGGCGACGTCCGCGCCCGCGACCATCACGTGGTCCCCCGGCGCGACCGACGTCCGGATCGCGATCCGGTCCCCGTCACCGCCGGCGGCCGAGTCCGCGGTCCGGTCCGCCACGTCGGTCCGCTCGACCATCACGACCGCGTCGGCGCCGTCGGGCATCACCGCGCCGGTGGAGATCTCGGCGCACGTCCCGTGCTCGACGGTCACGGCCGGTTCCTCGCCGGCGTGGACCGCACCGACGAGTTCGAGCGTGGCCGGGTCCGCCTCGTCGGCCCCAAAGGTGTCTCGGGCGCGGACCGCGTAGCCGTCCATCGAGGCCCGGTCGAATCCCGGCACGTCGAGGTCCGCGTCGATCCGCTCGGCGAGCACTCGCCCGCGCGCGTCGGCCAGCGGGACCTCCTCGACGCCCGGATCGAGATCGAGCGAGTCGATCGCCTCGTGGGCGGCTGCCGGCGCGGCGAGGTCCCGGAACTCCTTGCGGTCGGTCATTCCGTGCCCTCCCAGCACTCGACGTCGACGACCGTTCCCGCGTCGATCCCCTCCCGCTCCTCGGGAACGACGACCCAGCCGTCCGCGAGCGCGACGCTCGAGAGCACGCCCGACCCGCTCGCGCGCGTCGGCGTCGCCTCGGGAAGCGACTCGTCGTCCTCCGGGGTCGCGTCCCCGCCGTTCGTCCCGGCGGTCGCTCCCTCCTCCGTCGGTGCCTCGATCCGGACGCGAGCGAACGTCCGCGTTCCGGGCTCGCTTGCGATCTTGCGTGTGAGCCGGGCCCGCCGCGCCGGGTGGGGATTGCCCGTCGTGCCGAGCGACCGCTTGACCGCCGGTCGGAGGAACTGCACCGCGTTGATTATGCAGGCCACCGGATACCCCGGCAGCGAGATCACGGGCGTGTCCTCGACGGCGCCCAGGCAAACGGGATGTCCTGGCTTGAGCGCGACCCCGTGGACGAGCACCTCGCCGAGGTCGTCGATCACCTCCGGAAGGAGGTCGCGCTCGCCGACCGACGAGCCCCCGGTCGTGACGACGAGGTCGGCGCCCGATCCGATCGCGTCCTCGATCGCCGCCCGAAGCAGCGACTCGTCGTCGGTGACGACGTCGTGGTACCGCGCGTCGCCGCCCCACCTGTCGACGAGCCGGGACACGGTGAGCCCGTTCGTCTCGATCACCTCTCCGGGAGCCGGATCCGCCTGCACGAGCTCCTCGCCGGTCGGGATCACCGCGACCCGCGGCGGCTCGACGACCGGCACCGTCTCGAGGCCGACCGACTTCAGAAGGCCGAGATCGGACGGGCGGAGCCGGTGTCCGGGGTCGTAGAGGTGTGCCCCCTCGGCGACGTCCTCGCCGGCCGCGCCGACGTTTTCCCCCTCGGCGACCGCGTCGAAGGTCTCGATCTCGTCGATTCCCTCGACCCCCTCGACCCGTTCGATCATCACGACGGCGTCGGCTCCCTCCGGGAGGTCGCTTCCGGTGTGGACGCGCGCGGCCTCCTCGGGGCCGACCGACCCGGTCGTTTCCCGGAGCACCGCCGGCGACCGGTCGCTCGCGCCGAAGGTGTCGCGGGCGCGAACCGCGTAGCCGTCCATCGCCGCCCGGTCGTATCCGGGAACCGGGTTCGGCGCCGTGATCGGTTCCGCGACGATCCGGTCGTCGGCGTCCGCGACGGGCACCCGCTCGGTTCGCTCGTGGGATCGAACGGCCTCGAGCAGCGTCGAGCGCGCGGCCGCGACGCGGGTTCGGTCCTTGAACCCGGCCTCGTGTCGCTTCGTGTTCATACGCCCCCTTTCCGCTCGGCGGGCAAAAGGCCGTCTCCGTGGGTCGGCTCGCGTTCCTCCGTCACGTCCCGCCGACCAGCCAGCGCGGCGTCCCGCCGACCAGCCGGCGTCGCGTCTCGCTGGCCGTCTCCCGCGACCACACCCTTTTTCGACCTCCCGCGTGTATCGGTTGGTATGTCCGCGCTCCGCGATGCGCTTCGGGACCTCCCCGAGGCGGTGTTCGCCGATCTCCTCGAGTCGGAGGACGCATACGTTCTGGTCGTCGATCTCCCCGGCGCGACCAGCGAGACGACCGAGGTCGTCGCCGATGCGGGTCGGATCGACATCGAGGCCCGCCGGGAGAAGGCGACCCCGGAGGGGTACCGGTACGTCCGGGAGGATCGGCCGCTGTTCCTCGACGTGGACCTCCCCTTACCCCCCGACGGCGTCGGCGCGGAGGCGGCGGCGACGATGGACCGCGGCGTGCTCGAGCTCACGGTCCCGAAGCGCCGCTCGGCGGACGGGCAACCGATAGCGATCGACGAGCGCTGACGGGTGATCACGCTGGTCGCTCTCCGTTCCTACTGGCGTTTTCTGGTCGTCCTGCGGCGGTTCTCGCCGTTGATCGTCGCTTACTGGCGCGACCGGCGGCGGTTCCTCCTGTTCGGCGGCTCCCGCGAGGTCGACGCCGAGGCGCAGCGCGAGCGCGCCGCCACCCTGTTGGACGTCCTGCTCACGCTCGGCCCGACGTTCATCAAGCTCGGGCAGCTGCTGTCGACCCGGCCCGACGTTCTGCCGCCGGTCTACATCGAGGTCCTCTCCCGGCTCCAGGACGACGTGCCGCCGGCCCCGTGGGCGGAGGCACGGGAGGTGCTCGAGGACGAGCTCGGCCCCGTCGACGCGGTCTTCGACGAGTTCGACGCCGACCCGATAAGCGGCGCGAGCCTGGGACAGGTCTACACCGCGACCTACGAGGGCGACCCGGTCGCGGTCAAGGTCCGCCGTCCCGGGATCGAACCGCTCGTGAACGCCGACCTGCGCGTGATCCGGTGGTCGCTCCCGATCGTCAAGCGGTTCATCGACAGCGGACGGGCCTTCTCGCTGGAGAACCTCTCCGAGGAGTTCGCCAAGACGATTCGCCAGGAGATGGACTACGACCGCGAGCGCCGGATGCTCGCGGAGATACGGGGGAACTTCGCGGGCGACGACTCGGTCCGCATCCCCGCGGCCTATCCCGAGGCGTCCGGCGAACGCGTCCTCACGATGGAGTACGTCCCGGGCACCAAGATCGACCGGATCGACGACCTGGAGGCGAACGGGCTGGACCCGACCGCCGTCGCGGAGACGCTCCAGCGCGCGTACCTGCAGATGATCATCGACGACGGCGTCTTCCACGCCGATCCGCATCCGGGGAACCTCGCGGTCGCCGAGGACGGGTCGATCGTCTTCTACGACTTCGGGATGTCCGGCCGCGTCGACCCGTACGTGCAGGAGCAGATCGTCGAGTTCTACGTCGCCGTCGCGAACCAGGACATCGACGCGATCCTCGACACGTTGATCGCGATCGGGACCCTCTCGCCGGAGGCCGACCGAGAGGTGATGGGGGAGGTGATGGAACTGGCCATCGCCGACGCCCGCGGCGAGGACATCGAGCAGTACCGGGTGAACCAGATCATCGAACAGGTCGAGTCGACGATCTACGAGTTCCCGCTGCGGCTGCCCCGGAACCTCGCGCTGGTGCTCCGGGTCGCGACCGTCGTCGAGGGGGTCTGCGTCACCCTCGATCCCGAGTTCGACTTCATCGAGACGGCCACCGACTACCTCCGCGAGGAGGGCTACTACGAGCAGACCGCGCGCGATATGGCCGCCGAGGCCGGCGACCAGCTCCAGGAAACCGCCCGCTCCCTCGTCACCGTCCCGCCGAAGCTCGACCGCGTCCTCGACCGGGCCGAGCGCGGAGACGTCCATCTCAACGTCACCATCGAGGACGACACCCACGTGCTCGACAAGCTGGCGATGCGGATCGCCTACTCGGTGCTGCTCGCCGTCGGCGTCCTCTCGGCGACGATCCTCTACTCGTTCGCGAACGCCTGGGAGCTCGCGGCGCTCTCGTTGGGCCTCTCGATGCCGCTCGCGATCGCGTTGTATCGGTCGTTCCGATCGCGGAAGGGGATCCGTGCCCGCCCGCAGTTCACCCGGCAGAGCATGCGGCAGCGACGGGAGGAGTGATGGTCCGCCCGCCGTCCGAAGACTGATTGGGTAGCCGACCCATTCGCCGATATGGACGACGGCCTCGAGCGCGCGCTTCGCCGAGGACTCAGACGGGCCGGCCGGGAGTTCGAGGCGGCCAGACGCGCGTATCGGTCGGGGATCGAGGACGCCGACCCCGGAGCCGACGATCCGGCTGCGGACCGATCGGGGGCCGACCGGTTCGATCTGCCGACCGACGCGGACGGGAACGCCCGGATCGTCTGCCGGCGACACGCCGAGACCCGAGCGGTTCCGGTCGCCGAGGACGGGACGCCGGCCTGCTTCGATGCCGACCACCCGGACTGTGCCGGCTGTCTCGAGGACGTCCGTGAGGGCCGGATCGAGACGTGGTAGGACCTCGCCTCCGTTCACGCCGGAACGGCCGTCACCGCTCCTCGGTGTGTCTGACCGTCACCGCGATCCCGCGCGTCGAGTCGGCCATCTCCGCACCGTGCATCTCGGCGCGGCCGACGGCGAACGCCGCCGGTCCCTCGACCACGACCTCGTCGCCGACGCGGATCGCGTCGTCGGCGTCGACGACGCCGGGCGCGAGCACCGACCCCTGGGGGACGAATCCGTCGATCTCGACCCGCTTCGTCGGGACGTCGCTGTCGACCCAGCGCCGCGCGCCCGCGAGCGTGAGCGACAGGACGCCGTACTGGGGCACCATCGTCGCCAGCTGCGTCCCCGCGTCGCCGGCCGGCCCCGACCACGCCTGTAGCTTCGGGTAGCGGCCGGTCGTGTGGAGGTCGTCGCCGAAGAGTCCCGCGTCGGTGCTCGCGCCTCCTGCCGGTCCCCCGCTCCCCGCCGGGCCGAACTGGTAGTCCGCGAGGGCACGAACCGTGTTGTGTTCGCGCTCGCGCTTGCTGTAGGCCGGCTCGCCCTCGAGCGCGGCTTCGAGGGCCGCCAGGGACTCGTCGGTCGTCGGATGGTCCCCGCAGGTGTACTCGAAGGGCACGTCGACCGCGTCCGCCACGCGCTCGCAGATCTCCCGGTACCCGTCCTCGGGAACGTGCGCGATCACGCGGGGGTAGTCGTTCCGCTCGAGATAGCGTCGCAGCACCTCGGCGACGAACTCGATCTCCTCGCTCGACCAGTCGCCGGTCACCACGGCGTCGTAGTGCTGGGCCGGGTAGGTCGTCTCGAGCTCCTGGGGCACCACGCCGATCGGCGAGGTCATCGAGGCGATGTGTCCCCGCCATTGGATCGCGTCGTGGAACTGCCGGTGGCTCTGGGAGTCGCTGTACGGCTTCGTCGCCGAGCAGGGCACGAGCACCAGCGGCGCGTCGAACCGCGAGCGGTAGCGGCTGGTCACCCGGTCGGCGAACCGCCGGATCTCGACCCTGTCCAGCGTCTCGGCGCTGGCGGCGGTGATCTCCGCATCGCGGATCACTGGCGTCCGCTGCTCGAGGAAGCCCCACTCGTCGTCGAGCCGGCGGAACGTGGCGGTGAGCCACTGGTCGTGGCGCGCCTGCCCCTCGATGTAATCGCGCAGCCGGCCGCGGTGGATCCGGTGGCGAACCCGCCGAAGCTCGGCGTCGAGCGCGTTCAGGTTGTGCTCCTCACAGTCCTCGCGGGTGAACTCCTCGCGGGGACCCGCACACGCGGGACACGCACACGGCAGCTCCGCGAGGTCCTCGAGGAAGTGCTCGCCGTCCGTGGTCAGGTACTTCCCCTGCGATCCCTTCACGCGAGCGAGCGTCCCGTCGACGAGGTCGACGCCGGCGTACGCGAGCGTCGCGACGTTCAGCGGCGTCGCGACCCCGGACAGCAGCACGGCGGTATCGGCCGGGAGCGATCGTTTGACCCGCACCATCGCCTCGACGAACGCCCGCGCGTGCCCCACGAGCGCGGGTGCCTCGGAGATGACGTACGCATCGGCGCCGGCGTCGACGGGCTCGGCGGCGCTCACGACCGCCGCGCTGGGAAACTCGACGTCGGGATGGTCGACCCGAAACGCCTCCCGGACCTCCCGGCGGGTGCCGGCCGGGAACCCGCGGTGTGGGAGCACCGTCAGCGCGTCCTCGCCGCCGTCGGGAACCGATCGGTCGGTCGCCCAGAGGCTGCCGGCGTCCTCTACGAACGGATCCGCCCGGGCCGGCGTCCGGACGGGGTCCGCGAGCCGGAGCTCGCCGAGGCGGGCGGCGCCGTCCCGCTCGTGAACCTCGAAGTAGTCGGTCATACGTCGCGTCGGCCGCCGACGGCCGAATAGATTGCGTTCCGGACCGAGGTGGCCGACGACTCGCGAGCGACCGGGGCCGGTCGTCTCGCGGCGAGCGTCGCCGACCGACGGTCACTCCATCGCGGCGGCGTTTGGCGGATCCGCCGGCGGATCGCCGTTTCCGGGCTTTCCACCTGATCCGTCGTTGGCGCCGATTCCGTCGTTGGCACCGGTTCCGCCGTTGGCGCCGGTTCCGTCGTTGGCACCGGTTCCGCCGTTGGCACCGTTTTCGGGATCGGTCCCGGATCCGCCGTCGGACGGTGCTTCCCCCGAGTTCTCGCCGGCGTTTACGCCGGTTCCGGACCCTCCGTCCCCGGAACCGCCGCCTTCGGAGTCGTCGCTTCCGGCGCCGTTATTTCCGGAACCGCCGTTTCCGCCCGTCTCGGAACCGTCGGGACTCTCATCCCCACCATCGGCCTCGGGATCGGCCGGCGCGTTGCCGGGCCCGTCCGCGGAACCGTCACCCGATCCGTTGCCGCTCCCGGATGCGTCGTCGTTGTCGGATGCGTCGTCCCCGTCGTCGTTGCCGGATGCGTCGTCCCCGTCGTCGTTGCCGGATGCGTCGTCCCCGTCGCCGTCGGGTTCTGGTCCGAGGCCGTCTCCTGGCGCGCCGTTCCCCGGATCCCCACGATCGGATCCGGATCCGTCGTCGGTTCCGGCGCTTCCGGAGCGTCCGGCGTTCCCCGGCGGTCCGCTTCCGTCGGCTTCGTCGCTTTCGTTTCCGTCGTCCGCGTTTGCGTTCCTCGGAGCGTCACCGTCCGGACCGCCGGTGCCGGGCAGGATCGGCCCATCCCACGGGGTCGCGGATCCGTTTCCCGGTACCTGGATCGGCCGTCCGGTCACGTTCCGTGCTGGTCCGCCGCCTGGCCCGGACGGTTGGGTGGCGTTTCCAGGGTGGGTGGCGTTTCCGAACCCGGCACCGGGGTTTCCGGGACCGGTTGCGTTCTCGGGCACCGTTCCCGGCGGTCCGTTGCGGGTTCCCGGTGCCCCCGGCGGGCCTCGGGCGACGGCGGCCGCGGCGGCGTTCTCGACGGTCGCGAGCGCTCGGCTTGAGTTGGAGCCGTCCGGCGTCATCCCGCGTGCCGACTGGGCCGCCGCGCGCGTCGCTTCGAGCCGGGCCTCGAGCCGCCGATCGGCGGCCCGGTATCGGGTCGGGTCGATCGTTCCGTTCGAGCGATTTCGCGCGAGTGCTCGTCGCTCCGCGTGGGTCGACCGAATCCGCTCGGCCAGTTCGGTCGCCCGGTCGAGTCCCTCCTCGTCGCTCACCGACTCGCCGACGCTCGCCTCCCACATCCCTTGGTCGACCGTCGTCTCGGTTCCGGCCGACGTCGATTGCACGAAGGCGCTCAGGCTGGCGCCGAAGCCCGCAGCGTTCTCGCCGGTCCCCGCCGTCGCCCCCGTTTCGTTCGTCGCGTCGGCATCGGCCGTTGCGTCGGCATCGGCCGCGGTTTCGTTCCCGGATCCGGTTTCGTTCCCGGCACCGGTTTCGTCGCCGTCCTCGGTTCCGTTCCCGACCGCCGATCCATCGTCGGTCACCTGCGGATAGCGAGCATCGGTGCGGATCCCGTTCGCCGCAGCGTCCGCCTCGGTGGCGGCCGTGCTGTCCATCCCGAACGTCGCCCCGTTCGTCCCGGCCGGTGGCTCGGCTGCGGCCGCGCCGCCGACCGCGACGGTCCCGAGCCCCCAGACCCCCACCGCGACCGCGAGACAGACCGCGATCGCGGCGACACGAACCCTCATCGAACGTGGGAACGCGACGCCCACACATAAACGATCGACTCCGTTCGAACCGTTCATCGCCGTGAACGGTTGGCCCGTTGACTCGTGTCCCGACCGATCACGCCATTCCCCCGCGATCACTTTTAAACTCCCGCACCGATGGGACGATATGTTCCCCGAGCGGATCGCGACCGACCGCCTCCGGCTCACGCCGCTGTGGCCGGACCGGGTCGACGTGCGCGAGCTGTATCGGATCTGTTCCTCCGATCCCGGGATCGAGGCCGTCACCGAGTACGTGGCCTGGGATCCCCACGAAACGATCGACGAGACCGCGGCCTTCCTCGATCGGGGACGTTCGGTCTGGGAGCAACGGGAGGCCGCGACCTACGTGATCCGCCCCGCGGACGGCGAGGACGGTGCAGGCGAGATCGCGGGCTGTACCGACCTCCGGATCGACTGGGACCGTCGGCTCGCCGAACCCGGTATCTGGCTGCGTGAACGGTTCCGGAACCGCGGTTATGCGGGCGAGCGTGCCGCCGCGCTGCTCGAGCTCGCCTTCGACCGGCTCGATCTGGCGGTCGTGGCCGTCTCACACCATCCCGAGAACGACCGGGCACGGCGGGCGATCGAGCGATACGTGGACCGGTTCGGCGGCCGCCGGGAGGGCCGGCTGCGGAACGACCTGCCGTTCCCCGACGGGAGCGTTCACGACCGCGTCCGCTACACGATCAGCCGGAACGAATGGCGAACCGCGACGGACGGTGGGACCGGGATCCTGTGACTCCACGACTCAGTTGGACCGAACAGTCGGACCAAGCGGCACGATCGCACAGCCGGCCGGAGCACGGACCCAGCAGTGGCCCTCATACCGGCCGCGCGACCAGCTCGCCCCACTCCTCGAACCCATACCGATCGTAGAACCGGCGTGCTCGCGTGTTGTCCGGGTCGACGTCGAGGACGAGTCGGTCGATCGGGAGATCCTGGTCGGCCGCCAGCGCCAGCGCGGCGTCCATCAGATCGTCGGCGACGCCGGTGCCCCGGTACGCGGGAACGACGAACAGCTCGTTCAATATCGCCGCGTCCCAGATGAACCGGTGCGTCTCGGGAAGGACGAAGACGTAGCCGACGATCCCGTCGCCGCCGGCGTCCGCCACCGTCACGCACCGCTCGTCCGCCGCGACGCACCGCTCGACCCAGTCGAGCCATTCCGACCGATAGGCGTCGGTGAGCTTTGCTTCGTATGTGCTCGCCTTTTCGTCGCCGCCGGTTCCCTCGCCGAGTCCGCGTTCGAAGGCCCGCTTGTGGTTCCACAGCGCGGCGACGTCCTCCCGATCGTCGGGATCGTACGGTCGAATCTCCATACGGCGTCTCGAACGGCCGGCCTTCTCACGGTTTCGGCCGCGGAACATCGACGATCGCCGAACCCCACTTTCGATACCCTTTTGGGCGGTTCGACCGCACGTGATGACGATGAGTCAGCGCGCGCGCGAGGAGTTGGCGCGGCGGATCGCCGGCGAGATCACTCTTAGCGACGATCCGGGCGCGACCCTTCGCAAGTGGCGTACGGACTTCGACGTCTCACAGACGGATCTGGCCGGCCAGCTCGGCGTTTCCTCCTCCGTGGTCTCCGACTACGAGAGCGGTCGCCGGGAGAGCCCCGGGATCGGGGTCGTGCGGCGGACCGTCGAGGCGCTGATCGCGATCGACGCCGACCGCGGTGGCGACCGACTTCGGCAGTACGCGCGCGTCATCTCGGCCGGCTTCGAGAGCGACGTCGTCCTCGACCTCCGGGAGTACACGACCGCGGTCCCGCTGTCGACGTTTCACGACGCGATGGACGCCACGGAGATCGTCGCCGGCGAGCGCGACCGGATCTACGGCCACACCGTCATCAACTCCATTCAGGCGATCTCCCGGCTCTCCAGCGAGGAGTTCTACCGTCTCTACGGCCAGTCGACGAACCGCGCGCTCGTGTTCACGAACGTGACGCGCGGTGAGTCCCCGCTCGTCGCGCTCCGGGTCGTCACGCCGACCCCCAACGCCGTCGTGCTCCACGGGATCGACGAGGACGACCTGTGGGACCACGCCGCCGACCTCGCGCGAGCCGACGGCTTCTCGCTCGCGGTCGCCGACCGCGACATCGACGACGCGCTCGAGGACCTCCGCGACCTCTAAGTGGTCGCGGACCGCCCGACACCGCCGGTCGCCACGCGCTCGAGGACCCACCCGTCCGACGCCCCTGCCCGGACACCCGTCTCGGATCCTCGCCGGCCGTCTCGAAGCCCTTACCCTCCCGGCAGTCGGACCGCTATCCATGACCGAGACGCACGTCGAGTGGCGCGAGTGGGGTCCGGACGCCTTCGCCGAGGCCGCCGAGGACGACCGCCCGGTGCTGCTGGCGCTCACCGCGACGTGGTGTGACGGCTGCCACGAGATGGATGCGAAGACGTACGGCGAGCCGCGGATCGCCGCCAACATCAACGAGTCGTTCGTGCCGGTCCGGGTCGACGTCGACCGCTGGCCCCGGGTCCGCGAGCGGTACAACATGGGCGGGTTCCCATCGACCGTCTTCCTCACGCCGGACGGGGAGCTGCTCACCGGCGCCGGCTACCTCGGCCCCGACGGGATGCGGCAGGTGCTCGAGTCCGTCCGTGACCGGTGGGCCGAGGACGGCGCCGCGGCGGGCCGCGTCCCGCGCGCGCTCGCCGGCGACCTCCCGCCGGCCGGCGAGGTCACCGACGCGATCGAGGAGCATCTCGCCGGCCAGCTCGAGGTTCAGTTCGACGACGACAACGCCGGCTGGGGCGACGACGCCAAGTTCCCGCTGCCGCGAACCGTCGAGTTCGCGCTCAAGCGGGAGCGGTCGCAGGCGCTGCGGACCCTCGATGCGATCTCCACGAACCTCCGTGACGACGTCGCGGGCGGCTTCTTCCGCTACGCCGGAACCCGCGACTGGAGCGACGTCCACCACGAGAAGCCGCTCGACACGAACGCCGCGCTGACGCGCGCGTTCGCGAACGCCTACCTCCACACGGGTGACGCCACTTACGAGGAGATCGCCAGCGAGGCGGTCGAGTTTCTCACCGACGATCTGTGGACCGGCATCGGCGTCGGCGGGTCGATCGGTCCGGGTGAGGGGCGCGCCTACTACGCCCGCGACGCCGACGGCCGCGCCGATATGACGGCTCCGCGTCGGGACCACACCGTCCTCGCGGGCGGGAACGCGCTCGCCGCGGACGCGCTGTTGACCCACGCCGCCTACACCGACGACGACCACGCCCGCGAGTACGCCGAACGGATCCTCGGGACCCTCGAGCGCGAACTCGTCGACGCCTCGACGGGCGAGGTGGCCCGATTTCTCGCCGAGGAACCGGGCGGCGAGACGGACGTCCTCGAGGACCTCGCCCGCGTCGTCGCCGCGTTCACCCGGGCACAGGGCGTCCTCGGCGAGGGGATCGACCTGGCGCGGACGGTCGCGGACCGGGCCATCGAGACGCTGTTCGTCGACGGGTCGTTCCTCGACGGGCCGCGCGACGGCGCCGGCCTGCTCGACCACCCCTTCCGGCCGCTCGACACGAACGTCGAGGCCGCCACCGCGCTCCTGGATCTCGGCGTCGCGACCGGCAACGACCGATACGTTGACGTCGCACGCGAGACGGCGGTCGCCTTCGCGGGCGCGACCGACCGGTACGGGGTCCAGCTGGCGAGCTACGGCAGTCTGACGGCGCGGCTGTGCCACGGCACGCCGGCGATCTTCGTCGGCACCGAACCGGGAACCGACCTCCACCGCGCGGCCTGGCGCGTCGCCGACCACGAGAAGGTCGTCGTTGCGAACGCGCATCGCGAGACCGTGCCCACTCCGTGGACCCCGAACGCGGGCGCGGCGATCGTCGGCGTCGGGGACGATCGCTCCACGCCGGCGACAACGCCGGAGGAGTTGTTGGACCGCGTCTCGGCCACGATCGAGTAGGTCGACCGAAGCCGCCTGGGCCGGTTGGTTCGTGAACTGCCGCCGCGTTTATACCACCCGCGTGTGGAACGGGAATATGGCGAGTCTCCGCGATCTTGGGCTGTCGGCGTACGAGGCGCGGGCCTATCGCGCGCTGTTGGGAACCGGACCGACGACCGCGAAGGAGCTCTCGCGGACGAGCGACGTTCCGATGGGTCGGATCTACGACGTCCTCAACGGCCTGGAGGACCACGATCTGATTCGCAGCCGGACCGAGAGTCGACCCAAGAAGTACGTCGCGGTCGACCCGGACGCCGCGCTCGACCGGCTCCTCGCCACGAAGCGCCGGGAGTTCGACGAGCGTATGGCGCAATACGAGTCGGCCGTCGACACGCTCTCGACTGAACTCCAGGCCGAAGAGGGGGTCGAGGACCGGTTTTGGACGGCCGCGGTCGGCACCGAGGAGACGATCGACCTCCTGGTCGAGCGCATCGCCGCCGCGACCGACCGGATCGTGATCGTCGCCGACACGCCCGCAGCCGGACTCGACCTGGGAGCCATCGGCGAGCGTGTGATGGACGCGATCGTCGAGGCGCTCGATCGAGGCGTCGAGACGCGCGTCCTCCTGTCCCCGGAGACCGTCGACCGGCTTCCGGGTCGCGTCCGTCGCCGGTATGCCGATCGACTCGCCGACCGTGATCGGTTTGCCGCTCGGACGGTCGAGGGAATCGAGGGCGCGTTCAACCTCTTCGACGGCGTCGAGGTCTGTCTTGAGGTCCCCAACCCGCTTGCGGCGGCCGAACCGTTCGCGATGATCGACCTGACCGATCCCGAGTTCGCGGCCGACGTTCGCGAGCGGTTCGAGCCGCGGTGGGCGGAGGCGGCGCCGCTCGAGCTCTCCGTGTAGTCGCGATTCACCCCCGGCCCGTTAGCGTTCGTTTCGAGCCGTCGACTCGTCGAGCCTTTCGCTACGCCGGCTCGTCGGCAGCGACCGCGTTCAGTTTTCGGCGGCGTTCACTTCCGAACGAAGTTGCCCCATCGTGACCTCCCGCTCGGCGTGGGCGTTGTGCTCGTGGATGGACTCGTCGTTCGACTGGGCGATCCGGATCGTGGCGTCGTCCGGGAGGTGGTCGAACGCGGAGACCGTCTGGTCGGCCAGCGACCGGACGCAGTCCTCGACGAACTTCGCGTTGGCGTGTGCGTGATAGGTCATGTGGTCCTCGTCCGGCCGCTTGGCCATGTTGTAGATACGGGCGCTCATCGCGTTCCGGGCGATGTCGATGATCTCCCGGAGGTCGACGTCCGGGTCGCCGTCGGCGGTCACGGTCAGCGTCGCGTGGCCGCGCTGTGAGTGGCCGGGCTGGGGGACGGCGTCGAGGAAGGCCTCGGTCGTCTCCTCGTCGACGCCCAGGTCGTGGAGCTCCTCGCGGGCTCGCGCCTCCGACATCCCCTGCGAGCACGGACAGACCGTGATCCCGGTCACCTCGGCGCCGATCTCCTCGCGGGTTCCCTCCTCGGTCGCCTCCGCGGAGGCGATGATCGTCGCCGTGTTCTGGGTCGGCCGGTCGGAGGCCGGCGTCCGCTCGCGCGTGATGTAGTCCGCGGTCATCTTCACCTCCGCCCGCGAGGTGTACTCGTGTTTCTCGAGGAGACGTTCGGCCGCGTCCCCGCAGACGTCCTCGACGCGGTAGGCCTCCTCGCGGGTGATGTCCTCGAGGATCTCGTCGATGACCTCCATGTTCCGGGACATGTCGATCCCCTTCCGGCCGCTCGGGAGGTCGACGAACACCTCGAACTCCGCCATCAACACGATCGGCCGGTGCTGACCCCGCGCGAGTTTCACGAGCTTCTGTACGTCCGTGACGCCCACCTGGGAGAGGCCGACGGAGACGTCGGGCGTGGACGCCTGCACGTCGGGGAGCTGGTGGCTCATTACCCGTGTTAAGGGGCGAGACCCGATTAGGGCTTTCGAAAGATGTGGTTTGCTACCGCCGATCGGGACCCGTTCGTACGGAACCCTCCGCCGACCGGTTGCGGAACCCTCCGCCGACCGGTTGCGGGACCCTCCTACGGCCAGTCGTCGCGCTCATCCGCGCCGTCGTCCGTCTCCTCGTCCGCCTCGCCGAGGGTCCAACCGGCCGCCTCGGCGGCGTCCTCGACCTGGAGGAACTCCCAACCGGCCGCCTCCGCGACCGATTCGTCCTCCTCGGTGATGCCGACGAAG
Source organism: Halopenitus persicus (assembly GCF_002355635.1). Taxonomy (GTDB): domain Archaea; phylum Halobacteriota; class Halobacteria; order Halobacteriales; family Haloferacaceae; genus Halopenitus; species Halopenitus persicus_A. Next base: position 1,292,842 of record NZ_AP017558.1, on the reverse strand, counting down.
ACGTGCCGGTCGGTCTCGAACTGGGTCTTGATGTTCTCGAGGCTCTCCTCGACCCCGCGGGGCCCCGAGAAGAAGTCCTGGCGAACGCGGTGTTTCCGGGTGAAGTTGGTGACGACGTAGGTCGGCTTCTCGCTGACGACGCCGACGTACTCCGTCCACTGCCTGGCGTTGTTGAACACGGCGTTGGGGTCCGCGAGCCGCTGTAGGGCCGCCAACTCGAACGCCAGCGTCATGTCGCTGGATCCGCCACTGTCCATGCGCTCGGATTCGACTCGCCGGCCGAAAACGGCTTCGTTTCCGCCCTCACCGTCGTGTCGTCCTCGAGCGTCGCGGTCCGATATGCGGCGAGACTGGTGCGGGCGAGAACGGAGCGAGCTAGACGTACGTGAACCAGTCGTCGTGGGCGTCCGTACGCCGCTCGACGAGGTCGAAGAACGCCTCCTGGAGCTCCTCGGTCACCGGCCCGCGCGTCCCGGCGCCGATCTCGGTGTCGTCGACGGTTCGGATCGGGGTGACCTCGGCGGCCGAGCCGGTGAAGAACAGCTCGTCGGCGGTGTACAGCTGTCCCCGCGAGAGCGCGGCCTCGTCGTGGACGGTGTAGCCGTTCTCGCGGGCCAGCGTGATGACGGTATCCCGGGTGATCCCCTCGAGGATGGACTGTGCGCGGCCGGTGGTGTAGATCTCGCCGTCGTCGACGAGGAAGACGTTCTCGCCGGGGCCCTCCGCGACGTTGCCCTCCTTGTTCAGGACGATCGCCTCGACGTAGCCGTTCCGGCGGGCCTCCTCGCCCGCCAGCATCGAGTTGACGTAGAGGCCGGTCGTCTTCACGTTGGTCGGGACCTGCGAGGAGGCGTGTTTCCGCCAGGAGGAGACCATCACGTCGACGCCGTCCTCGAGCGCCTCCTCGCCGAGGTAGGTCCCCCACGGCCAGGCGGCGATCGCGACGTCGGTCGGACAGTCCTTCGGGGAGACGCCGAGCGAGTTGTATCCGTAATAGGCGATCGGCCGGATGTAGCCGCTCTCGAGGTTCTGCCGGCGGAGCAGCTCGAGGGTCGCGTTCGTGAGCTCCTCGCGGGAGTGCTCGATGTCGAGGTCGTACATCTTCGCGGAGTCGAACAGGCGGTCGAGGTGTTCCTCCCAGCGGAACAGCGCCGGCCCCTCGTTCGTGTCGTAACAGCGGGCGCCCTCGAAGACGCCGGTCCCGTAATGGAGCGCGTGCGTGAGCACGTGGGTCGTCGCGTCCTCCCAGTCGACGAAGGACCCGTTCTTCCAGATCGTGTCGACGTCCATCTCCTCGAAGCTCATACTCGCTCGTGGTCGGCGTCCGTCATAAATCAGGCGGAACACGCGGCGGGCTACCGGATTCGGCGGCGATGCTGCCGTCAGCCGAGCGCCTCGACGAGCGTCCTCCCCTCGACGTAGGGGAGCCCCTGCCGGTCGGCGTAGGCCGCGGCGTCCTCGGGGGTGACGGCCGTGCCGGTCTCGTCGTCCATCATCTCGCAGACGACGACCGCCGGCGGTTCCCCGGCGGCGGCGGCCAGCGCCAGCCCGAGTTCGGTGTGGCCGGTTCGCTCGTCCAGCAGCCGCTCCGCCCCGCGAAGCACGTGGACGTGCCCCGGCGACCGGAACTCCGCGGCGAAGGTCTCCGAGGTGTAGGCCTCGGGATCGCGCTCGATCGCGGCCGCCGCGGTTCCCAGCTCCGTGATCGTCCGCGCGCGGTCGACGTCGGTGATCCCGGTGAAGGTCTCCCGGTGGTTCACCGGCAACGAGAACGAGGAGCGGGCGTCGTAGGCCGGGTCGTCGTCGACCGCGGGGTGGTCGATCGCGTCCGCGAGGAACGGCAACTCGAACGCCTTCGCGACGCGGTGGCTCACGGCGACGCAGATCAGTCCCCCGGCGTCGTTTCGCATCCGCGAGACGGCCGCGGGGGTGACCGTCCGGGCGGGATAGACCAGATCCGTCTCGCCCTCCCGGTCCGCGAAGTCGTGGATGCAGACGGGTCCGCCGGCGCGGAAGGCCTCGAGCGCTTCCGTGAGGGCGGCCTCCGCGTCGGTTCGCATCACTCTCCGCCCCCCGTGGCGCCGCGGTCCGTGCGGTCGGTCGGCTCGATCCGGACCGCCACCGTCTCGCCGTCGGTCAACGCGAGCGCCTCGCGAAGCTTGTCGGCCGCGATCACCTCCAGCTGTGACTCGTCGTGGTGGGTCCGGTCGGGAACGATGACGTGGGCGCCCTCGTACTCGCGCGTCTCTCGATCGTCGGCCCTCGCACCGTCGGGTGCCGGCTCATCGGACTCCGGTCCGTCGGACTCCGGCCCGTTGGACCCTGACCCGTCGGACTCCGGCCCGTTGGACCCTGACCCGTCGGACTCCGGCCCGTTGGACCCTGACCCGTCCGACTCGACGACGATCGTCGCGGCGTAACAGGAGGCTGCGCCGTAGGTCCGGTCGTCACCCTCCCACTCGTCGATGTCCACCGCGGCGATGCCGGCCATCTCGCCGCGCTTTCGAACGCTCGACTCGTCGAGCTCGACGTTGAGCGTCCCCGGATACGGCTCGTAGCCGAGCCGGCTTCGGAACTGCGACATGTATCCCTCGAGCGTGATGTAGTGGCGTCCCTCGCCCATCCCGCTCGTGATGGTGCCGGTCAGGACGAGCTCGGTCTCGGTCTCGAAGAGCCGCCGGTAGTCGGCGTACTCGCCGCGGAGGACCGACTCGCCGGCGTCGGTCACGCGGACCCATTGCCCGTCGCCGACCACGTCTCGCTCGATCAGACCACCCTCCTCCAGTCGTTGGAGCCGTCTGGAGGCGGTCTGGGTCGACGCGTCGAGGTTCGCCGCGAGCCCCGCACACGAGACCTTCGTCTCCACGAGCCCGCCCGCGAGGGCGATCGATTTGAGTGCCGCGATCTCGTCGGGACTCGTCCGTTCGGGTACCGCCGCCGCATCTGGCATATGAACGCCCTTCGTGCCTGCCGGGTAAAAGTATAACGAATACGGTATGTATCACGAAATAGTGATGTAGTGTCACACGATCGTGATGTATCCCGGTTACCGGATGCCTACGTCCATACATCCGGTGGGGCGTATAAAGGAACGTCGGTCACGACGAAAGCCGCCCGTACCTCGGTTCCGTCGCTCCCGCTTCGCAAGGGCCTTTTAGCCGGCCTCTCGAACGGGGAATATGTTCCGACAGTTCCGGTCGGAGGTCGAGGCGGCGCTTTCGGTGGCGCTTTCCGACCTCGATCTCCCGACCGACGACCTCGGCATCGAGGAACCGCCGGCCGATACGGACGCCACGCTCGCCTCGAGCGCGTCCTTCCGGCTGGCGGGCGAGCTCGGCGAGGCGCCCCCGCAGGTCGCAGCCCGGCTCGCCGAGGCCGTTTCGGACGCCATCGACGCCGAGGCGTACGACTACCTCGCCGCGGTCGACACCGCCGGTCCCTACCTCAACTTCCGGACGACGGACGCGTATCTCGACGACACGCTCGTCGCCGGTGCCGACGCCGACTACGGCGCGCTCGCGGACCGGGATACCTCGGTCGTCGTCGAACACACGAGCGCGAACCCGACCGGGCCGGTCCACGTCGGACGCGCGCGCAACCCGATCGTCGGCGACGCCGTCGCGAACGTCCTGGACATGGCCGGCTACGACGTCGAGCGCCACTACTACGTGAACGACGCCGGCCGCCAGATGGCGGTGTTCACCTGGGCCTACGAGACCTTCGACGAATCCGACCTCGAGGAGCCGCCGGCCCGCGACCGGATCGAGTACGACCTCGTTCGGTATTACCGGAAGGGGAATAGCTACCTCGAGGAGGCCGATCCCGAGGCCGTCGAGGCCGCCGAGGACGAGATCCGGTCGATCCTGCAGGGACTCGAGAACGGCGACGAGGAGACCTACGAACGCGTCGGCACGGTCGTCGACCAGGTCCTCTCGGGGATGCGGGAGTGTCTCGCGCGCCTCCCCGCCGACTTCGACGAGTTCGTCAAGGAGACGCGGTTCATGCGGAACGGCTCGACCGACGAGATCGCCGCTCGGCTCAAGGAATCCGACCAGGCGGTCTACGAGGAGGACGCCTGGCAGCTCGAGCTCGACGACTGGGGGATCGACAAGAACCTCGTCTTCCTTCGCTCGGACGACACCTCGCTGTACACCACCCGCGATCTGGCCCACCACGAGTGGAAGTTCGCGAACTACGACCGCGCCGTCACCGTCCTCGGCGAGGACCACAAGCTGCAGGCCGACCAGCTCAACGCGACCCTCGACCTCCTCGGCAACGACGTCGATCAGCTCGAGAACGTGATCTACTCGTACGTCAACCTCCCCGAGGGGAAGATGTCGACCCGCCGCGGGACCGGCGTGATGCTCGACGACCTCCTCGACGAGGCGATCGACCGTGCCCGCGAGGAGGTCGAGACCCGCCTCGACGACCGGATCCGCGACGACGACCTCGACGAGGCGGACGTCGAGCGCATCGCCCACCAGGTCGGGATCGGCGCGGTCCGGTACGACGTCGTCTCGAAACAGCCCGCGAAGGCGATCACCTTCGAGTGGGACCGGGCGCTCGACTTCGAGGCCCAGTCCGCCCCCTACGTCCAGTACGTCCACGCGCGCTGTTGTGGCATCCTCGAGGAGGCCGCATCCGCGGACGTGCCGGTCCCCGACGTCGCGATCAACGCAACCGCCGGTGACGGCGGGAACGGTGCGGCCGGCGGGTCCGCCGCCGCGAACGTCGACGCCGACGCCCTCGAAACCGAGGAGGCGCGGGCCCTGCTCCGGGAGATCGCCCGCTTCCCGGCCGTGATCGAGGAGGCCGCCGAGGAGCTGAAGCCCCACATCGTCGCGACCTACACCCGCGAGATCGCCGACGCGTACAACGTCTTCTACCGCGAGTGTCCGGTCCTGTCGGCGGAATCGCCGGAGCTCCGTGACGCGCGGCTAGCGCTCGTGGCCGCCTCGAAACACGCCGTCGCGAACGCGCTCGGGATCCTCGGCGTCGAGGCTCCCGACTCGATGTAGCTCCTCAGCGTTGAGGCTCCCGACTCGATGTAGCTCCTCAGCGTTGAGGCTCCCGACTCGATGTAGCTCCTCAGCGTTGAGGCTCCCGACTCGATGTAGCTCCTCAGCGTTGAGGCTCCCGACTCGATGTAGCTCCTCAGCGTTGAGGCTCCCGACTCGATGTAGCCGGTCGGTGGTCGATCCGACGGTGGTCATCGGCTCGAACGTCCATCGCTGGACCGAAAGGGGACCGCCCTACTGTTCGCTCGCCTTTGCCAGGTCGTCGACGGAGAAGCCCTCCGCAAGCAGCGCATCCGTCTGGTCGCCGACGTATCGCTCCTCGCGCATCAGCTGTTTGTACGCCGACTGCGGCGCCAGATCGCCGATCAGGACCCCGCCGACGATCCGCCCGTCCTTAAGCGCGAGCTTGCGCCACTCGCCCTCGCCGGTCGTCGCCTCGATCGACTCGTCGCCGAGCGTCGGGTGGCCGAAGGAGAGGAACGGGAAGTCGAAGTGGGTGATCGAGTACGAGGAGACCCACCGAAACTCCTCGGTGCCGTAGTCGACCATGTTCTTCGCGGCGATCGTCCCCTGCTCCTTGGCCGACCCCCACGCGCCGTTCTGGGCGCGCTCGCCGAGGATGACGTCGTGGAACTCGGTGATGTCGCCGGCCGCGAAGACGTTGTCGACGTTCGTGCGCATGTACTCGTCGACGATGACGCCGGTATCCGTCTCGATCGGCGTCTCCTCGACGATCTCCGTGTTGAAGTTCAAGCCGATGGCCACCCCGGCGAAGTCACACTCGTAGCGCTCGCCGTTCGGATCCACGGCCGCCTCGACGTGGCCGTCGTCGTCTACCTCGAAGTGGTCGACGCCGGAATCGAAGACGGGCTCGACGCCGCGTTCCCGCATCGCCTCGTGCATCAGCTCGGCACCCTCCTCCGAGAGGGCGTACCGCCACCAGGCGTTCCCGCGCATCAGGTACTTCGCCTCGACGTCCTGCGCCCCGCAGATCGCCGCGAAGTCGATCCCGAGCAGCCCGGCTCCGACGATGACGCCGGCGTCGGCGTCCTCGACGCTTTCCTTGATCTGCCGGGCGTCCTGGAACGTCCAGAAGTGCTGGATGCCGTCGGCGTCGGCGTTCCCGACGGGAAGCTGTTGGGGAGTGCCGCCGATCGCCAACAGCAGCGAATCGTACTCGAGGGTCTCGCCCTCGTGGGTCGTCACCGCGTCGTTTTCGACGTCGATATCGACGACGAGGGTGTTGAGCCGAAGGTCGATGTCCCGTTCGGCGTACCACTCCTCGTCGTGGATCGAGATCGGCGCCTCGGGCAGTTTCCCCTTCGCGTACTCCTTGATGAGGATCCGGTTGTAGAGGGCCTCCCCCTCGTCGGTGATGACCGTGATATCGGCGTCAGGACGCTCCTCCCGGAGCGTCTCCGCGGCCGACGAGCCAGCGACCCCGTCGCCGACGATCACGTACGAGTCGGTCATAGCCCCGGCTTCGGCTTCGGGGTTAATGTCGGTTACCATTTGAATGAGGAATCGTGAGGATCCATCCCATATTGTGCGATCGTGGTGTCCTTTAGGGTGTTTCAGGGGCGCGGATGACGACTTTTCACCGTCCGATCGACGGCACGTTCGGCCTTCCACGCCACAGATTCAAGGTCGTACGTCCGCAATGAACGGTATGAAGATCAGCCAGAACGTCCGCCACTGGGCCGCCAAGAAGGCGCTCACCACGCCGGTGATCGGGGATGTGGCGCACGACAAGCTCGTCGACCTGCACACGACGATCTTCCTCAACAAGGCCGACGACGATCGCCGCGAGCAGCGGCGCGCGCACCTCGACGACTTCTTCGAGGCGACGATGGACGCGTACGTGGCCGCCCTCGAGGCGGGCTATCCCGAGGCGGAAGCTCGTGAGATCACCCACATCCAGGCGAACTTCGACTTCTTCAACCACGGCTGGACGGAGATGATGGAGATCCCCGGCGACGAACTCGAGCCTCACTACCGGCGCTACGAGGAGTTCTTCACCGATCACGGGATCACGATCGACGACCCACTCGGCGGGTTCCACCCCGCGGACGGGATCGCCGACGCCCCGCCAACCCTCGAGCGGCTCGAGGACCCCGAATACGAGAACGCCAAGGCCGGGTTCGCCGACGACGTCTACGTCGAGACCGAGGACGGCGAGACGATGCGGGGCGACCGCGGCGAGCCCGACGACGTCGACCCGACCGCGGCGCCGGGCCTCGACGAGGACGCGGCCGCCGACGACGGCACCTCGACGGCCTGAACGGTCCGGTCACGCGCTCACATCGACGCCGACTCCGTTTCGACTCGAACCAGCATCGTTTTTCCCGACGCCGCCGACATCCGCGTATGCTCATCACCGGCGGTACCCTGGCTGACGGCCGGGTTCGCGACGTCCGCGTGACCGGCGACGCGATCGCCGCGGTCGAACGCGACCTCGAGCCGGCGGCCGACGAACGGGTCATCGACGCGCACGGAAAACGCCTCCTTCCGGGTGCGATCGACGTCCACGTCCACTTCCGGGAGCCCGGCGGATCCCACAAGGAGACCTGGCGCACCGGCTCCCGGTCGGCGGCCGCGGGGGGCGTCACGACCGTGGTCGATCAGCCTAACACCGACCCGCCGACGGTCGACGGCGCGGCCTTCGACGCGAAGGCGCGACTGGCGGCCGACGCCTCGCTCGTCGACTACGGGATCAACGGCGGCGTGGTTCCCGACTGGGACCCCGACGCCCTGTTCGACCGCCCGCTGTTCGCCCTCGGGGAGGTCTTCCTCGCCGACTCGACCGGCGAGATGGGGATCGACCTCCCGCTGTTCGAGAACGCCCTCGACCGGGCCGCCGACGCCGGGGTTCCCGTGACCGTTCACGCGGAGGACGCGACCCTGTTCGACCGGGATGCCCTCGACGGCGATCTCGGCGGTCCCGGCCGCGAGGCGCGAAGCGACCGCTGGTCGGCGTTTCGGACGCCGGCTGCCGAGGCGGAAGCAGTCCGGCGAGCGGTCGACGCCGGCGAGCGTGCCGCGGGACAAGTCCATATCGCACACACCTCGACGCCGGAGGGCGTCGACGCGACGGACGGGACGGACGCGACCTGCGAGGTCACCCCGCACCACCTGTTCCTCTCGACGGACGACTGCGACCGGCTCGGGACGTTCGGGCGGATGAACCCCCCGCTTCGGGATCCGGACCGCCGGGATGCGCTCCTCGAGCGGCTTCGTGACGGACGGATCGACGTCGTCGCGACCGACCACGCGCCCCACACGGTCGCGGAGAAACGGCAGCCGCTCACGGCCGCGCCGAGCGGCGTTCCCGGCGTCGAGACGATGCTCCCGCTCCTGCTCGATGCGGTCCGGCGCGAGGAGCTCACGCTCGAACGCGTCCGTGAGGTCACGGCGGCCGCCCCGGCTTCGATCTTCGATCTCCCCCGGAAGGGTGCGATCGAGCCCGGTCGGGACGCCGACCTCGTCCTCGTCGACCTGGCGGACGACCGCGAGATCGAGGCGGCCGCGCTCCATTCCGCGTGCGGCTGGACCCCGTTCGAGGGTCGTTCGGGCGTCTTCCCGGAGCTGACGACGGTTCGCGGTCGGGTCGTCTACGAACGGGACCCGGAAACCGGCGCCGAGTCGTTCGGCGAGCCGCTCGGCGAATCGGTCCGATCGCGGTCCGCCCCCTGACTCCCGACACTATTTAATACCGCCGTCCAGTAGGTTCAGGCTGTAATGTCGGAAGTCTGCTCGACGTGCGGGCTGCCCCAGGAACTCTGCGTCTGCGAAGACGTCGCGAAGGAGTCCCAGCAGATCAGCATCCGCATCGACGAGCGAAGATACGGTAAGGAGGTAACGGTCATCGAAGGATTCGACCCCAAGGACGTCGATCTCGACTCGCTGTCGTCGGATCTCAAGTCCAAATTCGCCTGCGGCGGCACCGTCGAGGACGGGGCCATCGAGCTGCAGGGGAACCACTCCGGGCGCGTCGAGGAGTTCCTCAGCGAGAAGGGGTTCAACGTCGCGTGACCGTCACCTGACTCCCGCCGTCGAGCCGGTTTTTTCAGCGCGTTCGACCGCCAGCGATGCGTCGGTCGGGTCGCCAGTCACCCACGGATCGGTCGGTCGCCAACCCACGCGTCGGTGGCTCGACGGCCGTCAAACCGGTATAAAATGACTGATAGAAACGCCCGGGAGGAGCGGTCCCGGGCTCGGTGGTCCGGAGCGTGCGTGATCCCCTTATGCCTCGAGCGAGGTCTCGGACTCCGGATCGCTCTCGTCGGCTCCCGACTCCGCCTCGTCGAGGTCCTCGAGGGCGGACAACGCGGCCGCCTTGTAGGTCTCGGGGTCGCGGTCGTACTGCTCGTCGGCCATCCGGGCGTACTCGTTGCCCTCGTCGTCGAACCGGGCGACCCGTTCGAGGGTGCGCTCGGCCGCCTCGGCGACCCACCGGTCGCGGACGACGTCGTCGACGCGGGTTATCGACTCCGGCCGGACGGAGACGTTGATCGAGCCGTCGTCGGTCTCGTAGGTCCGCGGCTTGCCGACCACGGCGACGTACGCCGGCGGCTCGAGCTCCCGCAGCGTGTTCGCCGCCTCGGGCTGGTACTGCCCGGCGTAGACGAAGAACGTGCCGGTCGGATCGACGATCCGGCCGCGCCAGTACTCGTTGTCCTCGCCGACGTCGTCCTTCTCGGTCAGCGTCCCGACGAAGAACACGCGGTTGGCCGACTCGCCGGTCGGCAACAGCGAGTAGACGGGCGCGCGCTCGTCCTCGGACTCCTTGAACGTGTAGCCGGCGTCGTTGAACTCCGTGGCGAAGACGCGCCGGGCGACCTCTCGGGTCGGTGTGGATCCGCTCTGGCTCATGTTAGATCGACCTCGCGTTGATCAGCGCCTGCTCGACGTCCACCGGTCCGGGCTCCTCGAGCTCGTTGACGAGCACGTAGCGGCCCAGCGTCGGCCCGGTCACCCGGTAGTACCGCCCGAGGACGTCCTCCGCCATCCCGTCGGCGACGACGGTCGTGTCGAGCGCGTCCATCGCCTCCTGTTTGGCCTCCTCGAGGGTGACTCCCGTGAGGTCCTCGGTGGCCTCGCGATCGAAGATGACCTCGTGGACCTCGGTGCCGTCGTCGAGGACGGCCTTGATCCGGAGGTCGAACTCGCCCTCGACCTTGCCGTGTTCGCTGCAGCGGCCGTTCTGCAGGACGCGGGTGCAGTCCTCCTCGGGGCACCGCTTGATGAGCCCCGATCCCGACTGGACGTCGACGAGGGCGCCCTCGACCGTCACGGCGTTGTCGCCGACCTCGATGTCGGCGTCGATCGCCGTGATCGACGTGGTCCGGTTGAGTTTCACCGAGTAGCGACCCTCGTACTCGTCGCTGACGACGTTCGAGAGCTCGTACGCCTGGTCCTCCTCGAGCAGGGGGAGATCCGAGGTCTCGAAGGCGGTGAACTTGATCGTTCCCGACTCGTCGCCGAGCAGGCCGACCTGGGCGACCGCGTCGCTGCGGGGCTCCCACAGGTCGACGACGGTCACCCGCAGGTCGACCCACTGCTCGTCGTCGTCGATCTCGGCGACCTCGACGCGCTCGCTCCCGCCGCGGCCCAGCTCGTCGCGCTCGAGGCCGGCCTCCTCGAGGTAGCTGTTGGTGACGCTGCGTCGGGCCTCGTCGAGGGGGACCCGGTAGTCGGTGACGAGGGTGTCGAGCTTGGCCTCGATCTCGTCGACGTCGGGACTCGGGTCGAGGTGGTCCGAGAACTGTTCCGCTATCGCTTCCGCGTGGTCTCGTAGGTCCGTCATGGCTGTGTCGCCTCCGGCGTGTTTTCAATGGGAGGCGTACGCCCCTTGGGTCGGCATCCGGTAAAAGGTTCCGTGACCGCGGTGAAAGTGAACGAATCGGCGGTAGCGGCGCTCACTCGACCGATACACGTGGCCGCTCGATCGGAACGTCAGACCTCCGTCCGACGTACGCGGGCGCTGTTTCGGGTGGAGATGACGACGAACGTCGGGTCCGGTCGATCGGACCGCTTCGGCTCGGCGCCACAACGAAGGGTAGTTGACGATCGCCGCCCACCCGTCGGATATGCGAACAGCGCTCGTCGTGTTGGACGGCTGGGGACTCGGCGATCACGACCGGCTGAACGCCGTGGACGCCGCCGACACCCCGACGTTCGACGACGTCACGGCTCGCGGCGCGTTCGGGCGGTTGACCGTACACGGCCGTCGAGTCGGCCTTCCGGAGGGGCAGATGGGTAACTCCGAGGTTGGCCACCTCAACATCGGGGCAGGCCGCGTCGTCAAGCAGGCATACACGCGCATCTCCGACGCGATCGCGGCCGGCGAGCTCCCCGAGAACGACGCGATCCGGTCGGCGTTCTCGTACGCGCGCGAGCACGACGGTCGCGTTCACTTCCTCGGACTCGTCTCCGACGGCGGCGTGCACTCCGATATCGCGCACCTGCGGGCCCTGATCGATGCGGCCGCCGAGGCCGGCGTTCCCGCGAGCACCCACGCGTTCACCGACGGACGCGACACCGCGCCCGAGATCGCCGAGACCTTTTTGGCCGACCTCGCGGAGCACGCGGCGGCCGTCGGAACCGGCGCGGTCGCGACGGTGACCGGCCGGTATCACGCGATGGACCGGGACGAGAACTGGGACCGGACGCGGGCGGCCTACGACGCCATCGTGAACCGGGAGGCCCCCCACGCTGCCGCCTCCGGCGTCGAGGCGGTCGAGCGCGCGCACGACCGCGGGGAGACCGACGAGTTCATCGAGCCGACCGTGGTCGAGGGCGAACCGGCGCTGGCCGACGACGACGCCGTCGTCTTCTTCAACTTCCGGGCCGATCGCGCCAGACAGCTCGTCCGGCTGTTGACCGACACCTCGCCGACGTGGGAGTTCGAGCTCGACCAGCCCGAGATACGGCTGGTCACGATGACGGAATACGACGAGACGTTCGACTTTCCGGTCGCGTTTCCGCCGGAGATCCCCGAGGACACGCTCGGCGAGGTCGTCTCGGAGGCGGGCTGTACCCAGCTCCGGATCGCGGAGTCGGAGAAGTACGCCCACGTCACCTACTTTCTCAACGGCGGCCGGGAGGTCGAGTTCCCCGGTGAGATCCGGACGATCGTCGAGAGTCCGGACGTGGCGACCTACGACGAGCGGCCGGAGATGTCGGCCGCGGCCGTCACCGACGAGGCGATCTCGACCATCGCGGCCGACGACCCGGACCTGCTCGTGCTCAACTACGCCAACCCGGACATGGTCGGCCACACCGGCGACTTCGAGGCCGCGGTGGCCGCCGTCGAGGCGGTCGACGCACAGCTCTCCCGACTGCTCGAGGCGGTCGCGGACGCCGGCGGCCACGCGGTCGTCACCGCGGACCACGGCAACGCCGACGATATGGGGACCCCGGAGGAACCGCATACGGCACACACGTTCAATCCGGTTCCGTTCGTCCATCTCTCGCCGGCGGGCGACGATGGCGGTCGAGCGGTTCGCGAGGACGGATCGCTGTGTGACGTCGCGCCGACGGTCCTCGAGCTGATGGACCTCGACCAGCCCGCGGCGATGACCGGCGAGTCGCTGCTTGAGTGACCGGGTTCGGCTCAGCGGCCTCCTTACTCCGAGAAGTCGCGGCGCATCGCGATCTCGAACCAGGGACAGAGCCGGAGTTGGCGGTACCACTCCGGGTGTTCGTGGAGGTGGTCGTACTCCACCCACAGCATTCCCGCGATCTCCTCCTCGTCGGGATCGAGGCTGACGTCGTCGAGGGTGACCTTCAGGACCGCACAGACCTCCCACTCCAGGCCGGCGTTCTCGTAGTAGCGTTTGTACTCGAACTTGTCGGTCACCCGGAGGTCGTTGTACTGGTCCGGGCTGATCCCCAGTTCCTCCTCGAGGCGCTGCTCGGTCGCGTCCCGCTGGGACTGTCCCTCGACCGGGTGGGAGGCGACGGTGCCGTCCCAGTGGGTGTCCCACAGCCGCTTATTCGGGGCTCGCTGTGCCAACAGGATCCGCCCGTCGCCGTCGAAGACGAGACAGGTGAACGCTCGATGCCGGATCCCGTCGCCGGTGTGGGCCTCCAGCCGGTTGACGGGTCCCTGCGCGGTGTCGTCGGGATCGACGGCGATGACGTCCTGGTCGGCGTTCGCGTGCGTCTCGGCGGTCGCGTCCGTGGCCGCTCCCGAACCGCCGTCCGGTATCGGTCGACCGTCCGCGTTCGGTCGTTCGTCGACGTTCGATGATCCGTCGTCGACCGATCGCTCGGCGGCTGCGTCGTCTCCATTCATACGGAAGGAGACGGCGAGCCATCCTAATAAGAATTCGATCGATGCGGCCCTCCGGAAGTCGCGGGCGATCGGGTCGGATGGTTCGCGGCGTCCTAGCCGAGCCGTTCATCGAGGATGAGCCGCGTCTTCGTCGACTTCACGTCGTCCATCTCGCGGGCCTCGGTGATCAGCTCGTTGACCGCGCCGGTGTCGACGGCGTCGACGACGAGCACGATGTCGTCCTCGCCGGAGACCTGCCAGACGAAGTCCACCTCCTCCCAGTCGGCCATCCGCTCGCCGACCGCGCTCGTGTCGACGTTCACCTCGACGGAGATCTCGATCATCGCCTTCACGTTGCCGGTCCGGGTCGTCACGGTGAACCGTTCGATGACGCCCTCCTCGTTCATCCGCTCGACGCGGTTGCGGACGGTCCCCTCCGACGTTCCGACCCGGTCGGCGATCTCCGTGTACGGCGTTCTGGAGTCCCGTCGGAGGACGGAGAGGATCTGCCGGTCGAGCTCGTCCATACCGCGTCGAGGCCGGGCAGGCAGTTAGTGATTACGAATTTCGTAATTCATCTACGAACGACGCACTTATTACCGTAGCTCCGTACGTTTCTCGTAATGTCGGACGCCTACATCGCGCTGGCGGACGGTCGCGTGCTCGAGGCGCGTGCCCGTGCACCCGGGCGTACACGCGGTGAACTGGTCTTTACGACCGCCTACACCGGCTACGAGGAATCGCTGACCGATCCCTCCTACGCCGAGCAGGTGCTCACGTTCTCGTACCCCCTGATCGGCAATTACGGCGTCCGGTCCGAGCGGTTCGAGTCCGAGACCGTCCAGCCTCGGGCGGCGATCGCCCGCGAGTTCACCGACGACGTCGCCGAGTGGCTCGCCGGGGAGGACGTTCCGGCGATCGACCACCTCGACACGCGCGAGCTCGTCACCACCGTCCGCGAGGAGGGCGCGATGGCCTGCGGGATCGTCGCTGGCGAGGACGTCACGCCCGAGGACGCGATCGCGGAGATGGAGGCGTGCAAGCCGATGAGCGACCACGTCGACATCGGTGCGGGGGTCTCCGTCGACGAGCCGGAGTTCCACGCGGGCGACCCGGCCGGCGAGTCGGACGTCCGGATCGCGCTGCTCGACTGCGGCGCCAAGGGCTCGATCATCGAGTCGCTGAACGACCGCGGCGCGGACGTCCACGTGCTCCCGTACGACGCCACTCCCGCCGACGTCTCCGACGTCGACCCGGACGTGCTGTTCGTCTCGAACGGGCCGGGCGATCCGGAGAACTTCGTGGCCGCCAAGGCGGTCGTGGACGCCTTCGCCGGCGAGCTGCCGCTTGCGGGGATCTGTCTGGGCCAGCAGATCGTGGCGAGCGCCCTCGGCGGCGACACCGAGAAGATGACGTTCGGCCACCGCGGCGTCAACCAGCCCGTCAAGGACCTCCGGACCGACCGCGTCGTGATGACCACCCAGAACCACGGCTACACGGTCGCCGACCCGGGCCCGCTCGAGGTCACCCAGATCAACGTCAACGACGACACCGCCGAGGGGCTCGAGGACGACGAGCTCGGCATCCTCACGCGCCAGTACCACCCCGAGGCGAACCCCGGCCCGCACGACTCGCTCGACTTCTTCGACGACGTGCTCGCGCTGGCCGACTCGCCGACGGAGATCGCCGCGGACTGACGTCTCACGTTCGTTTTTCGTCGCTCCATCGCGGCGCTTTCACTTCACTCCCGCTTCTCGTGTTTTTCTCCACCTCGTCCGCGGAACTCGGCAGCCGCGCTACCGCAGCCAGGAGGCAACCCGCGCGATCCGGTGTGCACCCTGGACGGCCCCGACGCGGGCCGTCGACGCGGCAGTCACGGCGCCCCACCGTGCCGCGGCAGCGCTCCGTATCGCTCCGGTTCGCGCGTAGTATCCGGACTTCCGTGCGGCGGCGATCGTGTAGTGTCTGGCCGCCATCGGGACCGGTGCGCGCCGCCCCGCGACCGAGGTCGACCCCGCCCGGAGCGCGTCCAACACGTCCGCCGCGGTCACCGCGGTGATCGACTCGGCGTCCGGGATCGTCACCTCGGTGAACGCTCGGCCGACGTATTCCAGGGTGTGTGCGTCGCTGGCGGCCACCGCGGAGACGTCGTTCTCGGCCGCGAACCGGCGTGCCTTCCGGTTCCGGTAGCCGGTGAACAGCCAGGCGTTGAACACCTCGATGGCGTCGACGCTGCCGTACTCCGTCCCCACATCCTCCTTCCCGCCCGAGGCGGCCGTCCCGTCGATCGGGATGTACTTCCGGCGGACGCCGTGACGTGACCGCTGGAACGGATGCGGAACGATCGCCACCCCGCCGTGGTCGTGGATCCACGACACGGCCTCCGCGTAGGGTTCCCGATGGGGTGGCATGGAGTCGACGCCGATGGCCAACAGGTGACCGTGGGCCGTGGAGACCTCGACGCCGGGGATCCCGACGAGCCCGTACTCCGGGGCCAGCTCGGCCGCTCGAAGCGACTCACCCATCACGTCGTGGTCGGTGATCACGACCGCGTCGAGTCCGATGTCCGCCGCGTGCTCGAGGATCAACTCGACGGGCTCGTGGCCGTCATAGGAGTCCTCGGAGTGGACGTGCGGGTCGATCCGGAGGGTGAGGTTCTGATTCGACACGCCTCCGAGTACGAGGGTGAGATATATAAGCGCACGTGCCGACCGCCCCCGGCGATCCACGTCTCCCTTTCGGTGAGCAGGCTACCGCCCGACGATCCACGCTTCGGCGTCGGCGTGCTCCTCGCGCGTGTTGACGTTGCGGAACGTTCGTCCGGTCGTAACCCGCCTGATCTCGGGCTCGTCGACGACGACGTACTCGAGGTCGAACAGCGGCTCGACGATCTTTCGCTCGCCGGCCGCCAACGCCCGGTCGCAGGCCTCGGCCATCGGCCGCGCGCGGTACACCGCCTGCGTCGTCTGGAACCATTGGTCCTCGAGCCGGGGGACCGCGGCGTCGTGGTCGCGGCACCGATCCAGCAGGTGGGCGATCAGGTTCGGATCGACGAACGGCATGTCACAGGCGACCACGGCGGCGTACTCGCCCGTGGCGGCTCGGCAGCCGTCGCGGATGCCGGCCATCGGGCCGCGGTCCGGCTCCTCGTCCTCGGCGTAGGTCACCTCCAGTGGGTATCGCGCCATCGCATCCGCGATCCCCGCCCGCTGGTCCTCCCGACAGTTGATCACGAGCTCGTCGACGACCGATTCGCCGCTGCTCGCGCGCTCGCCGCCCGGATCGACCGGGTCGTCGGCTCCGGCGAGACGGTTCGCCACCCGTCGGACCATCGGCGTTCCCGCGAGCGGCGCGAGCGCCTTGTCCCGGTCGCCGAAGCGCGTCGATCGTCCGCCGGCGAGGATCACGCCCGTGCAGGTTCCAGCGTCGCTCGAATCCGCCATACCGATCGCTGCGTGTCCCGGCGGGAATACGCTGTCGACGCCGCGGCGGCGTCTCGGATGCACCGGGTCCCGTCCGTGTTCACGTCGCCGCCGTCCGCGTTCGTGCCGCCGGCCCTCGATCGACCGGATGGCATATACGTCGGGGTGCGCAAGTGAGACCACGATGACGGGGCGGACCCACGTGTTGCGGGCGGACCTCTCGGCGGGGACCATCGAGCGCGAGCGCGTCCCCGAGCGGTGGCGGCGCCGCTACCTCGGGGGCAAGGGGCTCGGCGCGCGCTATCTCTACTCGGAACTCGAGCCCGACGTTGACCCTCTCGGTCCGGCCAACGTGCTGGCGTTCTGCGTCGGCCCGCTGTCCGGGTCGCTGCCCGGCGAGCCGCGGTACGCCGCCGTGACGAAGTCGCCGCTGACCGGGTTCTTCCTCGACTCCTACGCCGGCGGGACGTTCGCGGAGCGGCTGGCCGGGTCGCTCGACGACTGCCTCGCGCTGCTCGTCACCGGCACGAGCGAGGAACCGGTCCGGATCGAACTCGAGAACGGCGAGGGCCGGATCGTTCCCTCGGGGCAGTGGGGAGCGGACACGGTCGAAGCCGCGGCGGCACACCCCGACGCGGCGGTCGCGTGCATCGGTCCCGCGGGCGAGGCCGCGGTCCGGTACGCGACGATCGCCTCCGACGCCGGCGAGCACCACGCCGGTCGCGGCGGCGCCGGCGCGGTGATGGGCGCGAAGGGCCTCAAGGCCGTGATCGCCCGGAATGCCCCCGCGGAGCCCCCGAGCGACGAGCTCGCTCGGCTTCGCGAGGAGTACGCCGAGCGATACGCCGACGCGGAGACCGGGCGCTGGCAGGCGGCCGGCGAGACGCTCGAGTCGATCGACTTCGCGGACGAGGTCGGCGCGCTCGCCACCGAGGGCTGGCGCAAGGGGACCTTCGAGGGGACCGACGCGGTCGGGGTCGACGCGGCCCGCGAGGCGTCGGTCGGCCGCGAAAACCCCGATGACCCGGTTCCCGGCGGGTTCCGGATCGAGACCGACGACGGCGAGACCGTGCCCCGCGGAGCCACCCAGATGACGCTTGGGGCCGGGCTCGGCGTCGACGACTTCGACGCGGTGGCCGCCCTCGGCGGCTGCTGTGACCGGCTCGGGATCGACGTCATCTCGGCCGGCAACGCCGTGGCGTGGCTCGTCCGCGCGAGCGAGCGCGGCGCCATCGACGCGTCGGTCGAGTTCGGCGATCCCGAGACGGCTACGGCGGTCATTCGCCGCCTCGCCGGGGTTTCAGGGACGACCTCGGAGACGGACCCCACGGGTGGGGCCGAGACGGGCTCGGAGACGGACCCGGCTGCCGACCCCGTTGCCGAACTCGACCCGACCGTGATCGAGACGCTCCGGCTCGGGGTCGACGCGGCCGCCGACCGGTTCGACGTCGACGGGATCCCGACGGTCAAATCGATGGAACTGCCGGCCTACGACCCCCGGGCGGCGGTCGGGATGGCGCTCGCGTATGCCACGAGCGACCGTGGGGGCTGCCACCGGCGGGCGCGCCCGATCGAGCGCGAGGTGTTCGGCGCGTGGAGCGACGCCGACCGGATCGAGGCGGTGATCGCGGCACAGAACGTGCGGTCGCTGTCGTGGAGCCTCGTCGCCGACGACTTCGCCGGCGAGACGCTCCGAGGCGAGGACGGCGTCGCGTTCCTCCGGGCGCTCTCGGATGCGACCGGTCTCTCGTACCCGACCACGGTCGCGGAGCTGGACGAAACCGGTGAACGCGTCTGGACGCTCGTCCGACTGTTCAACGCGCGGGAGGGGGCCGACCGGGCGGACGACGCGCTTCCGGACGTCCTCTCGGAGCCGATCGTCGACGGTCCCGCCGCCGGCAGCCGGATCGCTCCCGACGAGTTCGAGACGCTTCTGGACGGCTATTACCGCGCTCGCGGCTGGGGACGCGACGGGCTTCCGACGCGGGAGACGCTCGACCGGCTCGAACTCGCGGACGTTCGGGACTCCGACACCCCCGTCGGAACCCCCTTCGCGAACGCGTCCGAGTGAACCCTCGGTCACCGTCGGGAACGGTGAACGCTCAGACCCTGCCGACGCCATGTCAGGTGACGTCGGACGCCGCCCGTGCCGGGAACCGGGTCAGGCGCCGCCGACGACGGTGAAAAGCAGCAGGTTGTGCGCGCCGGGGCCGAGCCCGACGGCCGCGACGAAACCCAACAGAAGGTACCCCTCGGTCGGGTCGGCCTCGACGTAGTCGGCGAACAGGACGACGATCCCGCAGACGAGCGTCAGCTTCACGAGCACGAACAGCCAGCCCACGCCGAGCGTCTCAGCCGTCGGGAGCGCGGCGGCGCCGTCCATGATCAGCTGTGAGAGCGGGGTCCGTTCGCCGAACCCCAGGACGTCGACGCCGACGGCGGTCGAGACGGCGTCGAGCGCGTGACCGAGGACGGCCAGCATCCCGACGCTCCCGGTCACCGAAGCGCGGGGCGCGATCCGGACGAGCCCGGCCCACGCGAGGGCACCGACGACGATCGAGACGACGAGCGCGATCGCCGGCCACCGGGGCGTCAGGGATCCAGCGCCCGCCCCGACGGCAAGCGTCGTCGCGATCACCGGCACCAGCGCGAGCACGCCAACCGCGGCGATCGCCGTGGGAGCTCGATCCGGGGCATCCGTCTCCGCGTCGACGTCGTCAGCGGCGAGCGAGGCGGCCGCCGCGTCGACCGCGAGCCACGTCGCACCCGCCATCGCGGCGACCGAGAGGTAGACCGCCGGCGTGCCGGCCAGGGGACGCACGACGGGCGGCAACCCGCCCATCACGTACAGCACGTGCAGACACGACCCGACGGCCATCCAGGGCGCGAACGCGACCACGTGTCGCTCGCTCACCGTCGGTCGCCGGCGGGCGATTCCCGCGGCGACGAGCGCGACGGCGACGAGCAGTCCGACGAGATGCGGGAGCGGGGGAAGCCCGAATCCCTCGGGGAGAAGCACCATACCTCGCCACCGGCGCGGCGATCGGAAAGCGTTTCGGTCGAGTTTCGGTCGATCCCGAGCCCGATATCTTCAACTCTTTACGTGCGGATGCCGACGCCTCGGGTATGAGCCACCACGTTCTGCTGCTCGGAGCGCCCGGTGCGGGCAAGGGAACCCAAAGCAAGAAGCTCGCCGCGACGTACGACCTCGAACACGTGACGACCGGCGACGCGCTGCGCGCCCGGAAGGACATGGAGACCGAGTACGGCACGCCGCGTGAGTTCATGGAGGCCGGGGAGCTCGTTCCCGACCCCGTCGTGAACGAGATCGTCGAGGCGGCGCTCGCGGACGCGGACGGCTACGTCCTCGACGGCTACCCGCGCAACCTCGATCAGGCCGAATACCTCTCGGAGATCACCGACCTCGATGCCGTGATCTTCCTCGACGTCGACGAGGAGGTCCTCGTCGACCGGCTGACCGGCCGGCGGGTGTGTGACGACTGCGGCGCGAACTACCACGTCGAGTTCGCCCCGCCCGAGGAGTCGGGCGTCTGCGACGACTGCGGCGGCGAGCTCGTCCAGCGCGAGGACGACACCGAGGAGACCGCCCGTGAGCGCCTCTCCGTCTACCGCGAGAACACCGAACCCGTCATCGAGCACTTCCGGAAGACCGGCGACCTCGTCGAGATCGACGGCGAGGCCGCTCCCGAGGACGTCTTCGACCGCATCACCGGCGTCCTCGACGAGGAGTGACGGTCGGCTTCGGCACCGGTCGGTCGGTGCGTTCAGCCTCGATCGACCGGTCGGGGTCGGCGCCAAGCTAAAAGGTTCTTAACGGTCCGTTTCCTACCGCGTGACAATGAGCACGGTCGAACGGAAGGTCAGGACCCTCGTCGCCGAGGACGACGGGATGCGCGAGGCGATCGATGTCGTCCTCGAGCACGCCGCCGACGGCGAGGTCAAGTGGGTCGACGTTCGTGAGGACATCTCGAGCGGCCAGTGGGGCCGGCTGATCGAGAAGGGGATCCTCACGGACGGCGAGGCCGGCTTCGCGCTCGCCGACCGCGAGGCGATCGAGGACGGCCTCGAGTCCGCCGACGAGTCGGGTACTGCGTCCGGATCGGGCGGCGACGTGGAGACTCCCGAGGGAACCTCCTGGTCGAAGTGGGACAAGGCCGCGGGGCTGACCACCGTCGGCCTCTTCGCCGGCTACGCGTGGGCTCCGGTCCGGACGGTCATCGCGGGTGCCGTCGACGTCGTGTTCGGCCCGCTGATGAACCTGGTTCCCTTCCACATCGTCGTGATGGTCGTCGCCCTCGCGACCGGCCTCTACTCGACCCTCCTGCGCGCTGGCCTGATGGACATGTCGAAGATGAGCCAGTATCAGGAGCGGATGAAGGACATCCAGGAGCGCCGCAAGGAGGCGAAACAGCGGGACGACCAGGAGGCGCTCGACGCGATCCAGGACGAGCAGATGGAGGCGATGGGCGACCAGCTCGGGATGTTCAAGGAGCAGTTCCGCCCGATGGTGTGGATCATGTTCCTCACCATCCCGGCGTTCCTCTGGATGTTCTGGGTCGTCGGCTACCGCGGCTCGGAGGCCAACTACCAGCTCGGCGAGCTCGTGATCCCGATCGCCGGCCGAGCCGTGGAGTGGACCGAGCCGATCCTCGGCCCGATCCAGATCTGGATCGTCTGGTACTTCCTCTGCTCGATGGCGTTCACCCAGATCATCCAAAAGAGCCTCAACATTCAGATGTCGCCGACGTCGGCGTAGCCGGCATCCTCGAAACGCGGCGCCGCACCGGCCGGTCCCCTTCCTCGTCGTCGCTCCGTTCCGCCCGCTACGTGTCTCCCACGAGCGCAGCGCCTCCTCGTCCCGGAACGTCTGGCGTCCTCGGGAGATCCTCAGGCGTCCTCGGGAGATCCTCAGGCGTCCTCGGGAACGCGGTCGGGCGCGTGGTCCCGGATCAGATCGAGCACGCGCTCGACGCCGACGAACCCCTCCGCGAGCCGGTCGACCGGCGCTCCCTCGACGAACAGAACGAGCGTCGGCACGCTCCGGACGTCGTATGCCTCCACGAGCGAGAGGTCGGTTCGCGGGTTGACGGTCGCGACGGCGACGTCCGCCGCCCGGGCGACCGTCCCGAGGACCGGCTCGACGGACTGACAGAGGGTACAGCCTTTCGTGTAGAACTCCACGAGTGCGACGTCGTGTTCCGCGAGGAACGCGTCCAGCTCGTCGCCGGTGTCCAGGTCGATCGGCCGGTCACCGGGAACCGCGCCATCGTCGTTCGGCTCGTCCGCGGCGGTGGCTCCGTCCGCGGCGGTGAATGGATTGCCAGTCATACGTGATCGGAGGGTCGCGACGCGGAAAGCCTCGTCGGGGACCGGGGAGTCCGGTCACCGGCGGCCGCAGATGCTCACGAGGTCGTGGAGGTCGTCGATCTCGTATGTCGGGGTCCGGCTCAACTCGAACTCGCGGCGATGCGGGCGGCGGATGAACGCGGAGTCGATGCCGGCGTTGTCGGCGGCCTCCAGGTCCGACTCGTTGTCGCCGACGAACAGCGCCGTCTCCGCCTCCAGGTCCTCGAGGGCCCGCTGGAGGTAGTAGGGGGAGGGCTTCTTCCGCGAGAGGCTGACGATCGACGGCTCCCGACCGTAGACGGCCTCGAAGCGCTCCCCGAGGTCGAAATGGTCGAGCAGGAACTCGACGGTCGCCTGCTGGTTCGAGGAGACGACGCCGAGCGAGGCGTCGAGGTCGTCGAGAACGCCGACGTCCTCGTAGGGCGTCTTGCGACCCGCCCGCGCGTCGTCGATCTGCGCGTCGCTTGCGGTCCGATCGCGGACGCGCCAGAACTCGGCGGGATCGACGTCGTACCGCTCACAGACGTCCGTCAGCGTGGCCGGCGTGACGCCGATCGCGAGGTCGTCGACGTGCGCGAGGTCGGGGTCCTCGACGCCGACGCTCTCGAAGGCGTTCCAGGCGGCCTCCCGGAGGGTATCGAACGGGGTCCGTCCCACGAGCACCCCGTCGTTGTCGAAGACGACAGCGTCGTACACGGCCGCTTTCGGGGCGACACGCTCAAAAAGGTTTCAACTCGCCGGATCAGTTCGCCGACCGGTCGTCGTCGACCGAATCCACGTCACCAACCGGACTCCCGTCGTCGATCGGAACCACGTCGACGACGGTCTCGTCGATCAACCGTCCCAGAACGACGTGCGGAACCGACGGGAGCGAGGAGTCCTCCCGTGGCTCACGTCGCCGTACAGCCATCCGATCCCGAACGACCGCGGCGATCTCGCGGGCGGTCGCCGCCGCATCGTCGTCGTCGACCTTGTTGAGAAGGGGGATCACGCACGCACCCTCGGGGACGCCGGCCAGCCCGCCCGCGGGACTCGCGAGGACGGTGCCGACGAGCTCGGGGGTGACCGTGTCGCCGATCGCGACGTCGAGCCCCGCTCCCCGAGCGACGTCGACGACGCGCTCCGGGCGATGAACGAGGTCCTCGGTCAGCGGTTCGCCGACGACGGCGACGCTCGCGACCGGCACAACCACGTCGACCCCGTCCGGAATCTGCGGCTCCGACTCGCCGGGCGCCTTGAACTCGCGGGTCCGAGCCCCGTCCGCTTTTATCAGGACCGGGCCGTCGTGGGAGTCGACGATGCGGCTCACGGTCTCCCGGTCGTAGCCGAGGTACCGGTCCTCGCGTTCGCGAGCTGGGACCAGCCCGAGCGGGAACTCCACGCGCGGGGTCGTCGTTTCCGGTTCCGATGCGCCCCCCTCGGCCGGTCCCGTCTCGGACGTGCTCCGGTCGAGTCGCTCGGTCGGCTCGGCCGTGACCGAGACGGACCCCACGTGTGGATCGAAGATCGGGATCCGGACGGTCGCGGTGACGACCGCGCGGTCGAGCCGGTTCGCGAGCGCATACATCGTCGTCTTCTTGCCGCCCGCGCCGACGACCGCCACGGCGGCGTCGTCGGCCCGGAAGGCATCGATCGGATCCATCTCGTCCCGCGGTTGGCGCCCGACGCCGAAAGGAATATCGACGACCGGCGCATCAGTCGACGACCGGCGCATCAGTCGACGACCGGCGCATCAGTCGGGAGGTTCGCCGCCGCCCTTCGATTCCACGGCGTCCTCCACATCCATCGCTTCCGTTCCTTCCAGGAACGCCCGGAGGGCAGCCGCGCAGTCGACACACACCAACACCTGTAGCTCGCCGTCCGGGTCCAGCACGTCCACGGCGCCGAATTCATCGCCCGGATCGATCGGCGTTCCGCAGCGAATACAGTCGTGTGAGCGCCGGAGCGTCACGTCCCGTACCCATCCCGCGCAGTCGCATCAATCCCCTGGATCCGACGTCTGTGATCCACCCACACGACGGAAAGGTTATTATCTCTCGATCCACTACGTATCGGATGCCGCGCGGGAAACCCAAATCGTGTGCCTCTGACAACCGATTTTGGTTCGTCGTCCCCCCGACGATCCCCCCCGCCCGCGGCTTTTGACGACCCCGTGACCGACGAGCCTCCGGCTTCCCGTGGCCCGTGACGAACGCCGTGGCAACCGCTCCGCCGAGTTCGTCCGCCCCGTGCCGGTACCGATTTACCACGCCGACCGCTATCGGTCGGTATGGACGCGGACGCGCTCGCCGACGAGCTGCGAAGCTACGGGGTCAGCGTCGAGTCGATCGCCGTCGAGGAGGGAACCGTCGGCGTGACGTATCTGACCGCCTTTCCCGGTGAAACGGTCCCGAAGCGGGAGGTCGGGCGGGCCTGTAACGCCCTCATCGACCTCGCTGACGAGGGCCGGTGGGAGCCGCAACCGGTGGAAGCAACGGTGGTCCGTGCACCGGGCGACGTGCTCGGGTGGTGGTCGCTCGATCCGGCGTGGATCGACCGGATCGTGGCCGACGACCTCACCGAGACCGAGTTCTCGACGCGGGTGGTTGAGACCATCACCCATCCAGCCCCGGACGACGGTTCGGAGGGTGACGATCGATGACCCGACGGATCCCCCGGAACCGGGCACAGCGTGACCTCGACCGGCCGCCCCGCGAGCGGTTCGCGACTCGGACGCTGACCGCCGATTGCGGCGACGGGAGCTGCCGCGGCCGCCTGTATCTCCCGTCCGCAACCAGGGATCCGCCGGTGGTCGTGATGGGTCCGGAGATCGGTGCCGAGGCGAGCTTCGGGCTGCCGGCGATCGCGGAGCGGTTCGCTGCGGCGGGCTACGCCGCGTTTCGGTTCGATTATCCGGGCTTCGGCGACTCCGACGGCGACGATCAGCGGATCGATCCCGCGGGCCACCGCCGCGCGTACGCGGCCGCGGTCGACCGCGTCGGCGAGGTCGCCGACCTCGGATCGTCGGTCGTCGCCTACGGCGCCGGCTTCGCGGCCGCACACGCCCTGTGGGTCGCCGGCGAACGGCGCGCGGTCGACGCGGCGATGGCGATCACCCCGATCCTCGACGGCGGCGCGTACCTTCGACGGCGCGGGATCGGCCCGTTCGTCCGAGCGGTCGGAACCGGGGTTCGCGGCCGAATCGGCGACGCGATTCCGGGTGGCGTCACCGGCGGACGGACGGTCCCGATCGCCGGGGATCCCGAGACGCGTGCGGTGATCGCCGCGCCCGGCGCAAAGCGCGCGTATCTCGACCTCGTCGACCGGGACTCCGCCTGGCGCAACGAGACGCCCGCCGGCTCGCTGCTCGCGATCGCCCGGACCGACCTCGGCGACCGCCTCGCCGACGTCCGCGTCCCGACGCTCGTGCTCGCGGGCGCGGATGACGCGCTCGCGCCCGCGGAGTCGGTCGAATCGGCGGCCGACCGGCTCCCCCGCGGGACCTACGTCCGGCTCCCGGCCGATCACTGGTCGATCTACGGTGCCGACTTCGAGCCCGCGATCGGCCATCAGCTGGCCTTCCTCACCGACGTCTTCGAGGACTGACCTCCCCTCGCCGCGCCGCGTCGTTTTCGCCTGTCCGCGCGACCCCTCCCGTCGCCCGGTCCCTTTTAAGCCGCCGCGGGACGATCGACCGCGTATGACCGTGGTTGCCCTGCTGAGCGTCGCGCCCGTGATCGAGGGAAGCATGTCCGAGGAGGTCGCGGCTGCCGTCGCCGCCCTCGACGACTTCCCGGTGAGCTACGAGACTAACCCGATGGGGACGGTGATCGAGGCCGACGACGTCGGAACGCTGTTCGACGCGGTCGAGGCCGCACACACGGCGGTCGATGCCGACCGCGTCTCGACGGTCCTGAAGATCGACGACAAGCGGACCGTCGACGCCTCGGCCGCCGCGAAGGTCGCCGCCGTCGAGGATCACCTCGGCCGGACGGCGAAGCGGGAGCGGGAGCCGGACCGATAACCGATCCGCGAACGCGCGTGGCGACGCGGTTCTGACCGATCAGACCGCCTCGGTGTTCGCGGTCCCGCCGGCGTCGGCGCTGCCCTCGGGGTTTCGGACCGTGACCTCGAAGCTCGTCGTTCGGAGCACGGTTTCGGACTCGCCCTCGTGACCGGCCAGGTCCGCCCGAAGGACCACGTCGAGGACGGTCGCGGCCGTCTCCCCGGCCTGCAGCGTCGCGTCGCTCAACGCGTCGCTCGTCACGTCGTCGCCGATCGCCGTCGCGTCGAGCCGCTCGAGAGTGAGCGAGAGGGCGCCGGCGACGTCCGCGAACCCGCTCGTCCCGTCGACCGGGGCTGCCTCCGTGATCGGACCGGGCGTGTCGGTGGCCGTGGTCAGCGTCTCCTCGACGATCGTGTCAACGCCGTCGTCGTTTCCGACCGCGATCGTGACGTCGATCGTCCGCACGCCGCTCCCGAAGTCCGCCCACTCGACGTCGATCGCCGGCGTGAGGTAGACCGCCTCGATCCGGCCGTCGTTGCTGACGACGGTCGGCGTGTCGCCCGCCTCCAGGGCCGCCGGGTCCCCGTCGATCGCCGCGCTGGCCGCGGTCGAGCCCGCCGTCAGGAGAGCGCCGCCGGCCGTCGACGCGCCGACCACGCCGGCGGTTCCGGCGAGCAGCGACCGTCGTGAGACGAGGTGGTCGGAGTCTGGATGGAGTTCGTCGAACATCGTGGAGCGGACTGCGTCGGTATCCGGGATAAACCTCCGGCGGTGGAACCGGTTTCCGCCGACGCGTTTGCGACGATCGGGGTCGCGTCCACGGCCGACGCTTGATAAACCCCTTACGCGAGGAGGACGCAGGACCGGTATGGACAGCATCAACCGGACCGCGATCGAGCTCGTCGACGAGGCGCTCGAGTTCGCCGGCGAGCTCAAGATCCAGCCACACGAGCTGGACGACGAGGCCACCGTCATCGACTTCGGCGTGGCGGCGGACGGCGGCATCGAGGCGGGCATCCTGCTCGCGGAGGTCCAGACCGCCGGCCTGGCCAACGTCACGACACGGATGGGCCGGATATCGGGAGCGCCCCGCCCGTACGTGGAGGTGACGACGGATCATCCCGCGATCGCGTTGCTGTGCTCCCAGAAGGCCGGATGGGAGCTTTCCTTCGACGATTTCGAGGGACTCGGATCGGGGCCGGCCCGTGCGCTGGTGGGTCGCGAGACCGAGTTCGAGCGCGTCGGCTACTACGACGAGTCCGAGTTCGCCACCCTGGCGGTCGAGTCGGCGACGCTTCCGGACGCGTCGGTCGCCGAGCACGTCGCGGAGCTGGCCGGCGTCGACGCCTCGGGCGTCTTCCTGCCGACGTTCGCGACCGGCTCGGTCGTCGGGTCGGTCACGATGGCCGCCCGCGCGCCGGAGCTCGCGATGTTTCGGCTGCTCGAGATCGGCTACGACCCGACCGACGTCCTCACCGCCGCGGGATCGGCGCCGGTTGCGCCGGTGAGCTACGACGAGGACGTCGCGATGGGGCGGACGAACGACGCGCTCGCGTACGGCGGCGAGGTCTACCTCCAGGTCGCCCGCGACGACGACCGGTTCGACGAGCTCGTCTCCACCGTCCGCGACGACTACGGCACACCCTTCATCGAGGTGTTCGAGGACGCCGACTGGGACTTCTATGACGTCCCCGAGACGGTGTTCGCGCCCGCCAGCGTCACCGTCGACGTCGTCGACGGCCCCACCTACAGCCACGGGGGAACCGACGAGACGATGCTCGCCGAGTCGTTCGGGATGACCGACGCAGCCGGACACGGCTTCGAGTAGCCGGTCCGGACCGATACCACCGATGCGCTTCAAGATGCTCCCCGCGCCGCCCGCCGACCTCGACCGCGTCAGCGAGGCGCAGCGGGCCGTTCCGCTCGTGCCCGGCGACGAACAGGACTGCTGTGCCCGGCTTCAGCGCCGGCTCGGGTTCCCGAGCCGGGACGTGTCCCGAACCTGGCTCACCTTTCTGCGGGCGCTCGAGCTGGCACGGGAGACCGACGCCGGCTTCTCCAGGACCGACCGCGATCCGACCGTTGAGCACCTCCGGCGGTCGTTTCTCGACCGCGTGCTGCTCGCGCCCGGGACCCTCGCGGCCGTCGCGGCGGTCACGACGGGCGAGGAGGACGCGGATGCCGAACGGGCGGCGGGAAACGACGACCCGACCGCGGAACGCGGCGCCTCCGTCGACGCCGTCTTCGACCGGATCCGCGATGCGGTGCCGACCTACGAACACCACAAAAACCCCGACACGTGGGAGTCGATCTGGCGCGATCAGACCGCCGATCTGCTCGGCTGGCTGGCGCTGCTCGGATTCCTTGAGTCCGTGAACGCCGACGCCGGCGATGCGGCTGATGCTGACGATGCGGCCGACGCCGATCGGTACGTCCTCACCGATCGTGGCCGGGAAGCGCTCGACGGCGGCGACTGAGGCCCCAGTCTCGCGAGCGCGTTCGCGAACCGCCGGTCGGCGACGTGACAAGGCTTTTGCCACGCGCCGGTGAGTGTCGCGTATGGGACGATTCGAGGGGCGTCGGACCCCCGAAACGGTCGAATACGAGCCGGCGAGCGTCAAGGACCTGCTCGTCGAGATGAAGGACACCGCGGAGCTGCTCATCGACCTCTCGTACTCGGCCGTCCTCCACCAGAGCACCGACGTCGCCCGCGAGGTGCTCGAGCTCGAGCACAAGATGGACGTCCTCCAGATGCGCGCCCGGATGAGCCTGATGCTCGCCGCCCGGAACCCGAACGAGGCCGAACAGCTCGCGCCCGTTCTCGGCGTGATCGGCGGCGCGGACAAGGTCAGCGACGCCGCCGGCGACATCGCGAAGATCGTCTTAGAGGAGATCGGCCTCCCCGACGCGATGCGGGGCGCCCTCTCGGAGGCGGTCGAGATGCTCGTCCGCGGAACGATCGCGGAGGGATCGCCGTACGCCGGACGGACGCTGCAGGATATCGACCTCGAGTCGGAGACCGGCGTCCGGATCATCGCGATCCGCCGTGCCGACGACTGGATCCTGAATCCCGGACCGACGACGACGCTGTGTCCGGACGACGTGGCGATCTTTCGGGGTCCCGAGGCGTCGATCCCGGACGTCCACGAGACCGCGACCGACGAGCCCTACGTGGCCGAGGAGCCGGTCGAACCGGACGTCTCGGACCTCGAGCGTGCGGTCGACTCCATCGTGTTGATGAAGAACCTCTCGGAGCTCGCGGTCGATCTCGCCTACGGGTCGGTGTTGTTCGACGCCGAGGAGCTGGCCGAGGAGGTGAGCAACCTCGAGGTCGAGGTGGACGCGCTCCAGTCCCGCTTCGAGGCCTGGACGCTGCGGGCGGCCCGGGACGCGTCCGATCCGGTCACGCTCCGGGGGCTCATCCACCTGGGCGTCGCGACCGAGGTCATCTCCGACGCCGCGGTGGAGATCACCGAGGGCGTCCTCCGCGACCTCGAGGTTCATCCCGTCGTGGAGCTGGCCGTCAAGGAGTCCGACGAGATCATCACGCGCACCACGATCGAGTCGGACAGCGACCTCGAGGGGGCGGCGATCCGCGAGGGCGTTCCCGAGACGGACATCTCAACGAGCGTGCTGGCGGTCCGCCGTCCGGACGAGGGCTGGCTCGTCGGTCCGGACATCGACACCACGCTGCGGGCCGGCGACGTGTTGATCACGAAGGGGACGCGCACCTCGGCCGCGGAGTTCTCGGACCGGGCGGCCTAGCGGGCGCTGGGCGGTGAGGCTGCCGCTCGATCCGGGTCCGTTCCTTATCGAATCGGACGAAGGGCGTCTACCCCAGCCGGAACGAGGGCTCGTCGGCGTCGCCGTCGAGGTCCTCGAGCTGGATGACCTCCTCGTCCTCGTCCTCGAGCTGCTCGCGGAGGTAGGTGACGTACCGTTTGTGCTCCTCGAGCTGCTCGCGGAGGTGGTCGGCCTCGAGCTCCAGCCGTTCGTGCTCGCGGATGAAGCTCTTGGGCACCTCCACCTTCGGCGGGAAGGAGTCGTCGGCCTCGCCAGTGCCCTCGAGCTCGTGTTCGGGGACGACCCGGACCTTGCCGTCGTGGGCAACCAGCGTGTCCACGTAATCGCGGAACACGGCGGACAACGAGATGTCGCGCTGCTCGGCGATCTCGCGGAGGGTCTCGAAGGCGTCCTCGTTGACGCGGAACGAGATGGTCTTGTTCTTGTTGCCCATCACCGACTATTGGGCGGTCCGTTCACTTAAGCGTTTGTCAGACGATTCCGTGAGACGACCGAAATCGGCCGTCCCCAGCCTGGAGCGGTCGGAATCATCGATCGGCGGTCGCGATCCCCGACCTACTAGGCCGCTGGACGTGTGTGACCGACTATGCGCGAGCACGCTCGCCGGACGACCGTTCTCGTCCTCTCGGTGCTGCTCCTCGCGGGCGTCGTGACGGCTCCCGCCCTGGCGGGCGGCGCGTCCGCGGCGGAGACTGGCGCGTCAGCGATGCCCGGGGCGTCGAGCGCAGTGACTGGACCGTCAGCGTCGGCGACGGTCGACGCGTCCGATCCGGCGACGGTCGGACCGGCAGCGCTGCTCGACTCGAGCACGGCGACGGCCGAGACGGTCCGCGTTCGGAACCACCTCCGACGGGTCGAACCCGCCGGCGAGTACGGCGTTCGGACCCGAGTCGAGATCCCGGACCGCGTCGTCGAACTCCGGATCCGGATCCCCGACCGCGCCACTGACGTGTCGGCGGACGGGTTCACACGCGAGAACGCGACGTCGTGGGCCTGGGACGAGCGGACCGAGCGTCCGCGCCTGACGTACCGGATGCCCGCCAATCGGACGGTCGAGGACGGCGGGCCGTTGGAGGGGGACGGCCGATACCTCTTCGTCGACGTCGGCGACTGGGCGGTCGTGAACCCGCCGCAGGTCGGGGTTCGTGTGCAGTCCACCGGGCCCGTCCGATTCGAGCGCGAGAACGTCGTGGCGGGGGAGGGCGCCGCGGGCGAGTCGATGGCCTATCTCGGCCCCTTCGAGGAGCACGTCGGGTCGGCGAACGGCCAGCGATTCCGACTGATCGTTCCCGAAAACGCCGAGTTGGCCTCGTCGCCGGATGCGATCCTCCGGACGCTCGAACACGCCTCCGGCGCGCTTCGGGTCGGCGATCGCGACGCCGAGGTGTTCGTGATCGCCGTCCCCACGAGCGACGTCGGCTGGGGAGTCCGGGGACTGCAGAGCGGTCCGGCGGACATGTGGGTTCGGGACGCCGAGCCGGTCGACGACGCGACCGACGTCTGGACCCACGAGTACGTTCACACGCGGCAGGACTATCGAACGACCGCGTCCGGACGCTGGACGACCGAGGCGGCGGCGACCTACTACGCGGCCCTGCTTGCGCTCGAGCGCGGCGACGTCGACTTCGCGGCGTTCCGGCGGATCCTCCGCCAGGGGGAGCGGGACCCGCAGGCCGGCGCGACCCTCTCGCAACCCGCCACCTGGCGGAACGACGCACACTACTGGAAGGGCGCGCTCGTCGTCGGCGAGATCGACCGCCGGATCCGGCTGGCGACCGACGGCGAGGACGCCTTCACGAGCGTGCTGCGGGAGCTGAACGCGGCCGAGGATCCGGTCACGAACGAGGACGTCCTCGCGGCGGTCGCCGCCGCGGGCGGGAGCGACGTCCGGACGACGGCGCGGTCGTTCACGACGACCGACCGAGCGCCGACCGCGTGGGACCGTGACGCCCACGACGCCGCGTTCGGAACGCTGCCGGCCCGGATCGGCTACTCGATCGCCGGCCCCGACGCGGTCCGCGTGACCGGGGAGTACCGCGACCGCGCTGTCGACCGGGATCCGATTCGGCTCGTCGTCGGGGAGGCGCTCCGCCTGCGGGTGTCGGTCTCGAACGACGGCGGCACGGCCGGCGACTACGACCTCGTCGTCCGGCTCGACGGCGAGACGGTGGCCACGAGAACGGGACGACTCGCGGCCGGAGAGACCACGGTCGAGACGGTCGAGCACCGGTTCGAGGCGCCCGGCACGCACGACCTGACGGTCGGCGGGCAGTCGCTTCGGGTTTCGGTGACCGACCCCGCCACGGCGGCCGTTGACGACCTGACGGTCGCTCCCGAGACGGCCGTCCGCGGCGAGACGGTCGCCGTAACCGCCGCCGTCGAGAACGCGGCGTCGATCCCCGCCGGCGGATCGCTGACGCTCCGGATGAACGGCGAGGCGGTCACCACGCGGGAGGTTCGCCTCGACGCGGGCGAACGGAGCGAACTCCGGTTCGAGGTCACGCCCGACGAATCCGGCGAGACGACGATCGAGATCGGCGGGGAGCGCGTCACGCTCACGGTCACGGATGGCGGAACGGGTTCCGATCCCGGCGAGTCCACCGCCGACGACGATACCGGTGACGACTCCGCCGACCCCGACTCCGAGCCGCTCCCGTCGATCGAGGAGGTTCCGGGGTTCGGCCCGGCGGCTGCCGTGATCGCGCTGCTGCTCGCGACGACGCTGTTCGCGGCGCGAATGCGGCGACGGTAGGGATGGGCTGGATCCCGATCTATTTAAAAGGACGTCCGGGTGTTTAAAAAGAGCCGTCCGGATGCTTAAAAATGACGTCCGGATGCTTAAAAAGGCGCCTCGGGTCCCTCGTCGGTGGATCCGGAACCACTCGCCTCCCCATCGGTCGAGTCGGATCCGCTCGAGGTCCCCTCGAGCGGACCGTCCCACGCCTCGAGGCCGCCGCGGAGGCTCTCGACCGTCGCGTCGGCCGTGCCGGCGTACGACGTGATCAGGTCGGCCGCCTGCTGGCTGGCGATCCCGTGGGGACAGACAGTCACGATCCGGTCCGCGCCGGCGAGCTCCTCAACCCGACTCGTTAGCTCGGGGAACGGGACGTTTCGGCTGCCGGGGATGTGGCCGCGGTCGAAGGCCCGTTTCGAGCGGACGTCGACCACGACGAGCGACTCGCCGTCTGCGTCGTCGTTCGTATCGGCGGTAGTCACGTTGCTGGCAGGCGTGTCGGTGACGGTCTCCAGCAGCGCGGCGAGTTCGTCCACCTCGATCTCCGCGCTCATACTTACGGGAACGGGCAGAGGCTCGCGGTCAGGACGGCTCGGTCGTCGGACTCGTTGCGAGCACCGTGAACGGCTCCGCGCTCGTTGAGTACGACGCCGGGCGCCTCGATTCGCTCCGTCTCGCCATCGCGGACGACGGTTGGTGACCCCTCGAGGACGTGGAAGACGTTCGTGGCGTCGGCGTGTTCGTGTGGCGTGATCTCCCCGTCCGGAGCGAGGACGAACGCCTTCACCAGCACGTCGTCGGTCACGACGACCTCGGCTGTTTCGACCTCCCCGCGGTCGGGGTCGAGGTCGGCGATCGCGTCGGCGTATCGGTCGAGGCTCATACGTGTTCTCGATGTCCCCCGACGGATAAATACCGTCGGCTCGCCGGTGGAACGGACGACATACAAAGCCGGACCGTGGGAAACTGGCGGAACGAAAACGGGAGACGAGGAATGGCCGGGGCGGGCTCCGAATCAGTCCTTCATATGGCCAGTGATAGTCGTACCCCGCGGGTTCCGATCGGCTCTTGCCGCCCGACAGAACGCTTTTGCCCATCTACCCGAAACGTGGAGGTATGAGCACCGATACGGGCGTGGAGGAGAACGGGCCGACCACGCCGACCCATATCACGATGGAGCTGTCCGAGGACGGGGAGGTGTGGATCATCACCGACGAGGAGACGGGCGTCACTACCGAAGGTGAGACGCGCGAACACGCCCTGGAGATGCTCGACGATGCAGTCGCGGCCTACAATGGTGAGGCGGGTCGGCCGCCGACCGATGAGGAACTCCGCGAACTCGGGATCGATCCCGAGGAGAACACGAGCGGCGAGCTACCGGACGTGCTCAAGTAACCGATCGATGGTTACGCGGGACTTTTCAGGAGACGACGTCGTCTCGGTACTGACGAGCGTTGGAAACTTCACCTGGGTCCGGACGACCGGCAGCCATATGATCCTGAAGTGGACCCCGCCGGCTGGCCACGGTACGCCGGCGCGGACGGTGAGCGTTCCGCGAAAGGATCGGATCCGGACCGGGACGCTTCAGAAGATCGCCGACCAGGCAGGTGCTGAGGATTTCCACGAGTTCTGCCGATGGATCGACCGAAACCGGTGACTAGCGACGAGTTGGCACGCGGGCGCATTATACGTGCGAGCCGACTCGCGATCGGTTTTACGTGTCTGACAGGATGACGAATCCGACTGGTCGCCGAGCCGCATCATAGCGCGACACCTCCCGATACAGAAGCTGGGATCGGCGCAGATCTGATACTATCGGGATACGAATCGCCCGAGCCACGTCCGACAGCTATGGCTGGCTCTGTGAACAATATGGAAGATGGCCGGGGCGGGCTCCGAACCCGCGATCTCCGCATCGCCCAGGTCCGAGGCTCGGCGGGGCCCCGGCGGGGTCGCGGACGCTTCCAAGGCGACTGCCGCACCGAATCTCTGAAACCCTATGAGTGCGGCGCTATGTCCAGCTAAGCCACCCGGCCGCAGTTGCACGTACCGGGATGAAACCCTTTAACCTTCCCATCCGCGGGCGGTTTGCGACCGTGAGACAGGGTTCATCGCAGCGGACCGCCGTCGATCGACCCGCGGATTTATACTCGGCGCGGCGAATGCATTCGCAAATGAGTCTTCCCGACCTGCTCGCATCGGCAGTCGGCGAGGAGGACGTCGCCGCCCACGTCGACCTCGGCGGCGAGGATGCCCTCGCGGTGACGCCGACACGGACGCTCGTCTACCGGTCCGACGGACTGCTATCCGATGAGACCGTCGAGACGTACCCACACGGGGCCGAGCGGGTCGACGTCTCCGAGGGCCGCCGCAAGACCAAGATCTCCCTCGACCGCGGGCTCGACGGGGAGGAGACGATCACGATCCCGGCCAAACGGACCGACGACGCCCTCCACCCGATCCTGGCGGGCGTGCTCTCGGCGGCCGGCGTCACCGACCCGGGCGAGTCGGTCATCAGTACCTTCCGCTTCTCGGAGCTGACGCTCATCATCACCAGCGACCGGCTCGTCAAACACATCGGGTCGGTCGTCTGGGACGAGGAGTTCGAGGAGTTCCACTACGAGGACGTCACCGACCTCGGCTTCGAGGAGGGGACCGTCGCGACCTCGGTCGTACTCACCCTACAGAACCGCCAGGAGCGGTTCAAGACCCCGAACGAGTCGGCCAGGGAGGTCCGGGAGACCCTGACCGACGCCGTCTGCAGCTACCACGACGTCGAGAGCCCCGCGGAGCTGCGAGCCGTTCGTGCACAGGAGGCCGACGCGGCGGCCGCCGACGCAAGCGACGAGGCGGGCGGGGACGGCTCGCCGGACTTCGGCGTCGGCGTGGATCCCCTCTCGGCGTCGCCGGCGGCCGACGCCGAGGCGAACGCCGAGGCGGACCCCGGGGTCGACGCTTCGATGGAGTCGATGGGTCGAAACGGGGACGTTTCCGGTGAGACCGAGTCGGCTGGATCCGGGGACCCGCTCGCGCCGGACTCCCAGGAGGCGACGTCGAACGCGGCCGCCGACGCCGGTGCCGATGCGTCCGCTTCGACGGCGTCGGCGGACACGGTGTCGACGTCGTCGGAACGTGGTGCTGCCGGGGCCTCACGATCCGGACCTCAGCAGACCGGATCGGCGAACGCCACGAGGGACTCCACCCGTGAAGCTGGCGACGGCGCGGCGGCACGTGGCGACGCCGACGGCGCCCGGTCCGCCCGCGACGCGAACGCGTCCGGCGAGACCGCCACAATGGACGCCGACTTCGCCGACTCCGGGTTCGAACCGGCCGGAGTGACGGACGAGGACCTCGCCGAGGAGGTCGCCGCGCTGCGGGTCGCCGTCGAGCAGCAGGCGGAGCGGCTCGACGAGCAAGCCACGCTCATCGAGCAGCTGATCGAGGAGCTTCGTCGCGGTCGCTGACGGCATCCACTCCACCGGGATCCCTCCCCCGATCGTCTCACCCGTCCCGGCCGAGCACGGCCCGGATACACGAGGAGCCGAACGGCCCGAGATCGCCGGCATCGAGCTCGAGGAAGTGGCCGGTCGAGATCGACGTCCCGCAGCGGCGGCACTCGAACTCGCCCTCGCGGACCGTGACCTCACGGTCGAGGGAGACGGACGCGCCGCCGCGTCGCGTCCGGATCCGGCCGTCCTCCCGGTCGATGATGCCGCGCTTTCGTGCGGCGTCGAGGATCTCCCGGGTGAGTGCGGGGCTCGTCGTCACCGTCTCGAGCCGGTCGATCGCCTCCGGGAGCGGCAGCGATTCCTCCTCGAGGCTGGCGAGGAGTTCGATCCCGAGCTCGCGCTTCCGGTCCCGCGTCGAGTCGCCATCGGGCGAGCGGTCACGGCGCACGCGCATCCGTTCGACGGCGGTGCTTAAAAACTGCCAGGACGACCCGCGGATGGTCGGGTCGGGGCGTTCCGCCACGTCTCCACGGCGGTTCCCGCCACGTCTCCACAAGGCGTTTATCGGTCGGTCGGGAAGCCGGTCGCGTGAAGCGCCGCCTCGCTGCCGGACTGGTCGCCTTCGTCGGCGTCGTGCTTACCGCGTGGCTGACCGACCCGCGAACGCTCGTGGCGCCCGTGGAACGAATCGCCGACGACCCGGCGCTGTTCGCGCTCGCCCTGTGCGGGCTCGCGGTCGTCCGGCCGGCGCTCGCGCTCCCGACGACGTTGATCGCGGTCGCCGCGGGCTACGGCTACGGCTGGGCCGGGGTTCCGGTCGGGATCGCTCTGGTGACGGCCACCGCGCTCCCGCCGTACGCGCTCGCACGTGCCGGCTGGGACCCGTCCGGGAGTCGGTTCTCGCGTGCCGGCGTGCGCCTCGTCGCGGCCGCCGGCGCGACGCGAACGATCGCCGCGAGCCGGCTGCTGCCGGTCCCGTCCGACGCGGTCTCGATCGCGGCCGGATTCGCCCGCGTCGACGTCCGGCCCTTCCTCCTCGGGACCGCGCTCGGCGAGACGCCGTGGGTGGTCGCCGGCGCCGCGGTCGGGGTTTCGGCCGACCGCCTGCTCGCCGGCGACGCGGTGACGTTCGATCCGGTCCTGCTTCTCGGGATGGCCGGCGTCGCGGCGCTGCTTCTGGCGGGACCGTGCTATCGCCTCTATCTGAACGAGTCGGATCCCGGGGCCAGTTCCGCCTGAGCCGTTCGTCCCGGTGCACCACTCGGCCCTTCGTTACCCGACGTGCTCGCGGATCGCCCGAACCACCCGGTTCGGCCGCTCGTGGAGGACCCAGTGGGTGGCGTCGTGGACCGTCAGCAACCGACCGTCCGAACAGTACTCGAGACTCTCCGCCGCCATCGACCGCCGGAGGAACCTGTCGCCGGCCCCCCAGACGACGAGCGTCGGGACGTCGACGGTCGTACGCGCCGGGGTCGGCCGCTCGCGAGCGACCGCGCGGTACCAGTTGACCATCCCGGTGAACGCTCCGGGTCGGGACCACGCGCGACGGTACCGGTCGAAATCTTCGGCGTCGAACGCGCCGGGCCGGCTCGACCGGCGCATTCCCTCGACGACCGGCGCCCAGTTCCGCACCCGAGAAATCCGTTCGGGGAGCCACGGGAGCTGAAACGCCAGAATGTACCAGTTCCGCAGGCGTTGCCGCCACGACGTTCGAAGCGTCCGTCGAAAGACCGTCGGATGCGGGAGGTTGACCGCGACGAACCGCCGGAGCCGGTCGGGACGGTGCAGCGCGAGCCACCAGCCGACCGCCGCGCCCCAGTCGTGACCCGCGATCAGCGCCGTCTCGCGGCCGTACGCGTCGATCAGCTCGACGACGTCGCGGGCCAGCTCGTCGATCCGATAGGGAGTGATCCCGTCGGGTTTCCCGCTCAGGTTGTAGCCGCGCTGGTCGGGGACGACCACGCGGAACCCCGCCGCCGCGAGCGGTTCGATCGCGGCGTGCCAGCCGTACCAGAACTCCGGGAAGCCGTGGAGGAGCACGAGCAGCTCGCCGTCCGCCGGGCCCGCCTCCACGACGTGCAGTCGGACGCCGTTCGTCTCGCGGACCCGTGACTCACCGGGGATCGACGCCGGGATCTCGTCGGGTGGCGACGGCGCCGGGCCCGTCCTCGACCGGTCGGTCGGCATATCGATGGCGATGGCTGCGCGTCGGATAACGGCATCGACGACCGCGAAAAACGCAACCGGCGGTGATTCGGGTCGACGGTGGCTCGTCGGTCGCCGCCAGCGTCAGGGCCCGATTCGCCGTCAGCGTCGGGGACGCTGACTACTCCGCGGCGCCCCAGTCGGCGACGCGCTTCGGGCGGTCCGAGACCGCCAGGACGTCCAGGTCGTCGCCGGCGTGATCGAGCGCCTCGAGCGCGGCCTTCGCGCTGGCCGGCGTGGAGAAGTAGGTGATCTCCTCCTCGACGGCGACCTCGAGCAGGTCGCGCTGGCGGGAGACGATCAGGTCCAGTTCGCCCGAGCGAGCCGCCTCGATCAGGTCGGTGGCGGTCGACAGCTCGAAGTGCTCCGCGAAGCCGTCGACGAGCGCCTCGCCGGCCTCGGTGTCCGGGTCCGGGAACTGGTCGGCCGACAGGTCGACGACGGCGGTCCCCGATTCGGGGATCGGCTTGCCGGTCGCGTCCTGTGCCTTGTCGTAGGCCTTGCCGAACGACGTCGCGGTGCCCATCACCTCGCCGGTGGACTTCATTTCGGGACCGAGACGAGGGTCCGAGCCCGGCAGGCGGTCGAACGGAAGGACGACCTCCTTCACGCTCAGGTGTTCGGGGATCTGCTCGTCGACGTCGAGGTCGGCGAGCGACTCGCCGGCCATCACCGTCGCGGCGATCTTCGCGATCGGGACGCCGGTCGCCTTCGAGACGAACGGAACGGTCCGCGAGGAGCGGGGGTTCGCCTCCAGCACGTAGACGGTCGGGTCGGCGTCGGGGTCGTGGACGCCCGTCACCGCGAGCTGGACGTTCAACAGGCCGACCGTGTCGAGCGCGGTCGCGATCTCCTCGGTCACCTCGCGCACCCGGGTAAGGGTGTCGTCGTCGAGCGAGCGCGGGGGAATCATACACGCCGAGTCGCCGGAGTGGACGCCGGCGCTCTCGACGTGCTCCATCACGCCGCCGATGAGGACGTCCTCGCCGTCCGAGACGGCGTCGACGTCGAGCTCGACCGCGTCGTCGAGGAACTGGTCGATGAGGATCGGCTTGTCCGGCGAGACGCGAACCGCCTCCTCGATGTACTCCTCGAGCTCCGCGTCGTCCTCGACGACGCGCATCGCGCGCCCGCCCAGCACGTAGGAGGGACGCACCAGGACCGGGTAGCCGATCTCGTGGGCGAGCTCGAGCGCCTCCTCGCGGCTCGTCGCCGTGCCGCCGGCCGGCTGGGCGATGCCGAGGTCGTCCATCAGCGCGTTGAAGCGGTCGCGGTCCTCCGCGAGGTCCATGGCCTCCACGGAGGTCCCGACGATCTCGCAGTCGAGGTCGCGGCGCTCAAGCTCCGCCTCGAGCGGTTCACCGACGTTCACGGAGGTCTGCCCGCCGAACTGGACCATCACGCCGTCGGCGCCGGTCGCCTCGACGACGTCGGCGACCTCCTCGGCGGTGATCGGCTCGAAGAAGAGCCCGTCCGAGGTGTCGTAGTCCGTCGAGACGGTCTCGGGGTTGTTGTTGATCACGTGTGCGTCGATGCCCATCTCGCGGAGCGCGCGCACCGCGTGGACCGCACAGTAGTCGAACTCGACGCCTTGGCCGATGCGGATCGGTCCGCCGCCGATGACGACGACGCTCTCGACGTCGGGGTCGATCTGCTGGAGCTCGCCGTAATCGCTCTCGCCGCTGCCCGCATCGGTGCCGGCGAGGTATTCGGGCAGTCGCGCCGAGTAGTAGTACGGCGTCGACGCCTCGAACTCGCCGGCGCAGGTGTCGACCTGCTTGAAGGTGCGGCTCGGCGTCGACGAGGTGACCTCCTCGACCGAGACGGGCTTCACGCTGCCGCCGTCGGTCGAGGTCGTCTTCGGCTCGGCGTCGGCGGGCGCCTTCGGGGAGGCCGCGTCGGCGATCTCGGCGTCGGTGAACCCCGCGATCGCCGCGTCCGTGAACTCGCCGTGCTTGGCGCCCTCGTGGGCGTCGGCGATGCGTTTGAACCGCTCGACGTACCACTCCTTGATGCCCGTGAGGTCACACACCTCCTCGACGGTGTAACCGCGCGCGAACGCCTCGAAGATCGCGTACGGGCGGTCCGGCGTCGGCGTCTCGAGGTAGTCGGCGTCCAGCGTCTCGTCGTCGACGTCGGTCCACTCGACCGCGGGGTCGTATTCGGAGGAGCGCAGCGCCTTGAGCATGCTCTCCTCGAAGGTCCGGCCGATGGACATCGCCTCGCCGGTCGATTTCATCGCCGTCCCCAGCTCGAAGTCGACGTCGTCGAACTTGTCGATGGGCCAGCGCGGCACCTTCGTCACGACGTAGTCGATTGCCGGCTCGAAGGCGGCGGTCGTCTCGCCGGTGATCTCGTTGTCGATCTCGTGGAGGCGCTTGCCGAGCGCGACCTTCGCGGTCACGCGGGCGATCGGATAGCCGGTCGCCTTCGAGGCGAGCGCGGACGAGCGGGAGACGCGGGGGTTCACCTCGACGACGCGGTACTCGCCGCCGGGGGTGCCGTCGTCGTGCCAGGCGAACTGAATGTTACAGCCGCCCTGAATGCCCAGATCGCGGATGACTTCGAGGGCGACGTCCCGCATCTCCTGGTGACCCTCGTCGGGAATGACCTGCGAGGGGGTTACGACGGTCGACTCGCCGGTATGGATCCCCATCGGGTCGATGTTCTCCATGTTGCAGATGATGATGCAGGAGTCGTCGGCGTCGCGCATCACCTCGTACTCGAGCTCGACCCAGCCCGAGATCGACTCGGTGATGAGCACCTCGCCGTTCCGGGAGAGACGAAGCCCCTTGCGGACGCGCTCGACGAGCTCGTCGAACTCCTCGACCACGCCGGATCCGGAGCCGCCGAGCGTGTATGTCGTCCGCGAGATGACAGGAAGCCCGCCGACCTCGTCGACGGCGTCCTGGACGCGCTCGCGAAACGCCTCCTCGTCGAAGTCGGTGACCGACTCGTCCTCGTCCAGCGAGATGGTCGTCGACGCGGGAACCGGCTCCCCGAGGTTCTCCATCCGCTGGCGGAAGAGGTCGCGGTCCTCGGTCGCGTAGATGGTGTCCAGCGGCGTTCCCATGATCTCGACGTCGTGCTCCTCGAGGATGCCCAGCTCGGCCAGCTCGGCCGTGACGTTGAGCCCGGTCTGTCCGCCGAGCCCGGCGATGACGCCGTCGGGGTTCTCCTCGCGGATGACCTCCGCGATCGCCTCGGGCGTGATCGGCTCGATGTAGACGCGGTCGGCCATCTCGGGGTCGGTCATGATGGTCGCCGGGTTCGAGTTGACGAGGACGACCCGAGCACCCTCCTCCTGCAGGGCGCGACACGCCTGCGCGCCGGAGTAGTCGAACTCGGCCGCCTGCCCGATCTGGATCGGGCCGCTGCCGATGAGCAAGATGGTGCGGTCCTCGGACGTCTCCGTCGTCTCGGAGGCCACTGATGAATCGCTCATTATCCGACTGGAGTG
Organism: Halopenitus persicus; assembly: GCF_002355635.1. GTDB lineage: Archaea > Halobacteriota > Halobacteria > Halobacteriales > Haloferacaceae > Halopenitus > Halopenitus persicus_A. The sequence continues at coordinate 1,251,120 of NZ_AP017558.1, read as the reverse complement.
CGTACATCGTAATAAGGCCGGCGAAAGAATGCGATTCTCGAAGGAGTTTTTCGAAATTCGCAAGTGATGCGGTCACGTACCACGGTCGGGGACGTATCGAGGGACGGGCGCGCCCGAGTACTTGATTTCGTCCGGTCGCGACGCTCCTTGCCCGACGATGCCGCTAGCCGGCCGTCGTCATCGCGACTCGCCGGTTTTGGTGGCGGGTCACGTGTTGAGCCGGTATCGGTAGGGGTTGTCGGCGATCACTTCCACCTCGCCACGTTCTGCCCACCGCCCCAACACGGTCGCGACGCGGTGCGGGTTGTCGAACTCCTCGCGCTCCTCGAGCAGCGAGAGGATCTCCCGCGCCGTCAACGGCTCCTCGGCCTCGGCGAGCACACCACGCAGCGGTTCGAACTCCCGGGTGTGCATACGTCTTACGTACGGGAGCCACACACATAGGGTTCAGTGAGACAGGAGTCGGACGTTCGTCGGACATCGTCCGATCAGTTATATACTTTGCCGCCGGACGGCCGAAATCGACGGGCTAGGCGTACGGATCCTCGGCCTCGAGGTCGCGCTCGGCCCGGTATCGCTCGACGAACTCGGCGACGTCGAACTCGGTCATCTGTTCCTCGAACTCCCGCAGCGCGCCGTCGTCCTCGGCGTGGCTCACGGCGTGTTCCATCAGCTCGATCACGAGCTCGACGATCACCTCGTGGAGCCGCCGCGCGTCGAACTCGGTCACCCAGACGAGCGCGTAGCCAACGTCCGCGTTCTCGGAGGCGTCCTCGGCGACGACCTGCTCCGGAAACTCCTCCAGAACGACGCCGAGCAGGTGCGGCGTGCCGAACTCGGGCATCTCCTCGCTGGTCGTCTCGACGGCCTCGCGCAACACCTCGACCAGGAACTCCGGGAGGAACCGCTCCGGGGGATGGACGTCCATCACCACCGCGTGCGTCTCCCCGCACGCGCAGTCGTACTCGCGCATCCCGAGATCGAGGTCGCCGTGTCCGATCGTCTCCCCACACGGGAGCTCGATCGCGTCCGCCGTCCCCGGGACGCGTGGTTCGCTCATACCTGCCGTTGGCGCGTCCCGTGGTTAAAAGGCGCGGAACGGTGCGAAACGGCACGGATCGTCCCATCGTTCGGACTCCCCACGGCGCTTCGGGCCCGACACGAGCCTGCCTTTATATTCGATACCGATCTCAGTTACGGTATGGACACCGACGGCAACACCCTCCTCAACGCCGCGATCGGCGCGATCGCGACCACCGTCCTCACCTGGGTTCCGCTGTCGCCGATCGCCGGCGGCCTCCTCGCCGGATACCTGCAGGGCACGGATCCCGAGGACGGCGCGATCGTCGGCGGTCTCTCCGGCCTGTTCGCGTCGGTCCCGTCGATACTGATCCTCCTCGTCGTGTTGGTGTTCCTCCCGCTGGCCCCCGACGCCGCCGTCGGCTTCTCGATCGCGGTGCTCGTCGTCCTCGCGATCGTGGCGGTCCTCGTCTACTGGGTCGCGCTGGGCGCCATCGGCGGGCTGCTCGGCAGCCACCTCAGGACCGAGATCGGGTGACGTGCGCGAGAGGCGGTTCCGGCTGGGAATCGCCGCCGTACTGCGCGGCCCTCAGTGCTCGCCGCCGGTGCCGCGCCGGTCGGATTCGAGATCGATGTCCATCCCCTCGAGCAGCTCGGCCGCCTCCTCGCGTTTCTCCTGGTGGTCCGCGAGGAACTCGCGCATCAGCTCCGCGGCCTGCTCCTTACAGCCGCCACAGAGCCGGTCCCCGTCCTCACACTCCTCGTAGACGGTCCGCGCCAGGTCGTCGTCGTCGTTCGCGAGCAGGTAAGCGTACAGCTCGTAGACGGGACACTCGTCGGGCTTCCCGCCCAGCTCGCGTTGCTCCTCGGCGGTCGACCGCCCGCCGGTCGTCGCCGCTTTCACCTTGTCGTACCCGTCCTCGGGGTCGTCGAGCAGCGAGATGTGGCTGGCCGGGATCGACGAGGACATCTTGCCGCCGGTGAGCCCGGACATGAACCGGTGGTAGATCGAGGAGGGCTGTCGGAACCCGAAGCCGTCGTGGTCGATCTCGACCTCTCGAGCGAGCGTCTCGGCCGTCTCACGCGTCAGGTCGAAGGCGTCGACGTGCCCTTCGAAGACGCGTTTCTCGCCCTCGACCCGTCCGATCAGGTCCTCGAAGGCGTCCTCGGTCGCGTTCCGGTCGAGGAAGCGGACCCGCGGACGGAGCGGCTCCTTGCCTGCGGCGCGGAGCTTCTCGATCGCCGACCGTTTCGCGTCCGTGAGTTCCGGCGTCGGTTCGTACGTCTCGAGCCATTCGGCGGCCGCCTCGCAGCGCACCGGCTCGTCGCCTGCGTCGTCCCCATCGTTTCCGCTTGCAGCACCCGCGATCGCGTCGTAGGCCGCCCGGACGAGCTGACGCTCGTCGTCCCCGAGCTCGAAGCTCGCGAACGCCTCGGTGACCTTGAAGTACCGCATCCGCTCGGAGAGGTCCCGCGAGAGCCGCAGGTGCGGGTCCTGGTCCGGCCCGACCGGCACGACGGTCGGCTTGGGGCCGTCGACCAGCTGCGGATAGAGGATGTCCGCCATCTGGGTGATCGTCGACTGCATGTGTGAGACGTTCGTCTCGCCGTCGAAGCCGTACAGCGCCTGCAGCTCGGAGAAGTTCGCCTTCGACCCCAGCTCGAACGCAAGGTCCTGGACCTCCCGGTTGTCGGACTGTCGATAGACGGTTCCGTCCTCGGGGTCGAACCCGAGCGCGATCAGCGAGAGGACGTAGCTCCGGGCGTGCTCGTCGATCTCGTCCCAGGAGAGCCCGCGCGCGGAGTGGGCCTCCAGGTCGGCGATCAGCCCAAAGGCGTCCCCGCCCTGCTGCTGGTGCCAGATCAGCTCGTCGAAGACAAGCTTGTGGCCGATGTGGGGGTCGCCGGTGGGCATGAACCCCGACAGCGCGGCGAACGGCTCGTCGTTCGCCATCGCCTCGGCGACCGCGTCGTACTCGCGGTGGCCGAAGATGACGCCGCGGCGCATCAGGTAGTGGGGGTGGGGAACGTCGGGGAGGACGTCGTCGAACTCCTCGATCCCGAACTCCTCGAAGAGCTTTCGGTAGTCGTCGACCGTCGCCGATCCCCACGGGTCCAGCTCCACGTCGTCGGCCCCGGCTGCGGTGTCGGTTCCTCCGTCGGTCGCGATCCCGCAGCCCGCGGCGCTCGGAGCGGCGTCTGCGCTCGCGTCGGCGGCGGTGGCGACCTCGCGTGGCGTGTGATCGTCGTCGGTCATGGGGTGATTCGAGCTACCGAACGGTAGTCGATGGAACTCGCGTCGGTCAGCGCAAAAACCATTCGCTTGCGGACGCCGCCGGCGAGCCGAACGTCAAGCGACAGCTCGCGCGGCACGAACGCGTGGTCCGGCTCGATGACCCGGACCAGGTGCTCGGAGTGGGGCAGGTCCTCGACCGTCTCGACGTCGAGATACGTCCGGAAGTCGGCGCCGAACTTGAAGCCGGTCTTCGGGACGATCGCGCGCTCGCGAAGGTCCGTGTAGGTGCGGAGCCGTCGGGCGAATCGGTCGCCCTCGACCGTTCGTCCCCGCCGGCGGATCGCGTCCGCCGTGCCCTCCGCGTCGTCGGCTTCATCGCCGGCCCCGTTCGCGTCGTCGGTTGTCCCTGCCAGCGCGAGCGTTTCGTCCAACCGCAACGATCCGCGTTCGGCCAGGTACGCGGCCTCGAGCAGCGACAGCTGAAGCGCCCCGTCGATCGTTGCGGCGCGCCCGGACAGCGGGCGGCCGTAGAACCCTCGATCATAGAGCCCTGCCGGCGCGTCCCAGACCACCACGCGGTCCTCGAGCAGGACGCCGGCGAGGTCCGCCGGCGGATCGTAGTCGGTCCCTCCCGTCGGGTCGGCCGTTTGCGTCTCGAAGTACGTGAGATCGCTCTCCTCGTCGACGATGGCCAGCGTGGTCCCGTCGATGCCGGCCGCCGGGATCGACTCGCGCTCGCCGACCACCCGGAGTCGGTGGGCGATCGCCCCGTCCGGCGGGCTCGCGCCACGTTCGTACACGATGAAGTCCGCGTCCGCGCCCCCCTGGCGGTTGTGCCCCGGCCAACCCTCGCGCGTCGGCGAGAGGTAGAACCCCCGGTCGCGCAGGTCGGAGTACACGAGGAACCGGACCGCGAACCGGTCGCCCGCGGCGGCCGCGTGGACGAAGAAGGCCTCGAACCCGAGCGTCTCGCCGTCGACGGTCACCGCGCCGAGGTCGCCCCGAAACAGCAGGTGTGCCGCCTCCAGCGGCGTGAGCGAGATCGCGTTCCCGCCGAGCGGGCGCCCGTACCCCCGCGAGTCGTAGAACCGTTGGCGGGCGTCGCCGCCCACGTGTACGCCGTCGCCGCGAAGCTCGCCGTCCGGTTGCATATCTGACCGGGCGGGCGGCGGTCGTAAACGGGTTGCGGTCCGCCGGTGCGGCGTCAGGTCGCGAACGAGTCGCGACGCGGGCGGTTCACGCCGTGGGCGACTCCGTGCCGTCCCGGCGGTCGTCCGCGTCCGTCTCCCACCGCTCGCAGGCTCCGTCGAGACAGCGTCGTCCCTCGGCAGTCTCGAGGACCGGCAGCCCGCACGGGCAGTCGTCGACCACGACGCCGTCCGGGAACGAGAACGTCGTCTCGCACTCCGGATACGCGTCGCAGCCGAGGAAGACCCGACCGGTCGCCTGCTGGACGCGGAGGTCCGACCCGCAGTCCGGACACGGCCAGACGCGGTCGAACCGGTCGGCGACGGCGTCAGCAAGCGAGTCGCAGTAGACGTCCAGACAGACCGTGAACACCTCGCCCCGCTCGACGCGAAGCAGCGGCAGCCCGCAGTCCTCGCAGCTCCGATCCGTGACGGTGGCGCCCGTCGGTAGCCCGTATCGTTCCTCGCAGCCGATGCAGGCGACGTGGCCGCCCGAGCGAACCAGCGCGGATGCGCAGTCCGGACAGCTCCCCACGGGGATCCCGGCCTCGGTGACCGGGATCTCCATCTCGGCCTCGCGCTCGTGGGTGATCACTTGCAGGGTCCGGTCGCCGTCGCGCGCGGTGACGGTGAATCCGGACGCGTCCGTCTCGACGGCCACCGAGTCCGGCCGGGTGAGCCACTCGATCGGTTGGTAGCCGTCGGCGTCGTGCACGAGCGTCGTGTTGTCGGGCTTGACGACCACGACCACGCGGCCGCGCTGAGTGCGCTCGCGGGGACCGTTCAGGATCGTGGTGCAGTCGCCGGCCAGGACGCGGAGTCGCGATGGCATACCCCGTCTGGCGCGGCATCGTCTTTGAACCCTCACCCGCTGCGGTCGTGTCCTACTCGACCTCGACCGACCGGCTCGCACGCACGGGAAACAGGGGATCTTCGGGGAACGTCACCTCGACGACGAAGGTCAGATCCGCGGCGTCCGGCGGTCCGAACACGCCGACCGGAACGGTCGTCTCCCCGTCGAGGTAGACCGTCTTCTCGTGCATCTCGACGTCGTTGACGGTCACGCGAACGCCGGCGCGTGCGCCGCCGCCGTGGTTTCGGACCGTCACGTCACACATCTCGTTTTCGCCGATCCCGACGGTTTCGGGGAACGACCCCCACTCGACGTCGATCCGGGGAAGATCGCCGGCGGATTCGACGATCCGGCTCGCGACGCCCTCGCTCATTCCGGCCGCCTCGAGGCTGCTCGGGTCGGCCTCGGCCACCGTGGTCGGCGAATCGAACCCCGCGTCGGCGAGCCGCTCGGCGCGGTTCGCGCCGACGCCGTCGATCGCCGTGAACGCGACCGCCTCGCGGGCGACGCCGTGGTCGAGCCGCGCCTCGACGCGACGCGCGAGGTTGGCCGCTCGCGCGCCGGCGAACCGATCGAGGAACTCGGTCAGCGCGGCGACCAGCCGCAGCGCGTTCTGCCGGATCACCCACGCGTCCGACCGGAGGTCCGAGGGGACCGCGTCGTCCATGCTCGCCGCCAGGATCGCGAACACCTTCCGGTGGCCCTCCTCGAGGCTCGTCTCGAGATCGGCCGCCGAGAGAATGCGATCGATCGCGTCGGCTTCCGCCGACCGCGCCGAGACGGAATCGAACTCGCCGGCGGCCGCGACCGCCTCGAGGATCGACGCGACCGACAGCGAGTCGCGCTCGGCGAGCTCGTGGAACCGGCTCGCGGTGTCGAGCCGGAGGTAATACTTCGAGGCGAGCCGACCCACCGCGGTCGGTTCGATCCCCAGGTCAGCGTCGGTCTCGACGAACCCGTCCGCGACCAGGTCCTCGAGGACGTCCCGGACGCGGTCGCGGATCGAGCCGAAGCCGTATTGCTCCGGCTCCGAACGCGCACGCACGAAGTAGAACGTCGTCTCGATCCACTCCATCACGTCCTCCAGATCGCGGATCGTTCCCATCGCGATCTCGGCGTTGAGGTGGCCGGGGAGATCCTCCGCGAGCCGCGATTCGATCGGCTTGCCCTCCCGAAGCAGTCGGCGGTATCGGTCGGCGTCGGACCGGTCACAGACCACCCAGCCGTAGCCGATGTCGTCGTAGCCGGGACGCCCCGCCCGGCCCAGCATCTGAAGCACGTCGAGCGGCGAGACGTCGGTCTCGCCCGCCAGCGGGTCGTGATACTTCGTGTCCCGTATGATCACGCAGCGGGCGGGAAGGTTCACGCCCCACGCCAGCGTCGAGGTCGAAAAGAGGATCGAGATCAGCCCCTCGCGGAACCACTCCTCGACGCGGTCGCGGTCGTCCTTGCCGAGCCCGGCGTGGTGGAACCCGACCCCGTCGAGGACGGACTGTCGGAGCGTGTCGTTCGTGAGTTCCTTCGCCTCGGTGTGGAAGTCGTACTCGCCGCGTGCGCCGACCGGGACGTCTCGCTCGGCGATCTCGTCGCGGGTCTTCTTTGCGGCCTGTACGGTGTCCTGTCTGGAGGAGACGAACACGAGCGCTTGCCCGTCCTCGCGGACGTGTGGCTCGGCCAGGTCGATCGCGCGGTAGAGCCGGCGGTACTTGTCGGCGAAGGCGTTGTCGCCGTGTGAGTAGGTCTTCACGCCGGTCTCCAGCTCGACCGGCCGGTACTCGTCGCCGAACTCGAAGGTGGTCTCCGGCGGCGCGTCGAGCCAGTCCGCCACGTCCGCGACGTTCGACATCGTCGCCGAGAGGGCGACGATCCGCGGGTCACAGATCCGGCGCAGCCGGGAGACGACGACCTCGAGCACGCCGCCGCGGCGGTCGGAGTCGAGGAGGTGAACCTCGTCGATGAGCACGCAGTCGACGTCGGCGATGAACGAGTAGCGCGCGGAGTCGTGTTTCCGCGTCGCCGAGTCGGCCTTCTCCGGCGTGATCACGATGACGTCGGCCCGTTCGGCCTGCCTGGGGTTCAGATCGCGTTCGCCGGAGACGACGTAGACCGAATACCCGAGCGCCTCGAAGCGTTCCCACTCGCTTTCCTTCTCGTTGGTGAGCGCGCGCAGCGGCGCGACGAACAGCGCCGTCCCGCCCGCATCGAGCGTCTTGCAGATCGCGAGCTCCGCGAGGGCGGTCTTGCCGGATCCCGTCGGCGCGCTGGCGACCACGTTTGCGTCCGTCTCCAGGAGCGCGGGCAACGCCTCGCGCTGCATCCGGTTGAACTCCTCGAAGCCGAACGCGTCGGCGAACTCCGGGACCGCTTCGGCGACCTTCATCGTGTCCCTCCCCGGGACGGCCTCCCACGCATTGTTCGAAGTGGGGCGCCTCGTGGGGAAAGGCGTTTCCTCTCGTCGAACCGAACCGCGTTCCCGGCGCGGTCGGCGAAACCACTATGCGAACCGGGGGCGACCGGCCGATATGACACGTGTTGCCGTGGTCGGATCCGGCGTCGCGGGTTTGAGCACCGCCTACCGGCTCGCGCCGGATCACGACGTGATCGTACTGGACCGGGACGCGATCGGAAACGGGACCTCGAGTCGCGCTTCCGGAGTGATCACCACGCCGGTCGATTACCCCGACCAACCGGCCTGGAGTCGGCACGCGATCGAGTTCTTCCGCGAGCTGGACGGGACCGGCGTCTTCGAGTGGACCGACCGCGAGTACGTCCGCGGGGTGCGGCCCGCGGACGTCGCCGCGGCCCGGGAAACCGCGACGTCGGTCGACGGGACCGGCAGTTTCGACGCCGGTGACGACGTCACCGACGTCACCGACGTGCGGCTCGTCGATGCCGACGCGTACGCGGACGTCTTCGATCCCGAGGCGCCTTACGAGAAGGCGCTCGTCTGGCCCGGGACCGGCTACTTCGACGTCGACGAGTTCCTCGCGACGATGCACCGCGAGTGCGTCCGCCGCGGCGTCGAGTTCCGGCCGGACACGACCGTCGAGTCGATCCGCGTTACGGACGGCACCGCGGCGGGCGACGAGGTCGCGGGCGTCGAGACGGAGTACGGTTCCGTCGACGCCGACGCCGTGGTGGCCGCTACAGGCTCGGCCACGCCGGACCTGCTCGCGGACGTCCTTCGGGTCCCGATCCGGCCGTTCACCTGGAACGTCGCGTACCTCGAAGCCGATCTTCCCGACGGGGTTCCGATGGGCGGGGATTCGGTCCTCGGCGCCTACTGGCGTGGTACCCGGGACGGCCGGCTGCTCGTCGGGACCGAACACCGGTACGGCGGATCGGACCGGGACACGGCCCCGCCCGAGGACCCGCGGGAGATCGGCGGCGAACTCGATCGACTGCTCCGGGAGGAGCTCCCGGGAATCCTCGCCAGCGTCGACGCGGACGCGACGGTGGTCCGCTACGAGTGCTGTCCGATGGCCGATGCGACCACGCCGGACGCGAAGCCGATCATCGATGCGCCGGCCGAGGCCCCGGACGGCCTCGTCATCGCGGCCGGGTTCCACGGGGCGGGCGTGATGGCCGCCGATTCGATCGGCACCGCGGTTCGGGCGCATCTCACCGGCGAGTCGGCGCCGTTTTCGCTCTCCCCCTTCGCGCTCGACCGCTTCGAGTCCAGCGACGCCGACTTCCCCTTCCGGACGATGTTCCGCCAGGCGGTGCCCGATCACGGCGCGTGATCGGTTCCCGTCGCCGACGATCCGGGAGGTCTATCCCGTCGCACGGCGATCGGTCGTCGATGGCAAAGTGGCTCCACAGCGGTCGCCGTCGCGACGTCTGCGCGCTCCTGTACGAGGCCGGGAGCCTGCGCGAACAACAGCTGAAGAACCGGCTCACGTCCCACTACGACGAGCGGATCGACCCGCAGTCGTTCCACGCGATGGTGACGGCGCTCGCGGAGTCCGGCCACGTCGAGTCACGGACCGAGGGCATCGCCGACGTCTACCGGCTCACTGATGCCGGCGAGGACGCGCTGCTCGCTCACTACGACTGGCTCTCGGATCGGATCGAAGGTGGTTCCGAGCGGATCGAGGGTGGAAAAGAGGACGGCGCTTAAAAGGAGTTCGACGCGGCGCCCCCTACGCGATCTCGGCGTACTGCTCGGAGAGCTTCCCGGCCGCCTCATCGAGCAGGTCGCGCTCGTAGTCGTCGAGGTCCCACTCGACGACCTCCTCGACGCCGTTCGCACCGAGCCTGGCGGGCACGCCGAGGGCCGTATCCGTGTGGCCGTACTCGCCGTCGAGGACGACCGAGCACGGGAGCACCTCGCCGGTGTCCTCGAGGATCGCCTCCACGACGTGGGCGACGCCGGTCGCCGGCCCCCACTGGGTGGCGCCCTTGCGCTCGATGACGTCCATCGCGGACTCCTGGAGGTCGCCCAGGATCGCCTCGCGCTCGTCGGCGTCGAAGCTCGGGTCCCGACCGTCGACGCGCACTTTCGAGAAGACGGGCACCTGCGCGTCGCCGTGCTCGCCGAGGATGGTGGCCTCGACGTTCCGAACCGGCGTGTCGAATCGCTCGGCCAGAACGTACCGGAACCGGGCCGAGTCGAGCCGTCCGCCGAACCCGACCACGGCGTGTCGGTCGCGCTCGCCGGACTCGTAGAGGTGGCGGTTGAGGAGGTCCACCGGGTTCGAGGTGGTCACGGTGACGAAGTCGTCGTTGTGTTCGGCAAGCGAGGACCCGATGTCGTCCATGATCGGCGCGTTGTCGCCCGCGAGGTCGATCCGGGTCTGGCCCGGCTGGCGGGGGATCCCGGCGGTGATCACGACCACGTCCGAGCCCGCGGTGGCCGCGTAGTCGCCCTGGCGAACGGTCGTGTTCGAGTCGTAGGCGACGCCGTGGTTGACGTCGGCGGCCTGGCCGACCGCCTCCGGCTCCTTGTCCGGAATATCTACGAAGACGAGTTCGTCCGCGACGTCGCGCAGCGCGATGTTGTAGCCGGCCGCGGCACCGACGGTGCCCGCGGCGCCGACCACGCTCACTTTTGTCATACCGTCTGATACGGGGAGCGGAACGCCCCTAATCGTTTCGGCGAACGTCGACTCGGCCGCCGTCCGCTTCGGCGAGCGCTTACTCGGTCGCCGTCTCGATCGCCTGATCGATGTCGGCGACGATGTCCGCGGGGTCCTCGAGGCCCACCGAGATCCGAACCAGGTCCTCGGTGACGCCGGCCGAGAGCAGCTCCTCCTCGGTGAGCTGCTGGTGGGTCGTCGAGGCGGGGTGGATGATGAGCGTCTTCGCGTCGCCGACGTTCGCGAGCAGCGAGGCGAGTTCGGTGCTCTCGACCGTCGTCTTCGCGGCGTCGTAGCCCGCCTCGAGTCCGAAGGTGATCATTCCGCCGTAGCCGCCGTCGAGGTACTCGCTCGACGTCTCGTGGGTCTCGTGGTCGTCGAGACCGGGGTAGTTGACCCAGCTCACCTCGGGGTGGTCGACGAGGTGCTCGGCGACGATCGCGGCGTTCTCGCAGTGGCGCTCCATCCGGAACGGGAGCGTGTTGAGCCCCTGGATCGTCTGCCAGGAGTCGAACGGCGACTGCTGGCAGCCGAGGTCGCGCAGGCCGCGGGCGACGGCCGCGTAGGTGAACGCCGCGTCGCCGAACCGCTCGGTGAAGTTGACGCCGTGGTAGGCGGGATTGTCGCCGCCGATCTCGGGGTACTTCTCGGCGTGGTCGCCCCACGGGAAGCTGCCGCCGTCGACGAGGACGCCGCCGATCGTCGTCCCGGCGCCGTGGATCCACTTCGTGGTCGAGTGCCACACGAGGTCCGCGCCGTGGTCGAGGGGATTACAGAGGTACGGGGTCGCGAACGTGTTGTCAACGAACAGGGGGGCGTTATGCTCGTGGGCGACCTCGGCGATCGCCTCGATGTCCGGCGTCACGAGCGCGGGGTTGCCGATCGTCTCGAGATGGACGTACGCCGTGTCCTCGTCGATCGCCTCCGCGTAGGCGTCGACGTCGAGGGTGTCGACGAACCGGGTGGAGACGCCCTGCCGCTCGACCGTGTGGGTGAGGTACGTGTAGGTGCCGCCGTACAGCGAGGAGGCCGAGACGATGTTGTCGCCGGGGCCGGCAAGGAGGAACGTCGCGAGGTTCAACGCGGCCATCCCGGAGCTGGTCGCGACCGCGGCGATCCCGTTCTCGAGGGAGGCCATTCGCTCCTCGAGGACCGCGTTCGTCGGGTTCATGATCCGCGAGTAGATGTTGCCCGGCTCCTCCAGTGCGAACAGCGACGCCGCATGGTCGGCGTCGTCGAAGGAGTACGACGTCGTCTGATAGATCGGCGTCGCCCGCGACCCGGTCGTCGGGTCGGGCTGCGCGCCGGCGTGGAGGCTGCGAGTGGCGAACCGTTGCGTCTCGTCGTCCGCAGGATCGTCTGCCATACGCGGGACATCGATCCCGTCGGTGTTAAAGCCACACCACCTGTGCAGACCCTGCCGGCGTTTCGGACCGCACGACCCACGACCGGCGAAGCCGGCTGGTGCAGGCGACGCGCGACGTGACGGATCGGCCGACGTCGACCGTTCACCGCCCGCCCACCGTCCGTCCGCCCCCCGATTCGGTCGACTTAACCGGTCGAATCATCTACGAGAAGCCGATGAGCGACTCCCGCGAGTTCTGTCCCCGCTGTGGCGACCCGGTCGCGGAGCGGTCGGAGCCGCGCCCCGGCGAGCCGCGAACGCGGGATCGAAAGCTCTGTGACGACTGTTACTTCGAGGACTTCGACCTCGTCGACGCCCCGGACCGGATCGAGGTCCTCGTCTGTTCCGGCTGCGGGGCGGTCCGTCGGGGCGAGTCCTGGCGGGACGTCGGGGCGCGCGATTACACCGACGTCGCCGTCGACGAGACGGCCGAGGCGCTCGGCGTCCACGTCGACGCGGCCGAGGTGAACTGGGGGGTCGAGCCCGAGCAGGTCGACGAGAACACGATCCGGATGCACTGTGAGTTCTCCGGCGTCGTTCGGGGCACCCTCCGCGAGGAATCCGTAACGGTGCCGGTCAAGATCTCCCGCGGGACCTGCGACCGGTGCGGCCGGATCGCCGGCGGCTACTACGCCGCGATCGTTCAGATCCGAGCCGACGAGCGCGATCTCACGCCCGCGGAGCGCGATCAGGCGCTCGCGATCGCCGAATCCCACGTCGCCGACCAGGAGGCCAAGGGCGACCGGGAGGCCTTCATCACCGAGGTGACCGAGACCGAGGACGGTCCGAACGTCAAGATCTCCTCGAACGGGCTGGGGCAGTCCGTCGCGACCCGGATCGTCGAGCAGCTCGGCGGGAGCTTCGAGTCCTACCCGACGCTCGTGACCGAGGACGGCGACGGCAACGAGGTCTATCGCGTGACCTTCGCAGTCCGGCTGCCCCGCTACGCGGCCGGCGAGATCATCGACCCGAACGACGGCGACGGGCCCGTGCTCGTCGAGAGCGTCTCGGGCCGGCTTCGGGGGATCCGGCTCGCCTCCGGCGAGGAGTACGTCTCCGAGTTCGCCGAGGGCGAGACGCCGGACGCCGACCGCGTCGGCCGGCGGGACGACGCCGTCGAGACGACCGTCGTGACCGTGGAGGACGAACACGCCGTCCAGGTGCTCGATCCCGAGACGTACGCGGCCGTCACGGTCCCGAACCCCGACTTCTTCGACGACGAGAACCCGCCCGATGTCGTGTTCGCCATAAAACACGACGGCGAGGTCTACCTCGTTCCCGACGAGGCAGAATCCGACGCCGACGTCGAACCCGACCCCGACGCGATCGGCGAGTAGCACGGTCGTTCCGGTCAGGACGGTCGTTCCGGTTAGTGCCGCGGCGACGCTCCCATCCGTGCCGCGGCGACGCTCCTGGGTCTCGGCGGAAACGGGTCGAGAAGGGGTTTCGAGCCGTCGGTCCGGCTCAATCGGCGGTCGCGGCGACCGCGTCGGAATCGAGCGCCGCGGCGCGCTCGGACTCGGTTACCTCGATGTCGTGTCGCTCGAGCTGTTCGATGAACTCGGCCTCGCTGAGTCCTGCCTGGGCGGCCGCCTGCGACAGCGTCAGTGTTCGCGACCCGTACAGCGTGAGCGCGGTCGCCAGCCCGTGGGATGCCATACACGTCGGTGAGACGTGAGGGATTATGAAGGTTACTATTCCCTTGAGGGGATACAAACACCTTATATGGTATTAGGTGTGGATCGTCGTTCAGCCGAGGATGCCGCGCGTATAAGGCACATATATACTGATCGTTGGTGATCTTTTCGTTCGACGGCGGCTCCCCGGTTGCCGATCGCTCGGCGTCGGTGGGAGGACGGAGCGGCGTCGGTGGGAGAACATAGCGGGTCGGCGGCAGGGCGCAGGAATTATGCGTGTTCGACCGCCTACTCGGGATATGGACCGACAGAAACTGTTCGCGCTGTTCTTCGCGTTCCTGATGGTCTCCTCGATGGTGGCCTGGGGCGTCTCCCTGATCTGAGGCCTCGGCTACCCGTCGCCCCAGACGTCGGAGAGCGGGTGATCCTTGCGGCGCTTCGCGTCGCGCTCGGTCCGCGTTTCGGTTCCGCCTCCGCCGCCGGTCGAGGTGCCGCTTGCGCCGCCACCTGCGGTTCCGGTCCCCGTGTCCCGGTTCGTCGACGCCCACCCCGTGCTCCCGTCCCCCGCGACGTCGTTCGTCGTCGCGTCGTCGCTTGCGGCCGCGGTTTTCGTGGCGGCGTCGACCGCCGTCCCGCCGGCAGTCGCGGTCGGGGATGGCGTCGCGTCGATCCCGGACAGCGCCGCCGCGGGGTCGGCCGCCGGAAGCTCGGGGGTCTCCATCGCCGCGACCTGGTCGGCGAACCACGCGGGCATATCGGCCCGCGCCCGGTCGAAGAGGTCGCGCAGCGAGTCGTCAGCCAGGTAGGTCGCGCCGTGGTCGTCGGGTGCGCGGACGACGCGTCCGCACGCTTGGATGACCGTTCGCAGCGCGGCGCGGTGGTACCACGACCACTGGCCCTCCTCGAGCCGGCGCGCGACGCGGGAGTCGTTCGTGTTCAGGTACGGGGCCTTGCAGATCACCTGCCAGCGACACAGCTCGCCCTTGAGGTCGAGCGCCTCCTCCATCTTCACCGCGACGAATACCTCCGGGTCGTCGCTCCCCAGCCAGGCCTCGAGCTCGTCGTCCCGGGTCGCCTTCGTGTGCCGGCGCAGCCGGGGCGCGACGCCGAGCTCGCCGAGCCGTTCCACGAGCTGGTCGGCGATCGCGTACGAGTGGGCGTGGATCAGTCCCTTCTCGTCGGGATGGCGAGCCATCAGCCGGACGACCAGCTCGGCGATCCGGGGGATCGTTTTCTCGCGGTGCTCGTAGGTCATTTTCCCCTGCGCCACGTCGTACAGCGGCCGGTTCGCGAGCGGGAAGGTGTGCTCGACGTCGACGAGCGCGACGTCGGCCGGATCGAGTCCGACGCCGCGACAGAACGCCTCCTTCGAGAGGATCGTCGCCGACAGCAGCGCGAATCGGTTCCCCCGGTCCCAGACGGTGTGCTTGAGGTACCGTGCCGGATCGAGCGGCTTGATCGTGATCGCCGTGCCCTCGCCGCCGGGCTGGTCGACGACCCAGGTGGTCGGGCTCTGCGGGTCACGGTAGTCCTCGAGGAACCAGCCGAGCTCGCCGATCAGCTCCTGCAGCCGGTCGCGGCGGGCGACCTCCGCGGGCTCCAGTTCCGGACGGCCGACCAGCTCGTCCTTCGCGCGCTCGCAGGCGCCACGGAGCTGTTCGACGAACCGGGCGGTGCGGTCAAGGGGTCCGTCGTCATCGTGGGCGCCGTCGCCCGATCGTTCGTCCGCCCCGCCGGAGACGTCGGGAATGCCGACGTCCTCCCAGACGGGCACGCGGTCCGGGGAGAGCTCTATCGTCGCGTACATCTCGGCCCACTCGGCCAGCCCGTGGGCCTCGTCGATCACGACCACGTCCCGCTTCCCGAACACCTCCGACCCGGCGGTCTGCATGAAGTAGGCGAGCGTCATCGCGGCGAAGCGTCGCGAGGAGGCGATCGCCCGGTCGGAAAAGTACGGACACCGGTGTTGAATGCTGCAGTCGAACCCGCGTTGGCGAGCGCAGGGTGCGCGGTCGACCGGCGTGTCGTGCTCGCCGGGGAGGATGCAGGCGTAGTTCGACTTCCCGCGGATCACGTTCAGGTCCGCCAGGAGCTCGTCGGCCGCGACGTCCTCGAGCTGGGAGACCTGCGGCGTCGTGTAGTACGCGCCGGTCGCCTCCCGCGGCTCGGCCGCGTCGACGGTGCGGGCGGCACCCATGATCGACCGCGCCAGCAGGGACTTGCCGCTGCCGGTCGGCGCGCGCACGAGCACCACGTCGTTGCCGGCCGCGAACGCGTCACGGACGTCGTGCAGGGCCTGCTCCTGGGCGCCGCGGAAGCTCGGCGCCGGGAACTCCGCGAGGATCCGGTCGGGGTCCACACTCCGGGGTCCGTTGCGATCGGAGTAAAGGTGTCGGATGGGACGGTGACGGCCTCGGTCCCCGACCGGCGCTACTCGAGCGGCGAGCCGTCAGCCGGCTCTTCGACCGCCGTTTCGTCGTCTTCGGCTTGCAGCCGCTCGACGTCCGCCGCAGTCGGTTCCGTGTCCCCGGGCAGTCGCTCCATGCAGTCGAAACACAGGAAGAACTCGGAGCCGTCGACGAGCTCGAGGGTCATCCCCTGGGTCGACTCGAAGGCGAAGCTCCAGAGGTCGCCGATCCCGCCGGCGATCCGCACGTCGGTGTCACAGACCGCACACGCCTCGGTCGCCATACCCGCGGTTCGCGTCCGAAACGGATAGGGGTGTCGCGTCGGCCGGATTCCGGAACGATCGACCGAACTCCGAGGCTGCCGACCGGATCACGGAGCGGTCAACCGCCGCGGCGGGCGTCGTCACGGCCGCCAGCCATCGGGGTCGAGCCACCAGGCGGCGGCGATGGCGCCGCCCCCGCCCCCGAGCCCGACGGCGGCGACGAGACCCGGGTTCGGTGCCGCGGCGACGGCGACGAGCGCGACCACGAACCCCGCCAGGAGGACGATCGTGTGTTCGCGAAGCGCGCCGACGACGACGGGCGCGAGGGCGGTTCCCACGGCGGTCCCCGCGATCGCGAGGACGTCCCCCGGCGCGAGGACGATCCCCGACTCGAGACCGGTCCCGAACCCAGCTGCGGCTCCCGATCCGGCAGTCCCCCCCGATCCGGCGATGGTGCCCGATCCGAGCGCCACGCCCACGAGCGCGAGCGCGAGACCCACCGCGGGGACCGCGATCGCTGCCTTCGAGTCGACCGGTCGGTTGCGAACCGCGGCCGTTCCGGCCACGAGAAGCGTCGCTCCCGCGGCGTAGGCGACCGGGTGCAGCGCCGAGTGGCCGCCGAATGCACCGTCACCGCCGTTCGCGGCGCCGATGGTGATCGCCGATTCCGGACCGACCGTCGCCACGCTCGCGGGCAGTTCGGCCGCGGCGAGCACGAGCGCCGCGAACGCGAGGAGGCCCCCGACGCCGATCAACGTCACACCACCGAGTCGTCGCGAAACCGAGCGCATACGCGACGGGAGGCTCCGTCCCGGGTAAAACTCGTCGGCTTCGGTCGGGATCGGACGACTCCGACACGAACGGCGCGCAAGCTTACTTATGTATGGGCGCTGAAACGGGCGTAGATGGGTGATCGCGATCGGATGACGCTTCCGGAGGAGGGTCGGGGGGAGCCATCCACGGGGGGAGACGACCGACCGGAGCCGTCCAGGGGGAACGAGGACGGGCCGGAGGCTACGGACCGGCCGACTGAGCTGTCGGACCTTCCCGAGGACCGTCGGGAGGAACTGCTCGCCAGAGCCATCGCGCGGCTCGCCGAGGAGCGCGGGATCGACGTCCCCGACGCCGAGATGCTCGAGCGCGTTCGGGCGGACCTCGATCGAACGCGCTCGACGGTCGACCGGCTCGAGAGCGACGTCGAGACGCTCCGTGCGGACCTCGACGAGCAGATCGCCGACGTCCGCGACCGCGTCATCAGCGTGCTCGAGGAGGCCGAATCGCGGGCGCCGAAGGACCACACCCACCCCGCAATCGACGACCGGATCGACGCGCTCCGATCGACGGTCACGGACCTGTCGAGCCGGTACGACTCACTCGAACGCGGGATCGGTTCGGTCGAGACGCTCCGGGCGGACGCAGCTGATCGCGACGACCGGCTGGCCGACCACGACGAGAAGCTCACCCGGCTCGCGGGCGCGTTCGTGAACGTCCAGCGCCGTCTCGATCGGCTCGAACGGGAGCGCGCCCGCCGGGAGGTCCTCACGGACCTGCTCGCGGCGGCGAACCGGGAGGGCGTCACGGCGGCCCGCTGTGAGTCGTGTGAGACCACCGTGCAGATCGGACTCCTCGGTCGCCCGCGGTGTCCTCACTGTGACGCCCACCTCGAGGGCGTGGAACCGAAATCCGGCATCTTCGGGAGCGCGTGGCTTCGGACCGGGGATCCGCCGGCGCTGGAGGGCGAAACGGCGGAGCCGCGCGATCCCGAGGACCTCTTCGAGGGTGACGAGGAATGACCGACCGCGACGGGCGCGACGGGCGCGACGGCCGGGATGGGGCCGACTCCGACGAAGCCGTCCCGGAGGCAACAGGTCCGAACGAAGCCGGTTCGGACGGTTCGACCTCCGACGAGGCCGATCCGCGAATCGACGCGCTCGCGGACGAGGAGCCCCACGATGCGAACCTTGCGGACGACCCCTTCGAGGCGATGGACGTCGACGTCGGTGAGACGGACGTCTGGGCGGCGCTCGAGACCGACGACATCGATGCGCTCGAACCCGACCCCGAAACGGGCGACTCCTCCGAGACGGCACCCGACCCCGAAACGGGCGACTCCTCCGGGACCGAGCGGGCCGACGACGAGTACGATGACCGGATCGTCGACAAACGGGAGTACTGTCAGCGGTGTCCCTACAGTACCGACCCGCCCACGTTGGCCTGCACCCACGAGGGGACCGAGATCGTCGAGGTGGTCGAGATGGACCGCTTCCGCGTCCGCAACTGTCCGATGGTTTCGACCGACGGGCCAACCTTCGACCGCGTGAACGAGTGAGTGGGCCACATGAACGAGTGCGTGGGCCGCGGGACCGACGAGGGATCTCCCGATCCCGGCCGCCCCGGAGCGAACCCTTGAAACCGCTGCCGGCCGTACGTCAGGAAACGATCCACCGATGCAATTCTGTGACGAGTGCGGCTCGATGATGGTGTCGGTCGACGGCCGAATGGTGTGTCAAAACGACGACTGCGGGGCGACCACCGAGCGCGAGGACGACCTGACCGAGCAGTACGTCTCCACGGAGCGACAGGGCGACGCGTCGCCGATCGAGACCGAGGAGAACGCGAACTTCGAGGGGAAACCCACCGCGACCGACGTCGTCTGTGACGAATGCGGCCACGGCGAGGCCTGGTACACGATCAAACAGACCGGCGCCGCGGACGAGCCCCCGACGCGGTTTTTCAAATGTCAGGAATGTGGCCATCGCTGGCGCGGCTACAACTGACCGACGATTCGCTGGACCGCGAGTCCCGGCCCGCCACGCGCCTCAGGCCGACTCTCCGTCCGCGGTCGGCTCGTCATCCGGTCCGTGGTCGACCCCCTATCCTTACCCGTCTCGCGCGTGAGCACTCCATCGGATGACAAGCACCGACGCGGCCGTCGATCGGCGCATCGACAGCAATCTCTTCATCACGGTGTCCGGTCCGCCCGGCTGCGGCGCAACGACGCTGTGTGAACGACTCTCGACGGTTCTCGATTGCGGATACGTCTCCGGCGGGGAGATCTTCCGGTCGATCGCGGAGGACCGGGAGATGAGCCTCTCGCAGCTGGTCGCGAAGGCCGGCGAGTCCGACGCGATCGACCGCGAGCTCGACCGCCGGCTCCGGCGGATCGCGGAGGAGTGGGGCGCCGCCAACAAGGCGTTCGTCCTCGAGTCGCGGCTGGCCGGCTGGATCGCGGGCAACCGCGCGGACCTGCGGATCCGGCTCGACGCCCCCGAGGAAGTCCGCGTCGAGCGCACGGCCGACCGCGAGGAGCTGTCCGCCGAGATGCGCGTCCGGGAGGTCATCGAGGCGCAACGCTACGCGTCCTACTACGACATCGACCTCTCCGATCGGTCGATCTACGACCTCCTGATCAACACGGGCCGGTGGAGCGCCGACGGCACGCTCGCGATCGTGCTCGCGGCGATCGACGAGTACGACCCCGAGGCGGACGAGGGGGCCGTCCCGACGCCCAACCTCGAGGTCTGAGCGGCACCCGTCGACCGGTCCACGTTGACGCTCGCCGGCTCGTCACCGATCGTCATCGACCGTCAGCGATCGTCAGCGATCGTCATCGATCGCAACCCGGTCGGCGAGCCACGAGCCGACCGTCCCGCCGATCCGGTCCGTGCGGCCGACGAAGAAGTGGTCCGCCTCGAGCTCGACGACCGAGACCGCGTCCGTCCCTCGCTCGCCCGCACGCTCGCGTGCCGCCTCGACGACGGGACCCCACTCCGCGGTGTCGTCCCGCGTGCCGTAGACGACCTGCAGGGGCACCGCGATCCGGTCGACCGCCGCGGCCGCGTCGACGTCCGGCGCCACCCGGCGAGCCGGCGCGAGCGCCGAGACCGCCGTGAGGGCCGATCCCGCCGCAGCATCTCCGAATTTCGCGGCCGCGACCAGGGCCAGACAGCCGCCGAAGGAGTAGCCGAAGAGGCCGACCCGATCGTAGCGGTCGCTCGCCCACGCCAGCGCGCTCCGGACGTCAGCCAGCTCGCCGGCGCCGCCGTCCCAGGCGCCGTAATCGAACCGGAGGCAGTCGATCCCGCGATCCCGAAGCGTCGTCGAGACCGCTTGGAGGCGCCCGTCGTGACGGGTGCCGCCGTGTTGCGGGTGCGGCGGACAGGCGACCACGCACGCCGTCGTCTCGTCGCCACCCGGATCACGGTCGCTCCCATCCGCCCGCTCGTGGTCGCTCCCATCCGCCCGCTCGTGGTCGCTCCCATCCGCCCGATCGAGACTCGCCCGGACGTCGCGACCGCCGGGGATCAGGACCGTCTCGGGATCGTTGGCGTCGGTCATCCGCTTGTCCTTCCGTTCAGGGCACCGGCGTGACGCGGTCGACGCCCTCGAGCGCCTCGATTCCCTCGACGATCGCGTCCTGGTCGGCGCCCGCCTCATAGTAGAAGACCAGGTCGAAGGTCCCCTCCCGGAGCAGCTGTTGACACTCCCAGACGAACGACTCGTCCGCGAGGGTGCGTCCCTGGAACTGGTTCGATGAGAAGTCGGGATCGTCGTTGCCGGCCTCGATGTAGGTCTCGCCCGATCCGGCGGCCTCGGCGATCACCTCGTTGATCGTGACGGTCAACTCGTGCATCTCCAGGTCCGACTGGCCGTCGTACGTCGAGTGGACGATACAGCCGATCAGATCGACGTCTCCCGGCTCGATCAGCGCCATCGTGCGCTGATAGAGGTCCTCGTCCAGCGTCTCGCTCATTGCCCGCGGTTCGACCGCCGCGGATAAACGGGTGGCGATCCGACCGTCGTTCGAGCGATGTCTCGAGATCCGGGCCGCGGTTCGACCGAGACGACTCCGGGACGTTCCGTCCCCGGCGATCGCCACCGCTGGCGATGGCCGGCACGCGTCGCGCTCCTCGTGCTCGTGGTCTCGCTCCTGCCGGTTCCGGGCCGCGGGGCTGCCGGCGGCGGTTCGGCGGCCATCCCCGTCCCCTTCGGCCTCGATCCGTTCGTCGCCAGCCACCTCCTCGGGTACGCGGTTCTCGCGGCGTGCTGTCTGCGAGCGCTCGAGACAGGCACGGCGGCGTCCCCGGAGCGATCGCGGCTCCGCCTCCTCGCGGTCGCGGTTATGCTCACGGCGGGTTACGGCGCGGCCATCGAGGCCCTTCAGGTCCCGATCCCGTGGCGCTCGGGCGGGGTGGCTGACGCCGGGATCAACGCGGTCGGAGCGATATCTGGCGTCGTCGCCGATTCGGTCGGTCGCTGGCGCCGTCGGTCCCGATGCTGATTCGGCGGTGGGTTTCGGTACCGGCAATGAATTTCGGTACCGGAAGTGGATTTCGGTACCGGCGGTGGATTCCGGTGCCGGCGGTGGGTTTCGGTGCCGACGATCGCGGTGCGCTTCCGGTCGTCCGTTCGTCCCGTCGGCCGGACCGCTCGTGGATCGCGGCGCCGGACGGACAGGCTTATTGTGGTGTCACCCACGGCTTTCAGTATGAACTACGACCAGGTTCGGGAGGCCGACCCCGCGGTCGCCGACGCGCTCGAGGGTGAGCTCGAACGACAGGAACGGACGCTCGCGATGATCGCCAGCGAAAACCACGCCAGCGAGGCGGTGCTGGCGGCCCAGGGCAGCGTCCTCACGAACAAGTACGCCGAGGGGTACCCCGGCTCGCGGTACTACGCCGGCTGCGAGTACGCCGACGACGTCGAGGAGCTCGCGATCGAGCGGGCCCGGGAGCTGTGGGGCGCCGAGCACGTCAACGTCCAGCCCCACTCCGGGACCCAGGCCAACCAGGCGGTCTACTTCGCGATGCTCGACCCCGGCGACCGCATCCTGTCGCTGGATCTCACCCACGGCGGCCACCTCTCGCACGGCCATCCGGCCAACTTCGTCGGGCAGCTCTACGACGTCGAGCAGTACGAGGTCGATCCCGACACCGGCTACATCGACTACGATGGATTCCGCGACCTCGCCGAGTCGTTCGACCCCGACATCATCGTCTCGGGGTACTCGGCGTATCCCCGCGAGGTCGAGTGGGACCGAATCCAGGCGGCCGCCGACGCGGTCGACGCCTACCACCTCGCCGACATGGCCCACATCACCGGGCTCGTGGCCGCGGGCGTCCACGACTCGCCGGTCGGGACCGCCGACTTCGTCACCGGCTCGACCCACAAGACGATCCGCGCCGGTCGCGGCGGGATCGTGATGTGCGGGGACGAACACGCCGACGCGATCGACAACGCGGTGTTCCCGGGCGGGCAGGGCGGTCCCCTGATGCACAACATCGCCGGGAAGGCCGTCGGGTTCAAGGAGGCCCTCGAGCCCGAGTTCCAGGAGTACGCCGAGCAGGTCGTCGAGAACGCGCGGACGCTGGGCGACCGCCTGGCCGACCACGGCCTCTCGCTGGTCTCGGGCGGCACGGACACCCACCTCGTCCTCGTCGACCTGCGCGAGTCCCATCCCGACCTCAGCGGCGGCGACGCCGAGGACGCGCTCGCGGCAGCGAACATCGTCCTCAACGGGAACACGGTCCCCGGCGAGACGCGTTCGGCGTTCGATCCCTCCGGGATCCGAGCCGGAACCGCCGGGCTTACCACCCGCGGGTTCGGCGTCGAGGAGATCGAGGAGGTCGCCGACCTCATCCACCGCGTCGTCGACAACCACGACTCCGAGGACGTGATCTACGAGGTGGGCGAGCGCGTCAACGAACTCTGTGCGGCCCACCCGCTGTACGAGTGAGCCGAAACCGAAGCCGGTTGTAGCGGACGATCCGGCCGCCCGATCCCCGACCCTTTTGATGTCGCTCGCTGAGATCCGGGTATGACCGATATCATCGACGGCAACGCCGTTGCCGAGGACGTTCGTGCCGCGATCGCCGAGCGCGTCGAGACGCTGACCGAGTCCGGGTCGCGCCCCGGCCTGGCGACGGTCCTGATGAGCGACGACCCGGCCAGCGAGACGTACGTCTCGATGAAACAGCGCGACTGCGAGGAGGTCGGCATCGAGGGGATCCACGTCGAGATCGATCCCGAGGCCCCCGCGGACGAGCTCTACGCGACGATCGACGAGCTCAACGCCGACGACTCCGTGCACGGCATCCTCGTCCAGCTGCCCGTCCCCGACCACGTCGACGAGCGCGAGGTCCTCCGCCGGATCGACCCCGAGAAGGACGTCGACGGGTTCCATCCGGAGAACGTCGGCCGGCTCGTCGCCGGCAACGCCCGGTTTAAACCGTGTACGCCCCACGGCGTCCTGAAGCTGCTGGAGGCCCACGACGTCGAGACGGAGGGCGCGGACGCCGTGATCGTCGGTCGGTCCGACATCGTCGGCAAGCCGATGGCCAACCTGCTGATCCAGAAGGCGCCGCAGGGCAACGCCACCGTCACCGTCTGCCACTCCCGGACCGAGGACCTGGCCGCCCACACCCGGGACGCCGACATCGTGATCGCCGCGGTCGGGGTCCCGGAGTTCATCGACGGCTCGATGATCCGGGAGGGCGCGACCGTCATCGACGTCGGCGTCAACCGCGTCGAGACCGACGACGGCGAGGGAACCGAACTCGTCGGCGACGTCGAGTACGACTCCGTCGCCGACGTGGCCGGCGCGATCACGCCGGTCCCCGGCGGCGTCGGCCCGATGACTCGCGCGATGTTACTGTACAATACCGTCAAAGCAGCGAGCCTGCAGACCGGCGTCGAGGTCGAGTTACCGTAAAAGGCCGGATCGGCAGCGGGGTGACGATACTTCAGACGACGGGTTCCGACAGCCGGTCGCGTGCGCTCTCGAGGGCGTCCGGCCGGCCGGTTCGGAGGTAGCGACCGAGGTCGTCGGCCGCCCGCACGAGCGTCTCGGCGGTCTCGGGATCGACGTCCCCCTGGAGGGATTCGACGCGTTTGCTGCGGTCGCGGAGCGACTCGAGGACGTCCCGCGCTGCCTCGAGGTCGCGGTCGCCGTCCGCCCCGTCCGCGGTCAGGTCCTCGAGGTGGGTCCGCAGGTCCTCGCGGTAGGCCTCGACCGCCGCCACGGTCGCGAGCCCGCGCGCCGCGTGGAGGTTCGGCGGGACGTCCTCGGGTGCCGGTCGGTCGCCCCCGTCCGCGCCGGCCAGCAGGCGGAGGAGGTAGTCGCGGTCACGCTCGTCCGGATCCGGGAGGCGGTCGACGGCGTCGACGACCTGCAGCAGCTCGTAGGCGGCCAACAGAACGTCGTCGTCCAGCCCCCGTAGATCGCCGCCGTCGATGAACCCGCGCTTGCGAACGTACCCGCGGAGGTCACGTTTGAGGTCGTCGACGCCCTCCTCCGGAAGCGGCCCGCTCGCCTCGCCGAAGCGGGCTCGGTGGGCCGTCAAGTCGAGCTCCGCCGGCGAGTCGGTGTGGCGGCGGCGCTCCGCGATCCCGACGCTTTGGACGCTCCCGCACTCCGGACACGCGACCTCGCCGGTCTCGTAGTAGGACCACTGGGTCCCGCAGGACACGCACTCCCGTTCGCCGCGGACCTTCATTGCTCCGTTGTTGCCGGGCGAGCCCTAAATGGTTGCTCACACTGGACGGTCGGACGACACCCCACGCTGCCGGGATCCGACCGTGCTAGATTTTGACTGACTGCGCTAGCCGAAGGTGTCCACGTACTCGGCGGCGTAGCCGAACTCGCGTTCGTAGCCGTACGCCGACAGCAGGACCGGATAAAAGGGCTCCTCCGCGACGATCGACTCCCCGTCGGCGGCCGCGAAGCGTTCGCCGGCGTCGACGCGTTGGAAGTTGTGCGCGAACACCTCGTAGTCGCTGGCGGGAGGCTTGGGGATCCGGTCGGCGAGCCGAAAGACGTCGACGTCGTCGCGGCCGCCGGCGTCGACGACGCCGTCGGCTCCCGGCGCCGGCAGCGCGCCGGTCGCGGCGAGAAACGCGCGCACGAGCCAGTAGGCGTTGTCGGCCGCCTCCTCGGAGCCCTGGAGGCCGCACTCGACTTCGATCGTGTGGGGGTGCTCGATGAGCCGCCCTTCGGTGAACGCGTCGGTCTGGACGACCACCTCCACCGGAAGGTGGGGGGCGACGCCGCGGGCGAGTTCGTCCATCGTGTCGATGACTGCGAAGGGTTCGGCGTACGACTGCGTCGAGTGCAGCGCGAGGGTGGTGCACCCGGTCAGCTCCGAGGTGAGCCGATGGGCGAGCCGTCCCTCGTGGGTGTCGGCGTCGGGATCGCCGGGAAAGGCCCGATTGAGGTCCGTATCGAGGTAGCGCTCGCCGGCCGCGAGTGCCTCCTCGTTGGCGACGATCAGCTTGACCGGCCGCTCGTACTCCTCCTCGTCCGCGAGGAGCCGTTCGACCGCACGGGGACCACAGGGCTCGTCCCCGTGGATCGCCGCGACAACCGCGATCTCGGGGCGACCGTCTCCGAGTTCGACGACGCGCATACCGTCCCTATCGGTCCGGCGAATAAGTGGGGATCGGATCCGGGGATCGTTCGGTCCAGGGATCGTTCGGTCCAGGGATCGTTCGGCCTCGGTTCGGGGACGGCAGCAGTCACCCCTCGAGGTCGTCCACGTACTCGTAGTCCGCCGGATACGCGTCGGGACGGGCGTCGTCGATCGTGATCCGCCAGTCGTCGATCGTCGTCGGGTCCTCGAGGGCGGCCCGGATCGTGACGCGCACGTCCGCGACGTCCACCCCGTAGAAGTCCTCGGGGACGCCGTGAAGGTACGTCAGCGCCGTTTCGAAGAGCGACCGCATCCCGTCATCATTTCCGAAGTCGGCCCGCTTGTGCGCCCCGGCCGCGACCTGGACCATTCCGTGGAGGTACGCCGACTCGGTCGACCCGGACCCGTAGTTGAACCACTCGTCCTCGAAACAGTCGTGGGACTCGTGGTACGCGCCCGCGTTGAACAGCCGCACCCCGTGTTCGGTCGCCCGGCGGAGCGTCGCATGCTCCCAGACCCGGTCGCCGCGGCGCCACCCGGTCGGGTTTCCCAGCGGCGGCGCGACGCCCGGATCCCGGGTGTGGTCGTCCATACCGATCGATGGGAACGTGGCGGCCTAAACGCTACGGGAGCCGAGCACCGATCCGGAATCGGAGCCTTAAACCCGGACGAGGGCGTCAGCCCGAGATGCGTGCGAGGGTAGCCAAGCCGGGAAACGGCGGCGGACTCAAGATCCGCTCCTGTAGAGGTCCGTGGGTTCAAATCCCTCCCCTCGCATCGCTGGGGTTACTCCCCGTGATGCGGAAGGGCGCTCTCGGAGCGTTCTTCCCTCGCAAAAATTCACTGACTGAACGCGTGAGCGACCGGTTTGTTCGTCGGACCGGAACGGTAAACGGTGAAACGGTGGCGGGCTCACGATCCGCTCCTGTAGAGGTCTCGTGAACGAGCACCGCGAGTGAACGAGAACACGCCAGTCGCAGCCGGTGAGCGAAGCGAACCGGATCGTCTGGCGGTGGTCCGTGGGTTCAAATCCCTCCCCTCGCATGAACGCGCCACAGCGCGTGAATGCACAACGAGGGAGGGTTTGAATCAGGGAGCGCCTTCGGCGCGACCGTGGTTCAAATCCCTCCCCTCGCATCGCTGGGGTTACTCCCCGTGATGCGGAAGGGCGCTCTCGGAGCGTTCTTCCCTCGCAAAAATCCATCTGAGTATCAGACAGGGTGCGTAGTGGTTGTGAGAGGCTCTGCTTCGGTACGTCACGAAAAACTGGGACGAGCCGATCCGGGGTGTTTTACAGGCGGTCAAGGCGAATGCCCCGGGGCTTGACCCCGAAGCGATTCACGACCCGTCGAGATCGTTCGGATCGAAGTCGCAGGTCGCGACGAGATTGGAGTCGGCCACCGTCTCGTACCAGTCCGACGTGGTGTACTCCGGTTCGCCGTCACCTCCCTCGTCGACGTCGGTGTATGCATCCCAGATCTGAACCGCGCCGAGCGGCCACTGCCAGTCGTCGGGAACGACGACTAACCGAACGTCGCCGCGGTGTACCTCGGTGGGGCTTTCGAGGTTGTTCAGGTAGGGATCGAAGAAGAGGTTGTCACCGTTCACCTCGACATCGCTCTCATCCTCGGAAACGTCTATCGCACACGGATCGTCGAAGGTGACCGTAAGCGTCGCCCACTCGCGTGGGTCCGTACAGTCGTCGTCGTGATCCTCGGGTAACTCGGCGTTCTCAAGATCGTCAAAGACGGCTTCGGTGCTCGGGAAGACAGTGATGTCCACGTCCGAGTCGCCGCCGAAGGAGCTACTGTCGCTTTTCGAACCGATCTCGTTTCCATCGCTGTCTTTCACCGTCAGGTCGTACGACCCGGATCCACACAGGACACTACTCGGCAGGAGGATGTGCCATTCGTGGTCGTCGCCTGCGCCACGCGCCTGTGGCACGATGTCGAACGTGAACTCCGTAACCAGAGGCGTTCCGTCGTCCTCTTTGCCGGCCGCTTTGAACGTGCCGATCACGTCGACGACCCAGTCGTTGACGTCCCAGTCGAGCAGGGGATCGTCCTTCGGCAGGTCCTCGTACGACAGGTTGATCGTTCCGACGATCTCCTGCTCGACCGGCACCACACAGAACTGGAGGTTGCTGATCGCGGCAGTGTTGCCGCCCGGATTTTCTAGGCCCGACGTATAGGATCCCCCGGGATTCTCGACGGTATCACAGTCGTCACCGCCGAATGCCATCACCTTGGTGGCGTCATGCGTCTCCGACTCCCACTCGACGGAGATGGGTTCGCACTCGTCTCCCTCTTTGCTCTCCCAGTCCGTGATCGTGATCAGACCGGTTTCCGTCTCCTCTTCGAAGTAACAGTCCCCGTCCTCCTCGATGAACTCGAATTTAACGTAGGTTCCCTCCTCCTCGTCGCATTCGAAGTCCTTGTGACAGGGCTGGCCATTGCCACCGCTGGCCGTAGCCGCTCCCGACATTCCGGCGATGCCGGCTCCTGCCGCCGCACCGTGTAGCACCGTTCGTCTATTGATTAATCTCCATCTCTCACTTTCTTGGTTTTCTACCATTGTCATCATCCCCCAATGGGAGGAAGTACAGATGCGACTGGAGCGTATTGTAATTATTACCCTTAATTATGATAACCTATAATTTCTAAAAATATGTTGACATTATCGGCCAGTAAGATGAGTGTGATGATACACATACCCGGTCCGTGGAGCCGATCGATGCGTTAACGGGCGCGCCAAATCGAGACCGGGTATGACCGACACTGCCGATCGAGTCACGGTCGCCGAGCGCGCGGCCCGGGCCGGGGCCCGCGTCGCCCACGACCACTTCCGGACCGGGATCGCCGTCGAGACGAAGGGGGGGACGGCCGACGTCGTCACCGAGGCCGACCGCGCCGCCCAGCGGGAGGTCATCGACGTCGTTCGGGAGGAGTTCCCCGAGGACGCGGTCGTCGGCGAGGAGGACGACGCGCTGAAGGCGGTTCCCGAGGACGGCGCCGCCTGGATCGTCGACCCGATCGACGGGACGACCAACTACGTCCGGAACGATCGCGTCTGGGGGACCGCCGTCGCGGCGGTCGTGGACGGCGAGCCCGTCGCGGCCGCCGTCGCGATGCCGGCGCTCGAGGACGTCTACGTCGCCGGCGACGCGGGCGCGGTTCGAAACGACGAGCCGATCGCGGTCAGCGACGTGGCCCACCCGGAGGCCGCCCTCGCCGCGCCGGCGATGTGGTGGCCGATGGACCGCCGCGAGGAGTACGGGAACGCCTGCGCGGCGCTGCTCGAGCGCTTCTGGGACGTCCGCCGGATCGGCTCGGCCCAGGCGATGCTCTCGGGGATCGCCCACGGCAGCATCGACGGCGCGATCACGAACGTCGTTCCCAACCCCTGGGACTCGGTCGCGGGCGTCCACCTGATTCGACAGGCGGGGGGCACCGTGACCGACCTCGCGGGCGACCGCTGGCGGCACGACTCGACCGGGCTGGTCGCCTCCAACGGCGAGATCCACGACGAGCTGCTCGCGGCGGCCGCCGAGATCGACTGAGTCGAATCGCATCGGCGGTCGATCCACCCACGTTGAGCTGTACCGTGCGGTCGAATGCGGTCGCTTTTCGGACGAGTCTCGGACCGATCGACAAAAACGCCGCCCTCTCGACGGGGCGACCCGTCGCTAGCGAGCGTGAACGTTGCGAACGCGGTCGCCCGAAACCGAACCGGGGTGGCGCGTCGAGAACTGCGAACCGTCAGCGTGACGCTGGCGTCTTCGGAGTGAACGGCCTAGTTGCGAACGACGTTCGTCGCGCGCGGGCCCTTCGGGGCGTCCTCGATCTCGAACTCGACGTCCTGCCCCTCCTCGAGGTCAGGACCGCCGACGTCCTCCATGTGGAAGAACACGTCGTCGTCCGCGTCGTCAGTCGAGATGAAACCGTAGCCGCCAGTGTCGTTGAAGAAGTCAACCGTACCTTTCGACATTGCGAATGAACACAGACCCCACCGACGGTTAACGCTTGCGCGACACGTGGTACCGTGGCGTGATGACCGAACATTCGTTTTCAGTATTCTCGGCGGCCGATCGGTACGATCTCGATCGTCAGTCGAATTCTCGACGTCGTGAGACGTTCGGAGTCTCGACGTCGTGAGGCGGTCTCGACGTCGTGAGGTGGTCTCGGCGTGAGCGGCTTCGACCCCGGGGACCCGGACTCAGATCCCGAACGTCGCGCGTAGCATGTCCCGCGTTCCCGGTCCGAGGCCGACGGCGAGAACGGTGACCAGCAACAGGACCGTGTACCGCGGCGACTCCGCGAACATCTCGTCGTTGAACACCCAGACGACGAACGTCGCGGCCGCGAGCTTCACGATCAAAAACGGCCAGGCGTCGCCGGTCACCGCGAGCACGGACGGGGGCAGCAGTCGCGCCGTCCAGTCGACGATCGCGGCGTTGACCACGTGCTTCGGGACGAGGTTCGCGCTCCCCGCGAGAACGGGCATCCAGTCGAGGCCGATGACGTTCGCCACGCCGTCGATCGCGTGACCCCAGATGACCACGAGCCCGATGTATCCGGTTCCGTCGTTGATCGACGGCTCGTATCGCCCGATCAGCCACCAGGTCACGCCGGTCGTCGCCGTGGCGAGCACGAGAATGGAACCGATCACCGCAGGATTGAACCCGACGAAGGGCGTCGTCGCCGCGAGGAACGCGAGGTAGCCGACGGCGGCGACGACCGCCACTGCCCCCATCGCGAACAGCGGGCGCGCATAGTCGTCGACCAGCCCGCGGGCCGCGAGGGCGTACGCGAGGACCACGCAGCCGAGCGTGATCGCGAACACGGTCACGTAGATGAACGGGCTGATGAACAGCGCGGTCCAGGGCGCGGGGATCAGGTGCTGGCCGCCCGCGTCGAGCGCGGCAACGCCCGCGTCCTCGATCGTCCGCAGGGCGCCCCCGAGGAGGACGAACGGGAACAGCGCGAAGAAGAACCGCCGCTCCTCGCCGATCCCGAGCCGGCGGAGCAAAAAGAGGACCCCGATCAGCGCGAACAGCAGGATGACGATGTACGAGACCGTCGAGACGGTCGTGTATCCCGGCGAGGCAACCACCGAGCCGGCGGCCGCGGCGGCCTCCGCACACGCGTCCGAGGAGTAGAGATATTCGGTCACGCCGCCACGGCGAACCGCGCAGGCCGCTCCCTCGCCGTCGGCGACCACGGGCCCCCAGAAGTATCGCCAGAGGAAGCCGTCGTAGACGGTTCGGGGGAACGCCACCGCACCGGCGCCGACCCCGATCACGATCGAGACCACGGTTGCGAGCCACGCCGTCTCGGGGGAGACGTCGAGGCGCTCGTCGAGCCGATCACTCATTGACTCACATGCGGACGAGCGGCGGGTTGAGCGTTCCGGTCACGACTGCAGGCCGCCCGTGCCCGTCTCCGTGTCCAACACGAGCGTCGTTCGCGACCGAACCACGTCCTCGATCCGGGGGATCCGGTCGTGGACGAGCGTCCGGAGCGCGTCGACGTCCTCAACGACGACCCGGAGCACGAGGTCCCACTCCCCGGCCGTGAGATGGCGGTCGCGGACCGCGTCGATCGTCGCGAGCGCCGCGAGAACGTCGTCGACGTTGCGCTGGGTCACCTCAAGGCTGACGAGCGCCTCGACGTCGTAGCCGAGCGCCGGGGCGTTCACGGCCGCGTGGTACCCCTCGATTACGCCCGCGTCCTCCATTCGACTCACCCGGTCGCGGACCGAATCGCTCGTTCCGTTCACCCGGCGGGCGATCTCCGAGAAGGGGGTTCGGGCGTCCGCACGGAGAACGCGAAGGATCGCGCGGTCCGTCTCGTCGAGGTCCATACCGTCCCGACGGCGTGGACGGTCTTTGCGGTTGCGGCGCCTCCTCGACATCCCGTCCGCGAGCGGGTTCCCGATCTACTCGTCCGCGAGCGGGTTCTCGAGGTCGATCGTGCCCGCGTCGAGCTCGGCCTCGACCTCGCGGGCGGCCGTCACCATGTTCTCGGTCTTGCCGTAGGCGATCTCACGGGGCAGGAGCTTGAGCCCGCAGTCGGGCGAGATCGTGAGCTTCTCCGGCGGCACGATCCGCAGCCCCTGTTTGATGTTCCGTTTGATCTCCGCGACCGACTCCACCTCGGCGGTGTGGGCGTCGACGACGCCGAGCGCCAGGTCCGGCTCGAAGTCGGGGTCGGTGAACACCTCGACCTGCTCGTAGTCGCCGTTGCACAGCTCGACGTCGAACTCGTCGATCGGGAAGTCGTTGAGCTCGGGGTAGATCCGCGAGTAGTCCCCGTAACAGACGTGCAGGCCGATCCGAACGTCGTCGTCGATCCCGGCCGTGATCCGATCGAGCGCCTCGTGGACGATGGCGTGGTCCTCCGGGGTCGTCGCGAGCGCCGGCTCGTCGATCTGGATGTACTGCGCGCCGGCGTCGACCAGCGCCTCGACCTCCTCGTTGACGAGGTCGGCCAGGTCGTACACCAGGTCCTCGGTCGTCTCGTAGGCCTCGTTGAACGCCCAGAACCCGAGCGTGTAGGGTCCGGTGATCGGCACCTTGACCGGCCGCTCGGCGACGTCGCTCGTGAACTCGAACTCGTCGACGAGCCAGGGTTCGTCGTACTCGACCGGCTCGACGACGGACGGCTTGTCGAAGTAGTTGTGACCCCACACCTTCACCGGACCGTTGAACTCGTATCCAGGGATCCGGTGGGCGAAGAACTCGACCATCTCGTTGCGGCGCATCTCGCCGTCGACCACGGTATCGAGGCCCGCCCGCTCGTGTTCGTGGGTGATGAGCCGGCATGCGTCGTCGTGGGCCTCGGCGAGGTCGTCGGCGTCGAACTTCGAGTCGGGATCCTCGACGAGGTCGTCGGCACGGTTGAGCCACTTCGGCTTCGGGTACGAGCCGACGACGGTCGTCAACAGGAAGTGGTCGTTCGGGTGCGATGCCGGGCGGAACTGGTCGCGGTTGGCGTCGGGGACTCGAACCATCAGGAAAGCACCTCCACGCCCGCGGCGAGGGCGTTCAGCTTGGCTTGATACTTGTTCTCCGGCAGGTAGAACAGCTCGGTGTTCGAGGTGACGTAGGTCGTCTCGAAGTCGCCGACCGGGAGCTGGTCCTCGAACCACTCGACGCGGTCCGCGATCGTCTCGGGCTCCTCGACGAGCGTGTTCTGGCCGTCGACGACGCCCAGCGCGACCGAATCCGGCGCGCCGTACTCCTGGACGTTGTACACCGAGTCGTCCCGGTCGCCCGCGACGAGGTCGATCCCGACCGCGTCGATGTCGGCGTCCAGCAGGTGGGCGTACGGCTTCTCCGGGATCGCTCCCCAGTAGGTGTGCACCACGACGTCGGCGTCGGTCGCCGACGCGACGCGGTCGATCGCCGCGCTGGCCTGCGCGTCCACGCCGTCGGCGGGCGGCTGCTCCACGAGCGACGGCTCGAGCAGGAACAGCGTCTCGTGGGCGCCCAGCTTCTCGACCTCCGCAGCCAGGAACTCGGCGATCGTCTCGCGGAACGCCTCGGCGTCCGCGCCCGTCTCGTTCGTGGCCAGCTCGGACAGCGAGTACGGGCCCGGAAGGACCGCCTGGAGCCCCACGTCGTCCGGAACGCGTTCGGCCGCCGATTCCAGCTCCGCGGCGACGTCCCCGCTCGCGGTCGGCTCCGAGACGACCCGCGGGTCGCGGTAGAAGTTGTTGTTGTCGTAATAGCGGACGATTCCGCCGGTCTCGACGCCGTCGGCGACGGTCAGCGGGTGGGCGATCATGTCGTCCCACCGCGGCTGTCCCTCGACGACGCGGTCCAGCCCGGCCTCGAGCTGGTCGTCGATCAGTTCGGTTCGGACGTCGGCGTACGTCGAGACGATCTCCGGCCCCTCGTCGCCGCTCAAGAGGTCACCCTTCTGGTGACCCTTCAGATCCGAGAGGGTCTCTTTCGCCCAGTCCGGGAGCGGAAACAGCCCCGGCGTGGTCGCGACACGTTCAGTCATCGCCGACGCTTGGATATGCCGCAGTTTAATATTTTCTAATGGAACTTATTCCCAATGGTAATCACCCGCTCGGCCGTCCGCGTGATCTCCCCAGCAGCGACCGGCCGTCGCCTCGAGACCCACGTTGCTCGTCGTTCCGGCACGGCAAGCGGTCGTCACCGTCGCGTCAGGCGGAGTATCGAGAGCGTCTCGAAGGGATACGACTCCTCCCGGACGACCTCGTGGGCGAAGCCGGCCGCCTCGACGCGGTCGATGACCGCCTCGTAGCCGGTCAGCGAACTCACGAGCAGCAGGACGCGCCCGCCCGGCGTGAGCACCCGGCCGACGTCCGCGAGGAACGGTTCGATCAGCTCGCGGCCGGTCCGACCGCCCGACAGCGCCGTCTCCATCCAGTCGTCCCATTCGTTGTCCGGGTCCGTCGGCAGATACGGCGGGTTGAACGCGACGGTGTCGAAGACCCCGTCCCGGAAGGGATCGAGCAGGCTCGCGCGAACCGTCTCGAGGCCGCGCTCGCGTGCCTGCTCGCAGGCGTGCGGGTTCACGTCGCTCGCGACGACCTCGAGGTCGCCGGTCGCGTCGGCCTCGGCGATGCGTTCGGCGACCCAGCCCGACCCGGTGCCGACCTCCAGCACGCGGCCGGTCGCTTCGGCGATCGCTGCCTCCGCGAGCAGGCCGGAGTCCTCGGCGGGCTGATAGACGGTCGTTTCCGTTCCGCGGCGTTCGGCGAGGTCGGTCACTCGCCGCCTCCCGTCCCGGCGTCGCCGTTTCGACCCTCGCCGTTTCGACCCTCGCCGTTCGCGCCGGTGGCGTCGCTTCCCGACCCGACCGTGACCGAGAGCCCCTCGGACCTCGCGCCGTGAGTGCGCTGCGGGAACGGGATCGTGATCCCCTCCTCGCGGAAGGCCTCGTGGATCGCCGAGATGACCGTCGTCTGCGTGCGCCATCGCTTTCGGGCGCTGGGCTGGTCGATCCAGAAGCGAGCCCCAAGAACGACCGAGGAGTCGCCGAACCGTTTGGCGACGACCTTCGGTCGCGGCGCCGTCCGGACGTCGTCGATGCCGGCCATCGCCTCCTGTGCCACGTCCGCCGCGTGGTCCGGGTCGTCGTCGTAGTCGATCCCGACCTCGATCTCGATCCGGAGCCGTCCCTTGCGGGACCGGTCGATGATCGGGTTGTTCGCGATCCGGTCGTTCGGGATCGTGACGAACTCGCCGTCGAACGTCTGGACCCGCGTGTGAAAGATGGTGATCTCGGTGACCGTCCCCTCGTTCTCCTCGAACTCGATCCAGTCGCCGATCTCGAAGGGCCGCGAGAACATCAACACGATCCCGGCCAGAACGGACCCGAGCGTCTGGCGCGCCGCCATCCCGACGACGATGCCGAGGAAGCCGGCACCGACGAGGAGGCTGCCGAGGTTGTCGGTGAACAGGCCGATGACGATCAACCCTGCCAACGAGTAGACCCCGAGCTGGGTCAGCCGGTAGATGATCTGCTTTTGGTGGGTCGAGATCGTCTTTCCGGTCGAGACGACCTCACGGATGATCTGTCCGAGAAAGTCGGTCATCGCGTACGCGCCGCCGAGCACGATGACCGCGAGCACGATGTTCGGGACCTGCTCGGCGAGTTCGAGGTTGCCGTAGGCGGCCACCAGCTGGTCGCCCAGTCCCCAGAGCCCGACGACCGTGAGCACGCCCGCCGCCGTCGACGCGGCGATTATGCTCGAGAGGGCAAGTCGTTTGGTCGTTCCGAGGTCGCCCTCGTGACCGCTTCGATAGCGTCGGACGAGGTATCGAACAGCGAGCACGACCGCCGCGACGCCGGCGCTCGCGACCGCCCGCTCGAGCGGCCCGAGCGCGACCTGCCCGTTTCCGGGCAGGAGCGTATCGGTTACCAGGAGGGCCTCGACGCCGATCATCGGGGCGGCTCCGTCGTGGGGAGCTGCGGTCCCGTCGGTCGGCGTGTCGGCGGCGTGGTCCTCCCGGGCCGCACCGTCGTTCCGCTTGCGTTCACTGTCGGGCGTGTTGCGCGTGCTGGTTCAAGAAGCTTCACACTCGATCCGGTCGATCGCCGCGATCGCCGTGATTTCTGCGTTGTTCCCGCGTCGGTTCGTGTGCGTTTTCCGCCAATGGTGTGCGTTTCCCGTCAGTGCGTGCGTTTCTCCGCCAACGATGCGTGATCACTCCCCGGTCGGATCCCCGTGCTCGGCCGCGACCGCCGCGATCTCCGCGAAGGTGGACGGCGCGAGGTCCCCGGGGCGTTTCCGGAGCAGGTCCTCGTCGACCGCCTCGACGACCGCCTCCGGCGCTCCGAGCCCGGAGATGTGGCCCGTGTTCCGGATGGCGTTCCGGACCGTCTTCCGGCGCTGGGTGAACAGCGCCTTGACGAACCGCAAGAAGAACGCCTCGTCGTCGACCTCGTACTCCGGGTCCCGTGGGGTACAGCGGACGACCGCGCTCTCCACGGCCGGCTTCGGTTCGAAGGCCTCCCGGGGGATCCGCTCGACGATCTCGACGTCCGCGTAGTGTTGCGCCGAGACGGACAGCCGCCCGTACTCGCTCGTTCCCGGCTCGGCGACCATCCGGTCCGCGAACTCCGCCTGAAAGGTGGCCACCAGCGGCCGCTTTGCCGGCAGCAGTCGAAAGGCGATCTCCGAGGAGACGCCGTACGGCAGGTTCGAGACGGACGCGGTGAACGGCGGCAACTCGACGTCGAGCGCATCGCCCGCAACGACCGCAAGGCGGCCGTCGGCGACCGCGTCCGCGAACTCCGCCTCGAGGAACGACGCGTACCCCTCGTTGCGTTCGATCACGGTCAACTGCCCGTTCGCGGGCAGCGATGCGAGCAGGCGGTCGGTCAGCGCGCCCGCGCCGCCGCCGATCTCGAGGAGATGGCTTCGGTCCGCCGCGTCCGGAAGGTACGTCGGGATCCGGTCGAGGACGCGGTCGTCGACGAGGAAGTGCTGGTCCTGGTCGGGGTCGACCCGAAGGCCGGCCCGGCGGATCAGGCCGTCCGGGTCACGGTCGCCCGGGTCGGGGTCGCTCGGC
Organism: Halopenitus persicus; assembly: GCF_002355635.1. Taxonomy (GTDB): domain Archaea; phylum Halobacteriota; class Halobacteria; order Halobacteriales; family Haloferacaceae; genus Halopenitus; species Halopenitus persicus_A. Next base: position 1,214,573 of record NZ_AP017558.1, on the reverse strand, counting down.
GAGTCGGTCATACGCCCGCTAGGCGGAGCGCCCCGGTAAACGTCCCGTTTCGGTCGGTCACGGCCTCCGGTCGGTCGTGGCTCCGGTCGGTCGTGGCTCCGGTCGGCCGTCGGTGGCGATCCGTCGTCAGTCGTCGCGTCTGTCGACGAACACGCGGTATTTGAGGTCGTCCTCGCGGATCTCCTCGATGATCCGCTCGACCAGCACCTCCTTGGGCCGGTGGAGTCCGGAGATCCGGTCGGCGATGTCCTCGAAGCTCTCGAAGGGACCGCGCTTCCGCTCGTCGAGGACGTTGTTGCGCAGCTTCTTCCCGATCCCGGGCAGCAGGTTGAGCCGGTGGAGTCGCAGCGTGATCGGCTCGGCGTCGTTGTAGAAGTCGACGAACCGCCGCTCGTCCTCCTCGACGATCTGCTCGACCGCGTACTCGATCTCCGCGGCGGCGTTGTGGGTCAGATCGTCGTGGCTGACCTCGCGGTACCGCGAGACGTCGTCCGCCCGCGGCTCGATCGCGATGCGGTCGCCGACGGACCGGTCGGCGTCGTCGGCCAGCGTGAGTTCGAACAGCCTGAAGTCAGCTTCCCCCAGCGCGTACGCGATCGGCGACTTCTGGTACTGGGGTCGGTCGTCGCCGGGACGGCCCTGTGGTAACACGTCGAGCGCGACCGCGAACTCGCGGTCCTCGTCGTCGGCGTCCGCGGACGCGGCGGCGGCCGATCCGCCGTCCTCGGAGCGCCCCGTGTCGTCTCCGGACTCGGTCTCGGTCCCGCCGTCCGGGAGCACGCGCGAACGCTGGGGTTCGTTCATACGCCTTCCTATGGGAAGGTGACACTTAAAAATCGCCCGCCACCGCGCGGATCCGTAATCGCCGAGTCGGGCCGCAGGGTATGTCGCTCTCGCGGCGCCCTCAGGCGTACTTCGCGACGACGTTCAGGATCTCGTCGAGCTGGTCGCCGTCGAGCGAGTACCGCTCCTGGGCGAACACCGAACGCAGCTCGGTCCGGTCCCCGGGCAGCAGGTCGGCGATCTTGATCGCGGCCTGTTCGTCGACGTATTCGAGCGCGGTGAGTTCCTCGACGAGTTCGCGTGATTCCTCGGCCTCGAGGACCGCAAAGCGGTTGACGTGCTCGATGGCCCGCGCGAGCTCGTATCGCAGCTCACGGTCCTCGTCGTCGGCCCGTTCGGCCTCGATGTCGACGAGGATCTCCTTGGCCTCCGCCGTCGTGATGGTCTCCTCCTCGAGCTTCTCTTTGAAGATGGTCATATGCCGCTCTCTAGTTCTGTGCGCGCAGGTGGGCGGCCGAGACGATGAGCGTCTTCTCCTTGCCGCCGTCGGTGATCTCGACGGTGAACGCCGAGCCCTGCTTGCCGGTGACCGTCCCGGTGTGGCCGTCGAATCGGGGGTGGAACCGGCCATCGCGAACGCTCGGGTCGATCTTGAGGTGGACCTTCTGGCCCTCCTCGTACTCCTGGATCGCTCGCTGTGGCGGCGACGTTCCGCGCTCGCGCGGCGTGTTCGAGAGCTTGTTTCGCGTCGCTTTGTTGGGCCCGTTGGAACTCGGCATAGTCGTGAGCCCGTCTACCGCCGGCGCGGTTATAAATGGTGCGTTACGCGTCGCGCTCGTGACCGGATCACAGTCGCGTTCGGGCTGGCCACGTCGATCGGCCCCTCCTCGATCGACCTCTTCCTCGATCGACCTCTTCCTCGATCGCTCCGTCACGTCGATAGCCACGGCAGCGATAGCTCGGACCGACGGTCGTCCAGGATCCCGAACCGCTCGCCGCGCCGCCGCTCGAGCCAGTGCAATAGACGGGCCGCCCATTCGAGCTTGCGCGCCTTCGTTTCGCTCACCGTCGGATCCGTGAAGTCCCATCCGACGAAGCGCAGCGTCGCGGCACCGGCGTGGTCCGCGAGGAACGCCGCCCGATCGCCGTCGGTGAACCCGCCGACGTTGACCACCGGGCCGCGCGGCGCGGCCTGCGTGGTCGCGAGGACGTGCTCCTGGGAAAACCGTGGGAACCACTCCCGGATCGCCGGAACGTTATCCCCGTGTGCGTGCGCGGCGACCGTCGTTCCCGCCTCGCTCAGCCGCTCTGCCGTCTCGGGGTTCTTGTCGAGGTCCGTGACCATCACGTCGACTGCGATCCCCGCCTCGGCGAGGACGTCGACCGCCGTTGACGCGGCGACGATCGCGTCCGCGTCGGCGGCCACCTCGAGGGCGTCGGCGTCGGTCAGCGACGGGCCGGCCCCCGCGATCGCCACGGTCGCGTCCGCGAGGACGTCGAGCCGGTCGTCCGGGAACGGTGTCGCAAGCGTCGCGGCGACGTCGCGCGCACGCTCGTCAGCGGCCCGGTCGAACCCGAAGTCCGCCAGGATCGCCTCGTAGGCCGGCTCCCACGTCTGGAAGTTCATCCCGTCCACCGGTCGATCCGCGGCGTTCTTCGGTCGATCCGCGGCGTTCTTCGGTCGATCCGCGGCGTTCTTCGGTCGATCCGCGGCGGTCTCCGACCCATCGATCGACGGGCGCTGGCAGTCGCGCTCGCCGGCGCCGCCGCTCGGGGACGGTAATAGTGTGGGCCGAAGTGGCACGATACGCCCCTATCCATATGCCCCTTCGGCGTCCGGTCGAACAGTTTTCCATCCGATGGCATAAACTTTCTCTTACTTTTCCCATCCCGTCCGTTCGATCGGCCGCTCGAGCGCGTTTCCGAGCGGAGCGTCCTCGAGCGTGGATCCGGCGTCCGTGACGCGTTCGTGGACGCGGCCGAGCCCGGCCGGGGTTCCGATCAGGAGCCCCTGCGCCGGCGTCCGTCCGGACCCGTCGGTCGCCGTCGCCTCCGTCTTCGTCCCCGTGGTCGCGGACCCCGCCAGGGCGAACGTCGCGGTCGTCTCCTCCGTCGCCGACCGGAGCGTTCTGACCCGTTCGTCGTCGAGCCCCGTCAGCTCGAGGACCCGAACGACGCTCTCGTCGGCCAGCGTCGCGGTCGCGTCCAGTCGGTCGAGGTGTCGGTTCGCCTCGCCGGGAGTCGTCACGTCGAGCTCCTCGATCCCGATCCCGTCGACAGTCCCGCGGCACCGCTCGCGAGCGAACTCGGCGCCGATGAGCGCGGCGTCGCGGGTTTCGGCCACGTCGTGGGTCCGGATCACGTGGGCGCCGCGCTCGACCGCCATCGAGGTGGCCGCCAGCGACGCCGGCAGCGCCGCCTCGGTGTCGCGGCCGGGGATCTCACGGAGGAAGTTCTTCCGGTTGATCGAGACCAGCAGCGGCCGCCCGTACCCCCGGAACTCCCGGAGCCGGCGGAAGGTCTCCCGATCGTCGGCGAGCGTCTTCTCCTCGGTCCACCCGCCGAAGGCCGGGTCGATGATCGTCTTCTCGGTGAACCCGTTTCGCGACAGCGCCTCGTAGATCCCGTCGACGTCCGGGATCGCGCCCGGCCGCTCGAGGTCCGGCGGCGAGGCCATCTTCACGACGGCGGCGTCGTGGGAGGCACAGACGGCCGGCATTTCGGGGTCGGCGAACCCGCAGACGTCGTTGACCATGTCAAACCCGTGCCGGAGCGCCTCGTCGGCCACCTCGTGGTACCGCGTCTCGATCGACCAGACGGCGTCGCCGGACGTCGACGCCATGGCCTCCAGGGCCGTGTCGAGGCGGTCGAGCTCCTGTTCGGCCGTGAGGACGTCGAACCGCTTGTTCGCCGACTCGAGCCCGACGTCGACGATGTCGGCACCCTCGTCGAGCAGCTCCGAATCGACGTATTCGGCCGCGTCTCCCGGATCGTCGAACACGCTCGGGTCGTAGGGCGACTCCGCCGAGACGTTGAGCACGCCCATGATCCGCGGGGGCCGACCGTCGCCGATCTCGAGTCCTGCGGCGTCCACAGTTCGCATATCGATCGGCACGGCCGCAAGCACCATAGGCCGTCCGAAACCGGACGGCGGGAAAGGCAAGCTTCGGAGGCGGGAAAGGCAAGTTTCGGAGGCGGGAAAGGCAAGTTTCGGAGGCGGGAAAGGCAAGCTTCGGCCGGCGGCGAGACCGGGATCACTCGACGGTGGATTCCCCGTCGGAACCGTGGAGGAACGCGCTTATACTCCCGCGCCACCGACACGTGGTATGGGAAAGGTGAGCGTCGGGCTTCGCGGATGGCGATTCGAGGAGTCCGAGATCTTCGATGCGGACGGCGAGTTCAAACCGCTCGAGGAGATCCCGGAGGAACCGCGCCAACAGCTCGTCCGACTGACGAAGCTGGTCGAGGAACCGTGTGACGCGTGCTACCTCGAGCACGGCGAGGAGGAGCTGTACCGCGCGAACAAGGCGACGATCGTCTACGGCGAACCGATGGGCGAGCTCCTGCTGTGTGACGCCCACGAGCCGGATTTCCTCTACTGGTTCCGCGAGGGCGGCGGCAGCGAGTACAAAGGCGAGGACACGTTCGCCGACCGGTTCCACGAGTGGTACGCGGACGGCCATCGTGCGCCGGACGGATATGGCGGACTCGAGCACGTCGAGGCGAATCCGGAGGACCTGCCGAACCCGCCGGGACAGCAGGAGGTGCAGGAACGGCTCGAGGCCGACTTCGAGGGCCGGCGGATCGACATCGGGTCGTACGCGGACGAGGCTGACGGCGACCCTGACGACGAACGCCTCTCGCCGGAGGCGGTCTCGGACGCCGACGTCGACCTCTCGACGGAGTATCCGAGCGCGGACCGATGACTGATACGGGCCCGCCGGTCGATCCCGACGCGTCGCCAGCGTCCGAGTCCGGGTCCATCCCCGGATCGGCCGGTCCGGAGTCAGGACCTCGATCGATCGACCCCGTCGTGGTCGTCGTGGAGCCGGAGACGCCCGGAAACGTCGGCACGATCGCTCGCGCGATGAAGAACTTCGGGCTCACCGAGCTCAAGCTCGTCGATCCCCCCGAGCTCGAGCCCGACGGCGAGGCCTACGGCTTCGCGGGTCACGCCCGGGAGGACGTCCTCCCGAACGCCGAGACGGTCACCTTCGAGGAGGTCGTCGAGACCTACCACACCGTCGGCTGCACGGCGATCACCGGCGAGGACGCCCGGCGCCACGTCCGGTTTCCCTACTCGACGCCCGTGGAGCTGCGGGAGTCGCTGCGGACCGCCGAGACGCGGACCGCGCTCGTGTTCGGTCGCGAGGGAACCGGACTCGACAACGACGAGCTCAGGCGGCTCGACGAGGTGTGTTCGATCCCGGCGGACGGGGAGTATCCGGTCCTCAACCTCGGGCAGGCCGCGACCGTCCTCCTGTACGAGCTGCGCGAGCTGACCGTCGACGAGTACCAGCTCCCCGACGTCGAGCTCGAACGCGCCGCCGAGGCCGACATCGAGCGGCTTCACGACTACTTCGAGCGATTCCTCGAGCACGCCGACCACCGTGAGTATCGTCGGGACAGATGCGCGACGCTGTTCCGCCGCCTGCTGGGTCGCGCGCACCCGACCGACCGGGAGGTCCACACGCTGCTGGGCGTCTTCCGGAAGGCCACCGACAAGCTGGAGTTCGCCGACGAGCTCGCGGAGACCTACGGCGAGTCGCTGTACGACGAGGACGCCTCGCGCCGGTGATCGACGCGGACCGAGAGCCGGGGCGTCGCGAGGATGATCGCGGTCGCCACGAACGCGAGCAGGGCGCCGACGGCCGGCACGACGACGTCCGCGAGGGCAATGATCCAGAGCGGTCCGGCGACCGCGGCGGCGACTAGCCCGACCGGCGCCCACACCGGCGGTTCCGCCCCCTCACAGAGACGCCACCCCGCGGCGCCGCCGAGCGCGGTTCCCACCGCCGCGCTCGCGTCGACGATGCTCCCCGGCTCGCCGGCCCCGACCGCGATCACGACCCCGAGGAGGCCGGCGACGGCCGCCGCGACGAACGGGCGTGTGGGGTCGAGCCGTCGCCGCTCCCGGGCAAGTCGGTGGCGGCCCGCACCGCTCAGTCCGCCGAGTCGGTCGACTCCACGGAGACTCCCTCGAGCCAGCGCCACGCCTCCGATGAGGAGCGCCGTTCCGAGGACCGCGCCGACGACCACGTCGACCACGTAGTGCACCTCGATCACGACGCGCGAGAGCGCAACCGCCGCGACCACGATCGCGCCGACCGCGAGCCGGCGGCGCGCGGCGCCGAGGCGGTCAAGCGCGGCGGCGAGTCCCAGATACGTGACCGTCCCGCCCGTCGCGTGGCCGCTCGGGAACCCGAAGCCGTCGCCCGTGGTCGCGCCCGCGAACCAGGACTCGAGGGTCGTCGGGAGCCAGTCCGGCACGGCAGCGGGGACGGCTGCGGCCGGCGGTCGCGGCAGTCCGATCCCGACCTTCAACAGCGTGACCACCGCGAGCGCGCCGGTGACGGTCGCGATCAGCGTCGCGGCGGTGCGCCGGGGTTCCGTCGCCGCGCGTGCCGGGAGAAACCAGTAGGTCGCGAGGAGGAGCACGAAGACGAACGCGGTGTCGCCGAGCGAGGTCACGGCGGCGCCCGCAACGACCACGGCATCCGGCAGCGCCTCGACGATCGCGAACTCCCCGATCCCGCGGGTCATCAGTCGTCGCCGCGGTTCCGGACGTAATCGACCGCCTTCCCCGGTGCCTCGAGCACGTTGAGCCCGACACCGACGAGGACGAAGAGGGTGTACAGGCCGAGCGTCGAGAGGCCGAGGATCAGCATCGCGGCGATCGCATAGCCGGCCTCGAGGTATCGGAAGGCACCGAGCGTCAGGACGGTTCCGTACAGCAACACGAGGTACGGGCCCCAGCCCCGAGCGTGCCCGCGCCGCACCCGCTTGCGGACGTACGTCTTCAGCTCGGTCTCGAGTCGGGGTCGGTCGACGGTTCGCTGCTCGACGTCGTCCTCGAACTCGTCGAGGTCGGCTCGAAGCCGACGGACCTCGGCCTCGAGCGCGGCGACGTCGGGGGCCCCCTGTGGGGTCTCGTCGTCGCTCGTGGCGCGCGCCTCGGTGTCCTCGCGGTCGCCCATATCGGTCGGTCGACCGGGGTCCCCTTGGAGTTGCCGGTCCGCGATCACCGCGTTGGCCACCGCGCCGACGATCACGACGATCGAAGCGAGGTAGAGCCACGTCACGAGCAGCAGAATGCCGCCGAGGACGCCGTAGACCTGGTACTGGCCGGCGGTGGCGGCGTACGCCTGAAAGCCCGCCTGGAGGGCCGTCCATCCCACGGCGGCGAGGAGGGTTCCCGGGATCGCCTCGCGGACGGACATCGGGCAATTCGGAAGCACGTAGTACATCGGAAGGAAGACGACCACGAGCACGACGGGCAACACGAGCATCCCGACGATCCCGACGCCGGGGACGTCCGCGACTGCCGGGAGGAGTTCGCTGCCCGCGATCAGCGTTCCGAGGACGATCATCGACACGATCCCCGTCCCGATCCCGACGGCCACGACCGCCGCGTCCGAGAGCTCGCCGATCAGGGTCGATGGTTCCTCGATCCCGTAGGCCGCCTGGAACGCAGTGTCGAGCCCGCGGAACACCTTCAGCGTCGACCAGCCCAACACCACCGCGCCGAGGATGGTCGCCCCCGTCCGTCCCTCAGCGGAGGCGATCGCGCTCGCGACGGTCTCCTGACCGGCCGGGGTGAGAAACGCCCTGCTTTCCGCCAGCACGACCGTCGCGAACGCGTCGCCGAGGGCCGCGCTGGCGACCGCGACCAGCAGCAGCAGCGAGGGGACCAGGGAGATGAACGCGTAGTACGCGACGCTGGCCGCCAGGAACGTGACGTCCCGGTCGCGGACGACGGCGACGATCCGCCTCGTGGTCTCGACGTGGGTGGACACCGTGGCGTACACGCCGATATATTCGGCGGTAGCCTACAAAAACGGGGGGATCCGGGGACGATGGGAAGGCCAGAGACGGCGAAAATACGGGGACGATGGGAAGGCCAGAGACGGCGGAAATACAGGGACGATGGGAAGGCCAGAGACGGCGGAAATACAGGGACGATGGGAAGGCCAGAGACGGCGGAAATACAGGGACGATGGGAAGGCCAGAGACGGCGGAAATACAGGGACGATGGGAAGGCCAGAGACGGCGGAAATACAGGGACGATGGGAAGGCCAGAGACGGCGGAAATACGGGACGGCGGAAAATACGGGACGACGGGGGCCTCCCCCGTTACTCCCCGAGAACCGCCTCGCGGATCTCCGGGATCGTCGCCGGCGTCTTGAACGCCGTCCCGTGGTAGTGGGCCCGCGTCGCCTCGTGGCCGGCCGCCCGGAGCCGGTCGACGAACTCGTCCATCCCGATCGCGGGCTCGCCCCACTGCTTGTAGAGCCGGTGCTGGTCGTAGTGGGTCGGCGTGTCGAGCTCCGTCGCGACGCGGTCCAGGAGCCGCCGTGCCCGCTTGGCCTCCCCCATTTCGTCGTCGATCGCGTCCCCGACCGCCCGGACGAAGTCGGGTTCGGCGACCGCCCCGAGCCAGATCGGGCCGGCGACGAGCAGCCGGTTCGAGTCGCATCGCGGACACCGATCCGGCCGGTCTGCCGAGGGGATCAGGCCGTACTCGTGGTCCCTGAAGAGGCAGTCCTCGCAGTGGAAGACGAACCCGAGCTCGTCGATGCGGTCGTCCGCGGTCTGCGCGCCGCCATCGAGCTCGAGGTAGGTTCGCACGTAGTGCCGGGAGACGTGCGAGCAGATCGGGGTCGCGGCCACGTCGTACCGCGCCGCCGTCCGCACGAGCGCGGACAGCAGCGTCCGGAGCCCCATCTCGGGGTGGTACTCGGTGTTCTGCGGGGTCGCTCCGTACTTGCGGATCCCCGATCGCTGGTGGGCGCCACACAGCGGCGCCGTGTCGGTCGCGGTGACGCACACCAGGTTTCGGGCGTTGGCGAAGGCGGCGTCCACGAAGGGGATCGGCGTCCCGTACGGGTCCAGGTCGACCACGTCGAACAGCCCCTCGTGCATCGCGACGTTACACCCCTGTTGGCGGACCTCCCCGTCGAGGTCGTTGCGCTCGAGGTTCGACCGGGCCAGCGCGACGGCGTCGGCGTCGGTGTCGGTGCAGGTGACGTCGTACCCCTCGGCGGCGGCGCGCACGCCGCGGATCCCCGAGGCCGCCATCGCGTCGAGGTACGATGCCGCCCGCGGCTCCCGGTCGCGGTAGGCGCGCAGGACGGCGACGGTGACGTCCCGGTTCAGCTCCTGGGTCGGGTTGAAGAAGACGTCGTCGCCGGTGCCCTCGCTCGCGCCGTTGCGTGACTCCGGGACCTCGATGACGATCCCGCCCTCCTCGCGTTCCATACCGTCCCGTTCGACGACGGCCGGTAAAAAGCGGCCGTTCCGGACGTGGTCGTTTCGACCGCTTGCCGGGCCGCTCCCCGCGTTGCCGGGCCGCTCCCCGCGTTGCCGTGCCGCTCCCAGCATTGCCGTTCCGCCCCCGGTGCACCGACGCCGTTTTGCCGGTGCCTCCTGAACGCGGGGGTATGGACCCGGCCGACGACTGGCACGCGGCGCTCGCGGCTGCGGGCGAGCTCACCGGTCCCGTGACCGCGGCGATCGTCGGCGTCCACGGCGACCGCGGCAAGCGCGCGATCGAGGCCGTCGGCGAGGGGCGGGTGAAACGCTACCGGGATTTCACCGTCGTCGTCGGCCACGAGGACGAGTACGTGATCGAGGACGGCGGCTGCACGTGTGCGGACTCGACGTACAACCTCGACGAGGACGACCCCGACCAGCGCTGTTGGCACGTCCTCGCCGTCGAGGTCGCAGAGCGGATCGACGCGGTCGAGCACCACGACATGTGGTACTCGGAGGTTCGGGAGTTCCTCTAGTCGCCATCCGCGGTCGCCGTCATCCCTCCGGTCTCGGTCGCCGTCGTCGGGCTCTCGTCTCACGTATGGTCGTCGGGCTCTCGTCTCCACTCCGCCCGAGATGTGGCCGTTGCAAACCACGAGCTGCTCACGATCATCGACGAGGCGTTCGATGAATCTCTCGAGGAGTACTACTAAGAGGGGCGACTGACGTATGAATCGTAGACGTGTCCAGTCTGTTGCCGGTCATCGCGGCGATTCTCGTGTCGGGACTCGTCGTTCAGCTGGTCGCTCACCACCTGAAGGTGCCGAGCGTCATCTTTTATTTGCTCATCGGCGTCGTGCTTGGACCGGAGGTGTTGGGGCTCGTGACGCTCGAGACGTTCGGGGACGGGCTCGAGATCATCGTGGGGCTCAGCGTTGCGATCATCGTCTTCGAGGGCGCGTTCGCCCTGCAGATCGACCGGATCCGGGGCGCGTCCACGGTGTCGCTCCGGCTGGTGACGGTCAGCGCGCTCGTCATGTTCCTCGGGACGGCGGCCGCGGTCCGGTTCTTCGAGGGGGCAAACTGGGAGATCGCGCTGCTCATCGGGGCACTGCTCGTGGCGACGGGACCGACCGTGATCACGCCGATACTCAACGTCGTCCGCGTCAGGGACCACGTTGCGACCGCGCTGGAGACTGAGGGGATCGTGAACGACGTGACGGCCGCGATCGTCGCCGTGGTGGTCTTCGAAACGCTGCTGCTCGACGACCTCGGGGTTCCGGCGACCGTCGTCTCGTTCGTCGAGCGACTCGGCGTCGGCGTGCTCGCGGGGATGCTCGCGACGGTGGTGATCTACGCCCTGTTGGACAGCGATCTGGTTCCCGAGCGCGACGTGCAGGCGTCACAGTTCCTCGTGTTGGCGGCGGCGGTGGGTGCGTTCGCGGCCGCCGAGGCCGTCGCCGCCGAAGCGGGCATCGCGGCGGCCGCGACGAGCGGGATCCTGCTTGGAAACCTCGACATCAACAACAGGGAGGAGATCGAGCGGTTCGCGGAGAACACGACGCTCGTCGTGCTCTCGTTCGTGTTCATCTCGCTGGCCGCGCTGATCGACGTCGAGGCGATACTGCAGCTCGGCCTCGGGGCGGTCGGACTCGTCCTCGTGATCATGCTCGTGCTCCGACCGCTGGGGGCGCTGATCGCCACGGCCGGCGTCGAGCGGTTCACGTGGCCCGAGCGGCTGTTCATCGCCGGCGTGGGACCGCGCGGGATCATCCCGGCGAGCGTGGCCACGCTGTTCGCGATCGAACTGGAGCTCGCGGGAAACGTGACGGCGGGCGAGCTCCTGGTCGGGACGGTGTTCGCCGTCATCGTTACCACGGTCGCGATCGAGGCCGGGCTGGCGCGACAGATCGGCGACGTCCTCGGAGTGTCACCTATGCGCACGATAATCATCGGCGGCGGCCGGGTCGGCCGGGCGCTCGCCACACGACTGGAGCGGCGGGGCGAGTACGTCATCATCATCGAGGCCGACGACGAGGAGATCGAGCAGGCCCGCTCGGAGGGGTTCACCGTCCACGAGGGCGACGGCAGCGACACGGAGACGCTGCGCAGTGCGGGAATCGATGACGCCAAGCGCGTGATCACGGTGACCCGCGACGACGACGTCAACCTCCTCGCGTGCCAGCTCGCGATCACGAAGTTCGGCGTGGAATCGGTGTACTCGCGGGTGAACGAGCCGGACAACGTCGACGCCTTCGAGAGCATCGGTGTGACGGGGGTCGACTCGCCGACGGCGACGGCGGTGGCCATCGACGACGAGATCGAACGGCCGGCGATCACCCACTGGATGAACGAGCTGGGCGATAGCCACGACGTCCAGGAGGTGGAGGTGACCGCGGAGAACCTCGCCGGCAAGACGATCCGCGACCTCACCGCACAGATCCCCGACGGCACCTTCGTCGCGGTCGTCAGCCGCGACGGCGAGAATCACGTTCCGTCGGCGGACACCGTCCTGGAGTACGGCGACCACGTCACCTTCATCGGCGACACGGACGCGGTCCGACGCGCGATGAAGCGGTTCCACCCGCACGACTGATGGTTCGATCGCTGATGACTGCTCCAGCGGTCGTCACCGTTCCGGACGCCTCCCGAGCGAGCGAAACGACTCTTGACCGAGTTTGACGGCGTACCGTCTCAACTGAGTAGCCCACCTACCCCTGCCCCGACCAACAGTATCCCGGAGTGAGTAACCACGACGAGCATCGCCGCCCCGCCGACGATAGCCCCAATGACTGGAAGTTCAAGCGCAGTCCCCGCTAAGAAGAGCAGCCCACCCGTAGCGATGGCCGGAAGTACTGCCGCGACGATCCCCGAGACGACACTCCCCGCTTTCTTCCCGCCGACGAAGCCAGCGAGCAGCGGACCGAAGAACGGTAGCCAGAACAGTAACACCGAGAGGGCGGACATCCAGATCACCCCCGAAAAAACACTTCCCGAACTGGCGGAGGAACCGGAACGTGCCCCCTCCTCTTTCCCTCGTTCGAGAGATATTGGTATGATATCGGAGAGTTCCCCGTCAAACGACGCGTTGCGTCCTCTCATTCCCCAATAGAGCCCCGGTGTGGCTAAAACCACTGCCGGCCAAGTCGGCGGAGGGAGTACCCCGATGAGAAGAAAAACGACGTACCAGATGACTCCGAACCCCCAGAGGGGTTTGAACTGTGTCAACTACCCCACCCTACTTCGCTCACTCTGAGAGGTTCGCTCGTGGAGGGTGGGGCTTGTCCGTGAACTCGGCCTCGAACCCATTGGGGTAGGCGGTAAATCCGCCTTTCGGCTTCACCGTTCCGGACTTGAGGGCGAGCTGACTGTCGCCCGTCCGCCCAGACGACTGTTGGCCTCGACGGACATACCGTATCCCGATGTTCTTCGCCGCGTTGTAGTCCGCGTTCGCTTCCGACCCGCACTTCACGCATCGAAAGTCGTTCCGTGACGGGCGGTTCTCGTCTGCCGTGAATCCACACTCACAACACCGCTTCGATGTGTACGCCGACCCGACTTGCTTCACCGAGATACCGACCGCTTCGGCTTTGTACTCGACCTGTTCGTAGAGCGTTCGGAACGCCCACTTGTGACCCCACGACGCACCGGTTCGATCGCGGATGTGGGTTAGGTTCTCGAACGCGATGACGTCGCAGTCGTATCGGAGGGCTTCGTCTATCAGTGCGTTCGATGCTCGGTGAAGCACGTCGCGGACGTAGCGAAGTTCCCGACCGCTCGACTGTACGAGCGTTCGATGAGCGCTTCGTGTTCCGGCCTGTTGCAACCCGGCGCGTACCTTCTCGAACTCACGGAGTCGATGGGTTAGCTCCCGCCCGCTGAAGAAGTAGGCGGTGCTGGTGACGGCGAGGTTTTCGATACCGAGGTCAACCCCGAGAACCGTTCCGTCCTCGGCGGTGTTCCGTTCGGTATCGTTCTTGTACCGGCGGAAACCGATATGCAAGAAGAACTCGCCGTCTCGGGCGGTGAGCGTGCTTTCGGTAACACTCCATTCGTCCGAGTCAAGGTACTGTCGCTGGTAGCCATCGTCGGCATCGGGAAGGTCGAGCGGACACCGCACCCGGCGCTCCGTCGTAGAGAGGGACACGGTATCGTCATCGAACACCGTCATCGTCCGCGTATCGTACTTCACGGTTGGCGCGGTGAACGTCGGCTTGCTGACCTTCTTGTCTTTCGCCCGGCGTTCGATACAGCCAGTGATGGCTTGTGCGGCTTGGTGAGTGGCCAGAATTGCGTGCTGACTCCCGAGGTCGGTCTCGTCGCGCACAGGATCGTAGGCAAGGGGTTGCACATCGCTCTTGGTGTTGCAGTGCCCCCACGCGAGGTCGGTGGCGATTTGACAGCCCCGTTTCCACTCGGAGATGGTCTCTTCGAGCAGATCGCGTTGCTCGTCGTCTACCGAGAGGCGGGTGATTGCCGTCCGACGCACGTAGTCGTCTGCCACAGTTTCAATGTAGTATCGCGGCTATTTATAGACAACGGACATACCCAGCGATACGAACGCGCTCCCCTCTCCTCCCCTCCCCTCCCCTCCCTACGGCTCGCTTTGCTCGCGCTTGAGGAAGGGGACTCCGCGCTGCCGGTTAGTTGAAAGATCCGCCAGCCAGCCCGTGCAGGTCTCGCTCGTCTTGTGCGTTGTTTGTGCCATTTCAACCGTCTCGACGAAATCAAAAAAGCCGTTCAATACCAGTTCGCCGGACGTGGTGACTGCGAATTTTCCGCCAACATACTCCACCATACTCGCCGTTTCGAGTTCACGCGTGGCGCGATCAATCGTCGATCGGGAGGTGTCAAGTGAATCCACCAACGCGCATTTGGTTTTTGGATTGCCCCGTAGCGAGCCAAGTATCTTCATGCGGCGCAGAAGAATGCTCGCCACGTTCAAGACGTTCTCCCTCCGACACATACGTGTTTATCCGTGAGCGTGTCGAATAGTTAACACGGCCTTACTGGCTGATCACTGATTCTGCAGACGAATCCAAAGACGATCTGTATACGAGACGATCAGTGATGGGAGACGAAACCATCCGGCTCCGTTATGAGGAGGATTCGATCGCGTATTCTACAGGCTGAGCAGGCCAAGTGCCTCGGGGTCGTTCGGAAATCGGAGTTTTCCGTGGTGACGAAACGCGGAGCGTCTCGAACCGCTTGACTCCGAGGCGGTTCACAGTGCTCCTGTCAGTACGGTCAAAGGGGCAGCAAGGCGGTGGCTCCGTATTGTTCTTGCACAACGATGGTCTCCTCAATCTGTAGTCGCACAGTGCCGCACGTAATACCAGTGAATATATAAATCCCATTCTACGCATCGGCCGACCGTTACTCTGGGCAGGCATCGGGTTGACGGCGCTGTACGGTCTGGGAAGTATCGGATTCTGGATGGAAGTGCGAGAGGGCCAGGATGGACACAGGAAACAGGAGTATAGCCAATGAAGCCCCAAAGTGTGCACACAAGGCGTGTACGGCAAAACAAGCCTAGGCCGGGATTTTAGCCGAATGGTTAAATCCTGTAACGAACCATTCCGAACCGTATGACGAAGCGCGAACGCATCCGCGTTCTCAAGGAGCGCATTCGAGCCGGCGGCGGGGCCAACTTCTACGACGATGAGCGATATGCGGGAGACACGATCAGCGACGACGACGCTGGAACGCTGCTCACGGTCTCCGATCAGTTCGATCTCCACGACTACAGCGACAATCGGCACGAGAAACTCCTCCGGCACCTCGTCCGCGTAGCTGAGAAGGTCGGTGGCTTGACCGACGCACTCGAGGAACGCGAGGCCGCTGAGGAACTCGTCCGCTGGGTCAATCGGGAGTACGACAACCCCCGGACGAAGTGTGATTACCGGCTGGCGATCCGCGCCATGGGCAAGCACGCGCTCCGCCGTGGAACGAAGGGCGATCCGCCGGAATCCATCGACTGGATGTCCGCGAATACGCCGCGCAACTACAATCCGAAGCCATCGCGGGCCGACATGCTCGAGTGGGAAGAGGACGTCCTCCCGCTCATCAACGACGGGACAAACCCGGCCCGCAACAAGGCCCTGTTTGCCGTCCAGTTTGAGGGCGGGTTCCGACCGCACTGCGAACTCTATGAGATGAAGGTCAGCGACGTGAAGGACACCAGCTACGGTGTCGAAATCGAGGTCGACGGGAAGACCGGCCAGCGCTCGGTGACGATGATTCTCGCGCTGCCGTACCTGAACCGCTGGCTCGGTGACCATCATCCGTGCCCGGGCGACGACGATGCCTACCTCTGGGTGAAGTCGAACGGCGAGCGGATGAGCTACACGACCTTCCAACGCTACTTCAAGCGAGCCGCCGACCGCATCGACCTCGAGAAGCCCGTCACGCCGAAGAACTTCCGGAAGTCGAACGCGACATGGCTCGCCAAGCTCGGCAAGAACGAGTCGTTCATCGAGGACCGACAGGGACGCCAGCGCGGAAGCGATGCCATCTCTCACTACGTCGCGATGTATGGTGAAGACCGTGCTCGCGAGTACGCATCGATGCACGGGCAGGACGTCGAAACGGAGGACCCGGAGGACTACACGCCGATTACCTGCCCCCGGTGCCGTCGACAGACGCCCCGTGACAAGGATGTCTGTATGTGGTGCAATCAAGCGCTCGACCACGACACCTTCGAGGACCTCGAAGAGACCAAGACGACGGTCAGAGACATGGCACTCCAGCTGTTCCAGGAGGACGGCGAATTCGTCGAGGACGTCGTCACACGAAAGGCCGTCACCCAGATGATGCTGAACGATGACGACTTCTTCGAGGAGGCGCTCGACGTCGCTGAGGGCCTCGACATCGACTTGCCGACCGCCGTTGAGTGACTGACTCACGGCTTCCCCCTCCGTTCCACGACTGCATCGAGTTCGTCGTGTAACTCGTCCAGTTCGTTGTCTGGGGTGTATCGATCTAAGAGCGCCCACGCGCAGGCGCGAGCGAAGGGATCGTCACTGCCTCTGACGACGGCGAGTACTTTCTTGCGATTCTCCTTGACGTACTCCTCGGGGTTAATGTCGTTGTCGAACATCGGGTGAGAATGGGGGTCTGGGTTGGTTTCCGTGAAGACCCGTGGTGAGCCATGGCCTGTACCGACGGGACTGCAGAGCGTCAGCGAGCTATCTCGATTCGAGATAGCACCCTGATCGCGTAGCTGTCGGTCAAACACCTCCAAGCAAACTCCCGGCGATTGCTTTGCGCAGCGCGTCCGTACTTGTTCAAGCGTCATCTGGTCATAGCTCGGGTTTCGTGGATGGTTGGCGAGCGATTCGGGCCACAATCGGGGGTTCGACAGTGTTAGCCCCCGTTTTCGCTTATAAACCTTCGTACACCACCCGGTCGGTTGACTGGGTGTCAGTGGTCACCTCCACGGCCTCCTCCGATTCCTTCGACGTGGTAGACGTCGGGGTGCTGAGGCAACTGCTACCCAGAACGCTGTGAGGATTGTCAAGAATCTGCAGCGCAAATTCGGCGTCAGCGCTGCGCTCGTTATCGAGTCCAGTGAGTGCCTCTAGGACCTTGCGGTGCTGGCCGAGACGTTGCTGGACGTACTTTTCGAGTTTGCGTTGGCGGTCCTGTTTTCGAGTACCCATGGAACGCTGGTGGCTGGGGAGGGTCCTGTTGGGTGATTGGCGGTTCGGCGGGACGCTGAATTGTGCAGCGACATCGACCCAATACACACCCCGGCTATAAATAACCAACGAGATTCGTAACTAATTCTGTTACGAACCTCGGTGTCGGCTAGAACTGTTACGGGTTTATATGCACCAGCGTTATGTGGCCTGCAGCAAGACTCTGTAGCATGACAGACCGGTCCAACGCGCTCCTTACCAAGAGCCAACGCGACAAGATACGGGAGGGAGGCGAAGACGCCGAGCATACCCGACAGTATCGACAACGGGTCCGCGAGCGCACCCGGAACGGAACGATTGATCTCGGGATACTCTTTGAGCATATGGAAGCCCGAGACATCAAGCAAGTATTCGGCCCAGACGTCAGTCACCTCAACGAACTTCAGAACGCGGTTGACGATGTTCGATCACTTCTCAGCGGATATGGATCCAAACGGGGTCTCCGAAATCAGGTGGACGAGTTGGAGATGTTAGCGGAAGAGTATTCAGATGATTTTCGTCAGATCAACCAGCCCGAGGAAGACAATCAATCCAGTGAGTGGTACCACTCTCAGCAGGAGCTGAATGAGCAACATAAAAACGGGCTTGAATCGCTCCAACAGAGTGCCTCTGAGATCATCGATGTGTACGGGGAATGGGTAGAGAATCTTGAACAGGCACAGAATCGTCTCGAACAGCTGGTTGACTCTGGCCAATATGATTCCGAATACCATAACCGCATCCAGAAAGTGGTTGATGAGCTTGAAAAGCTACATCAGCGAACGTCCTCAGACAAGGAGGAATTGAAAGAGATTATCGAAGAGATCAACTATCAAATTCGGCGAAACGAGTCCGTCCCGCCGGGGATCGTTGATGATCTGAGCGCTTCGGTGCAGACAGTCAAACGATCAAGAAATGGTGTTTGGTCAGAGCTTTCTGAGCTTGATGACCAGATTCAGATGGATCTTGGGCAATCAACCTTTGAACAGGGCCTACGCGACGACGTCGTGTCTGCACTGGCGTTCTATCTTCGCGTTAGCGAAGTCCTGGGTACCTCGACAGAAGGGCTGGTTGAGGACGCTCTCGTTCGGACGTTTGAGCAAGAGCACCCAGATGACGTGATTGGACACGCAACAGTAGATATCGCTGCCGACAACCGGACGAAGGCTGTCAAACAAGGTTCGAGGAAACTCACTGAGGGTGACACTCGACTGTCCAGCACGGAACTCAGAGCGATCGCCGAGACCAAACCAAGCCTGTTGAGCAAAATGCAACGACAGCGCGAACTCACAGCGAGAGATTTTCGAGAAGCGGTTCTCGAAAATCCGGGTCAGTTAGAGGAAGGGCTAGAGATTGTGGACGCAGAACCGGATGCGCCGGGTGATACAGTCGTTCCGGATCTCGTGGCAAAAGATACGGACGGGAATCTCGTCCTGGTCGAACTCAAACGTTTGGCGAACATCGAACAGCGCCCCAAATCGACGGTAAATCGCGTCGGTGAACTCATCAACCAGTATGGGGGCGAGGGTCGGGTACGGGCCTTCATTGTGGTTCCCGATTTTGAACTCAAAGAGAGGGACGAGGAGACGTCACTGCATAACGTCCTAAGCTCTGAAGGGCCAATCGAATTGAAGCCGGTGGCGTTGGTCTGATCGGAATGGCTTTGGCTCAGAGGGAATCCGTTTCAATACTCGTTACACGCACGCTTCCTCAAGATTGTCCTGACATTTTTGATCATGCCACCGAGTGTTAACCAACAAATGGCCTTTGCGATGATCCTGTTGGTTAATATGGCCTCTGAAACCATCAGCTCAGACAGGGAAAATTGACGCTGTTGATTCCAGGAATTTCGGAGAAGAGGTCCTAATGGAGGCTAATCCGTGTGACTTTATACATTTGTCCTGTGGCATGGTTCAGAGACAGCGAAGAAGCGGATCACCTGGATACAGCTGCTATCCTCGTCCTGCTACAGAGAGGAAAGCGTACGCGAGTAATTGGAGCAGATTGCACATCTCTACAATCACCAGAGACCGCACAATCATTCAGCGGAAGAACGCCAGCTGAAGAGGTGGTAAACTAAAATGTGTCCGTCGAGAAGAGTTAGCTGGAGTTTGATTATAGTAATTATTTTAACCGTTACCGAATTGTTGGTAACCATCAGATGTACGAAGTGCTCGACGACACGGCGGCCCAGGTCCTCCTCGCCATCGAGAGTGGCGACTCCATCCGCCGCGTCGCCCAGCACCTCCACACACCCTACGAGACGGTTAGACAGGCAGCCAACCGGCTCGAGGAGGCAGGCTACGTCCACTATGATGATGGCCTCTCAGTTGTCGACGACCGCGTGCGCAATGCAGCGCGCGAGCTGGTCGCTGCGAGCGCCGGCGTCAGTCCGCCATCGATCGAGGAGGCGTACGTCATCCCGCAGTTCGGGGAGTGGCCGTTCGTCTTCACGCGGATCGACGCCGTCTACGTCTGGACCCAGGGCGGCTACCAGGTCAGCCGCGATCCCGACGATTACCCGCTGTTCATCGCTGTTCGCGAGCAGGACATCGACGCCTGGGAGACGTTCTTCGCATCATTCGGGCTGCCAACCGCCTCCGAGCGCCAGCCCAGCGACGAGATCGATGGGCCGCTGCAGATAGTTCTCGATCCACAGCCGTCACTCGAAATCGAGGATGTGGAAGGCTACCCGGTCATCCCCCGCGAGAACACGATTGAATACATGTGTGACCACTACGCGACCTTCGAGTCGGCGCTAGCGATGCTGGACCGGATGTACGAGGATCTCGATCTCGGCATCACATATCGAGAGAGGGAATGGTCGCAGACATGAGTTTCCACAACCGGAGTGACGCGCTCATCGAACTGCTCGAGGAACTCACTCAAGAGAGACACGAGTACCTTCATGTCGGGGGCAACGCTGTCTCAGCGTTCAACGCACGCATTCTCCACGGACCTCGGGTAGTTACTACGACTCTTCTTCAACTTCCGCCTCTTGAAGACCCACACCGAATTCGTTGAGCTGCTTCTGTCTGCCCAGCTCAGCAGTAATTCGCTCTTCACATTCTTTCCGGAGGCCATCTTTCATGTCCTCGATTCGCCAATTAACCCACTTATCCTCGAGGACCTGCTCCAGGTCGTCCTTGGCCGTATAGTTCGACACCACCTTCAAGTCAGCACGGTCGTCGTCCCACTCAGAGAGGAAATTAATGCGTTTACCCGCCTCAATCAGGTCATCCACGATGCCCGTCACGCGCTCCTCAGAGTAGTTCAGTGAACTGCTCGAGACGTACGATTCGATATCTACACGATCAACACAAGGATGTCGCCCTTCGACTCGACGTGCCTGCACCACGACTCGTAGCTGATCGACAATGATTGCGGTTGGTAAAACATCTGCCTGGCCAAAGCTCGTGGTAACTCGGTCTAGCTCCCCGTTCAACGCTGACATATCGTGCGTGTGTCGGCGGTCTAGTTCCTGAAGCATCGCATCTGGCTCGTCAGCCTCCAAGTTGTCCGGGAACGACGTCGGGCGGGCTTGACGAATCCACAGCTCGTCGTGGTGGGCGTCCACGACCCAGGTAATGAACTCGGCCCCCTCCTCGATGATGGCCTTCGCGATTTTGTCGCCGTGATTGACGTACGTCGAAACCACGAATTCCATATGGTCGATCTCGCTTCCCAGGTACTCCTCTTCGATGTGCTCCTTGTGGTTTTCGGCAATCTCCTTGCGCTCCTCGAGCTGATTCACCACAGTGTCGGCGCTCGCCGGGACCGAGGACTTGGCCTCGCCGAATATCACATTCCCATCCAGGTTCCACAACAGGAAATCGAAGTTCGGAACGCCGAGTTCCTCCAGCGGTTCGGCGGTGAAGAACTTGTAGCCAGCCGGTCGTCCCTGTACGAACGGGAAGATAGAGTAGCTGATTAGTTTTCGGTGTTGGCGTTGAACACTGATTTCCTCACGCAGATTTTCACTCTTGGACTGCTCAGGGAACCCTGCGAGCTTATGCTCGACACACTTGCCGTACAATCCACGATACTTCGTTTCTTGACCCTCAGGCACCGATTCAGGAGGGTCAACATTCGTCATGCGTTAGGCTGCTGACTGAGATTCGTACAGTCGCATTTCGGCGCCACCATCTAACAGCTGTATCACGGCTAGATAGAACTCAACAAGAGACGGGAACGAGCAGTCGTGTTTCGGCACGATACGCATCGACTCCTCGGTCGCACTCACATTGAATAAGGAGCCTCGGTTTTCGTCAGTAACTTGCGCAGAGAAGTCGAGCGATCCAGCCTGCTTGGTGACGTCCGTGAAGCTGAAATTCAGGTCATCACTGTTCTTTGTACCCTTGATAAAATTCTCTGCCTGCATCAACGACACTTGCTGATCAAAATCTATCTCACCAGAACTCACCTCCGGCACTTGCACTTTCAAGTTTCCCGGCACCACCTCTCGCTTCTCGAACTTAATCTGATTCGCCACATCCAGCAATTCGAGCACATTTACCACGACCTCGCTCAGCAGGTCAAACAGGATGTTGAAGCTCTCTTTGTTGACGGTTTCGAGCGTGAACTTGCCGGACGTGTCGATTCGGATCGAGACGTTCTCGTGCTCGTACTGAATCCGAGTCGGGACAACCCCATACTCATCACGGAATTCATCGAGCCGATCCCGACCATCAGCGCCTTTGTATTCGATTTCCCGGTCAACATCCGGTCGCGTTCGAGCGTCAGCAAGGCTTGGCACACGCTTCGATTTGAACTCGGAAATCCGCATATCGTCGTAGGTACTGAGGACAATTTCGTTCATCGTCTGGAAATCCTCAGTCATAATCGGCATCGGCGACAAGCAATCGCTGTGCTCCGAAACCGGACGGAGCGCCTGCCGAATCGCTTCCTCCGTTTCGGCAGTCAACACCATCCGAAGATCGTCTTTATACTGCCCAGCGTAGAATTTTGCCGGCTGCTCCGCGCCCTTTCGGTTCCTATACTTGCCGACGAACTTCGTGATGCCGCCGAGGTCCTCAGTCTCGTAGTGTTCGTCAAGATAGTCACGCCAGCCATCGTCAGAGAGGTAGAGGAAGGCTTTGATGCGCTGGCCGTGGTATCCTTCGAGGACACGCTCTGGCGAGTCAAAGATCACTCGACAGAACTCTTTGAGATTGTATTGTCCTTCTGGGATGTGCATTAGGATACCTCCGGCAGCGTTGTTGATTGATTGTCGCACACCAGACCGTATATTAGTTCCCCCTTCGTAGCGAAAATGAAATTTCGGCGTATAACAGCTTTCTAACTCTCGAATTTGGGGCATATGGTAACGGTGTATCTAGTTCAGCACCTCGTCAGCTGGTGTTCGTCCATTCACTGCTGAGCTTGGTCCCTCATAGTGGACTGGTGTCTGAACTGCCTGAGCCAGTACGGAAGGTGGCTAGACTACCCCACCAGAATGAGTGAAAATCGATCGGCCGCATTGAGCTGTTTGAATCGATAGAACCCTCGTCAGGTGAAGACTTCTATTCTAACCGAGGATCAATATTCAGAAAGCAATTCCACCATAGAACGAAGGTCAGATTCGATCACAGAGTGCTCGCTCGGGCCCCATTCAAACCGTTCTTCGACGCCGGCATCGGTGAAGCGGAGTGAGGCACGAATACTGTGATCGGGACTATGCTGTAGGAGAGCCAGCGTGTACGCGAGCATCTGAGGTCGATAGTGTTCTGCTAGATCATCCGACGTCGTAGATGAGAGGTCGTTGGTCTTGTAGTCGATAATATGGTATGCGTCTGGAGTGACGAGCAGCCGGTCGATATCACCAACAATCCGTGATTCATCAATTCGAGCGACGACAGAGTACTCGTCGTAAACAGCTTCGAGCTGGGCATCGGACTCAATTCTGTCAACAAATTCTACTGCATCAGCGGCATGGTCGACAGCATCGCGGAGGTCTGTTTCCGTCGGCGCCTCACCGGCCATCCGACTCAGACGTCGAATCAGGGCTGGCCACTCGTCTCTCGGTGGGCGGAGTTCGTTGATTCGGTGGACGACCGTCCCAAATGTCGTGGGGCTCAGTCCAGCCGACTCCTGACGTTGAGAGTAACTGTGACCGTCTCCAGACGCATCCGCTACCCCATTCACGAGCGTCGTGGCCGCGATCCGTTTCGCCGGTGCCAGCTTCGGCGGTGAGGGAACCGATATCGACGGCGTCGAATCCACAGCGTCTTCGTCTGTGTCCCAGTCGACTGGACGCGGGGGCTTGCGAACGGTATAGCTGGCTCCATCAATCTCGCCAGAGGCCTGTCCATCCCGAATCGCCTCGGCGACAAGTGCTCCATCGAGGAGGGCTGGCTGTAACCAGTCGCGCCACCGGTCTGCGTCGTCGAAGGCAGCAGGCTCCCCGAGTTCGATTGCACCGGACTCGTCGACCTCGATGTCGTGTGTGCCGCAGAGAAGGAGGTGATCCCGTGTTCGTGTACACGCAACGTAGAGAATCCTTTTCGACTCCGCTCTCTCCTGTGGACGGGACTGTCGGTCGGCATACTCGTGGACGGCGGTCTTCTCGATCGAGAACGCATCGCCCGGATTGGGCCCGCCGACCGCCGGCACCGGCGGTGCGTCATCAGTTCCGTCCACGAGTCGAACGTAGCCATGGTCGTCCACGGAGCGACCGAAGTTGAGATCACTCCCGAGATCGGGGACAGTGACGATCGGGAACTCGAGTCCCTTCGCTGAATGGATCGTCATAATCCGGACGCCCTCGGCGTCACCCGGAATATCTGCCTCCCCCTCACGGGGGTCGATCTCGGCCTGGCGGTCGATCCGGTGGAGCAGCCCCGCAGCGGTATGAACCCCGTTCTCGCTCCAAGTACGGACCTGGTCGCGGAACTTCTCGACGTTCGCGACGGCTTGTCGACCGCGTTCGTCGGCGCTTACACTCGCCAGATACCCAGTGTCGTCGATTACACGGGACAGCAGACGGTTCCACGGGAGGACACCATCCTCGGACGGCGTCGCACACCCGCTGAGAACCCGCCACGTCGTAAGGAGGTCAAACGCGTCCAACAGCTGCGGGTCGTCCGTCTCGGCAAGCGCGTCCCAGACTGAATCGGCCTCTGCGACCGCCGGCGCGAGGCGATCATCCGCGAATCCGAACAGCGGCGACCGAAGCACTCCATAGAGGGAGACATCGTCTTGTGGATCACCGAGCACTCGAAGCAAGTTCGTGAGCGCCTGGACCTCAGGCGTATCGTAGAATCCGACGCCACCGACGACAGTGTAAGGAATGTCGTACTCCTCGAGGGCGCGCTGATACCGATCCAGATGGGTTCGTCGGCGGAGGAGGATTGCCGTGTCGTCGGGAGTAGCGTCACGATGGACACCTGTATCGGGGTCTTGGACTTGCGGCGGATCGTCGAACAGGTGGGTCAGTCGAGCAGCGAGCGCTTGCGCTTCGGCCTCGATGGTGTGATCGAGCGCGCCTTCGGCGACCGGATGATCGTCGCCGAAGAGCTCTGCCGCCGTATCGGCGTCGTCGGGGACAGCGAGATACTCGACGCTCCCGGTGAGTCCCTTGATATCTTCGACGCGGTCGCGTTGCGTACTCAGGTCCTGCGGTGGCGCTTCGTAGGGTTCGTGGCAGTCACCCTCCGGCTGGAACAGGTACTCGAAGAGCTCGTTCAGGAACGACAGCGGCTCGTCTAGCGTCCGGAAGTTCCCCGAAAGCTCGAGCGCGGTCGGGCTCTCGGCGTCGCTGTCGGGGACGTCGTCGACCCCACGGGCCTCGTTGACGGCCTGAAGTTCTGCTCTCGCCGCCCCGAACGTCGTCACGTCGGCCCCGCGGAACCCGTAGATACTCTGTTTCTCGTCGCCGACCAGGAAGACGTTCGACGCCGTCTGCTCGTCGACGCCCGTGAGGAGCTTGACTAACTCCCACTGGCGCGGGTCAGTGTCCTGGAACTCGTCGACCATCACGGCCGCAAACTGGTCTTGAAGCCGCTCCGTGACCGCATCGTTAGCTCGCAAGAACTCGAGCGTCGTTTCGATCACGTCAGGAAAGTCGAGCGTATCGCGGCGGTCCTTTTCGTCGGTGTAGGCTGCGAGGACGTCGTCGAAGACCCGCATCAGTGCGAGCGCGTAGTGAGCGCTATTTGCTTCCAGTTCCCCGGGCGTCGTCTCAACGGCGTCCTCGTGCGGTTCGACGGCCGCGATGGTCGCGTCGATGGCGTCCTTCATGTCGTCGTAGACGTCCCCATACTCGCCCCAGTCGTCCCGGTCACCGACGACGTACCCGGAACTGCTGTACAGACCGCCGTTCTTCTTCTCACAGGCCTCGTACAGCTCGAGGATTGCCCGCTGACAGTCACGGAGATCGCTTTCCTCGGGGTCGGCAGGGAGTGTCGTCGCGACCTCGGTGACGGTCCGGTAGGCCCGAAGACCGTCCTCGTCGGCGATAGCGCCCTCGCGACCGACGCGGCCCGCGACCGTGCGTAGCTGCTCAAGGAGTCCGTCCCCATACAGCGTCCGTCGAGCGTCGGTAACGTCGAGATCACAGACGACCCCCCAGCAGACGTCGAGGTAGTCGTCGACCTCGGCGTCACGCCACGCCTCGAGGACGGACTCGCTCTGTGGGCGTTCGTCAAGTAGCCCTGCGAGGACGTCGACCAGCTGGTCGCGACCCCAGAGCTGAGCAAGGAGAGCTACATCGGCATCGTCCTGGTTGCGTTCGAGGAACTCAGTCACGACTTCGCGTTGGAGTGTCGCGGCGCCGTCTTCGTCGAGCACGTCGAAGCCGAGCGGAACCGGAGCCTCGACAGCCCGTTCTCGCAGGAGACGAGTACAGAACGCGTGAATGGTGTGGACATAACCGTCCTCCAGATCGTCGAGCACGTTTCGCCAGCGCTGATACGACGCCGGCGAGTCGGCAGCCTCGAGTCGGTCGTAGACCTCTTCGCGAACGCGCTCGGTCAGTTCGGCAGCAGCCTTCCGAGTGAAGGTGATCGTGACGATGTTCTCCGGCGTGAGCGACGGGTTCTCGGCCAGTATCGTCACGTACCGCTCGGTGAGCGTCGTCGTCTTCCCCGTCCCGGCGCCGGCAGTGATCGCGACGTTCCGGCCTTGGACGAGCGCGTCTTGCTGTTCTTCCGTGAGCTGAATCTCCTCGGGTTCCTCAGTCATCGCTCATCACCGCCTCGAGATCCTCGTCGTCGCGAACGCGGAGCGGAACGTAGGCGGCGTCGTCCGCGTGGACCTCGTCGACGAACTCCCGCTTGCGGTGATGGCGAACGTCACAGGCCCGCCGGTAGTCGCAGTACCGGCAGTTCGCACCGCGGGCGGACAGAAGCGTCGTGTGGAACCGTCCGTTGCCGATCGCCTCGTCGATTTGGCCCAACCACTCCGGGACGACGTTGTTCAAGAACCGGCGGAGTTCGACCTCTGAATCGAACTTTGATTCGACACCGCGTGGAACCTTCAGGTCGTTAGGGGGTCGCACCTGATAGTACGTCGCCGAGAGCGACCTCTCGTCGAATAGACCGCCGTCGACCACGTCCGCCGCAGCGAGTAGATAGATGGGCAGTTGGAACTTCGTGCCACCGGTCGTCTTCGTCATGTACGGCGCTCGTCCAGTCTTGTAGTCGTAGAGCGTGAGTGTCGGTTGGTCGCCGTCTCGGCTCACGTCGACGCGGTCGATGTACCCACGAATCGCGACAGTCGAGCCGTCCGGACGTTCGACGGTAAACGGACCAGCATCCGAATCGGGGAGCCCTTCACCGAACGGCGCCTCGAACAGGTGCGGTCGGACCGCACCATTCTGGGAGAGTTCGTTGTCGAGGAAGGTTGCGAACCATCCGTCTTTAGTTAAGCGAGAAACCGCGTGGCAGCGGCGGCTTATCGGGACTACTTTTCGGAAGGAATGAGGAGGAATCGAGTGTGCACAACGAAGCCTCCTCGTCTCAAATTATGCGTCGGCTCACTACACTGTTTCCCTCTGAGTTCCTTGAAGAGCACGCCGAGGAACTCGGCGTGGTCGAACGTGACCGCAAACTCCAGATTCCTGCCTTTGTCTGGGCATTCGTGTTCGGCTTCGCCGCAGGCGAAAGCCGAACACTCGCCGGGTTTAGACGCTGTTACAACGCTACTGCCGATGAAACGATTTCTCCGGGCGGGTTCTATCAGCGGTTGACTCCGACGCTTGCGGAGTACCTCCGCGACCTCGTCGAGCGCGGTCTCGACGAGGTCGCTGTTCCTAACGCTGTTGACGCTGATATCGACCGATTTAGAGATGTGATGATCGCTGATGGAACGGTGTTGCGGTTACACGAATTTCTCTCAGATCAGTTCGAAGCCCGCCACGAGGAGCAGGCTGGAGCGAAGCTCCACCTGCTCCACAATGCCACGGTGCAGACGATTGAACGGCTCGACACTGCTAACGAAAAAACGCACGACAGCACCCTGTTCAAAACAGGGCCGTGGCTTGAGAACCGCCTCGTGTTGTTCGATCTCGCCTATTTCAAGTACCGCCGGTTTGCGCTGATCGACGAGAACGACGGCTACTTCGTGAGTCGGCTGAAGCAGAACGCGAATCCGGTGATTACGGAAGAATTACGGGAATGGCGCGGCCGCGCCATTCCCTTAGAGGGCAAGCAGCTCCGCGCTGTTCTCGACGACCTCGACCGGAAGTACATCGATGTAGAGGTCGAAGTAGAGTTCAAACGAGGGCCGTACAACGGGACACGATCGCTGGATACGAAGCAATTTCGCGTCGTCGGCGTCCGCGACGAGGACGCCGACGACTACCATCTGTATATGACGAATTTGGCGAGAAAAGAGTTCTTTCCGGCAGATTTAGCAGAGATCTACCGCTGTCGGTGGGAAGTTGAGTTGCTGTTCCGCGAGCTGAAGACGCAGTACGAACTGGATGAGTTCGACACGAGTGACGAACACGTGGTGGAGATCTTGCTGTACGCAGCGTTGCTCTCGCTGCTGGTAAGCCGTGATCTGTTGGATCTCGTCACTGAGCAGGCAGATGATGAGCTCGTCTTTCCGACAGAGCGCTGGGCGGCGACCTTTCGGTCGCACGCCCAGCTCATCCTCCACGAACTCGGTGAGTACCTCGGCTACTCACCACCGCCGCTGCTCGAACGGCTGATCGAAGACGCTCAAAAAATCCACAAGCAGCGACCGATCTTACAAGAGACACTCGCTACCGCTACACAACCGAGGTGTGAGGCTTAACTAAAGACGGATGGGTTGCGAACAATCCCCGTTCGGGGGCATCGTGGGGCTTGATCCCCGACTCATAGGGAGTACTTCCATCGCCGGCAAGCCCTGCGAACAGTTCCGCCTTCCACCGCTCGTAGAACAGACCGTCGTACTCGAAGTCAGCGTCTCGAAGTTCATCGACGGCAATATCGCGGAGATGGGCGGCCAATTCATCCCGGTCAAACGCGGTGAGGTCAATACCGTCTTCGGCCCCGTCCTGTAGATCGGCGAAGAACCGTTCGAGGACATCGTGGACGTACGATCCGGTTTCGAGCGGCGTGGGGACTACCTCGACATCGTCGGGGTCCTCGATTCCGAGGACCTTGTCGGCGTAGAACTTGAACCCGCACTCGACATATCGTTCGATCCGACTGGCGCTGTAGGGTTCCCGCTCGGACGGGGGGTAGACCTCATCGACTGTCTCGGGATCTAACACGCCGTCGTGTTCGGAGAGGCCAGCCGTGCCCCTGTTGTCCGCACAGTGGAGTCCTCGATCCGTGCGCTTGGTCTGCTCGGGGGAGAGGTCACCTCGGTCGCCGGCGCGGCTGACTGCCGCACGCCGGTCGGTTGTTGCGGCGACGTGCCGCTGGAGGTCTTCGCGGGAGCCTACGCGGTCGTCGACGCCGTCTTCGGGGTCGATGCCAGTCACGCGCTGGAGTTCGTCGAGGACCGGCGACCGGACGACGGCGGACTCGTCGCCGCCCGTCTCTGGTGTGGTGATCGTGAGTTCGTCGACGTTCGCGAGCAGCGTCGCGAAGAGATAGCGCCCCCGGAGTCGCTCGTCACCGGTGTCGAACCGTGGGTGGGCGTCGGTCATCTCCTCGAAGAAGGCCGGCCGCTCCGGCGTTACCGGGAAGTGTTCGCTCGTCAGTCCTACGAGGAACACCTTCTCGAAGGACTGCATCCGAGCGTCGAGCATCCCCATCACTTCGACGTGGCCGCCGGCAGCGCGTTGGGGAACCCGAATCGGCACACCGTCGAATGCACGAGTGAACAGTGCCAACGGGGAGAGGTCGCTATCGACGGCCGACAGTGACTCGAACGAAGAGAGAACCTCGTCCACGAGGTCGTACGCTCGCTGTTCGACAGCTTGCTCGGCGCCGCTAGCGTAGTCTTTCGTCGCTGTTTCCAGATCGAACTTGGCGTCTAACAGCCGGCGGAGCGTCTCGGTTGCGTCCTCAACGTCCCCCGTTCGGAGCGTCTCGAGCGTAGCTAGCAGATCCTGGATCAGCGCAGTCGCCTCGTCGTCGACGTCGTCGAGGAGCGGTGAGACCGAAACCGTGTCGCGCCGGCGGGCAGCTGCCGTAATGGCGTTGGCTTGGTCGCCATTGACGACATCGACCAGCGGATTCGCCAGTAGCGACGTGAGGTCCTCAGCGCGTGGATCCGGTTCGGCGAGGTTCAGGAGGTCGTGGACGACGCTCCCGGCGAACGTCCGGTTCAGCTGTGAGGCGGCGGTCGTGACGTGCGGGATGTCGAACGTATCGAACGTGTCCTCAACGTAGCCCGAATAGGCCTCAGTCCCCGGAATGACGACAGCGAGATCGTCTGGATCGCATCCGTTGGCCAGTTCGGTTCGGAGTTCGCGAGCGACGAAGCGGATTTCCCGTTCAGGTGTGGGGAGTTCCCGCCATCGGAGCGCATCAGGAACCGGGACAGTGTCGGAGTCCGGTCGATAGAGGGGCTCAGTAATCGTTCCAAACGTCTTCCCGGCATCATCAGCGGGCTCGACTGCGACCGTCTCGAAGTCCAGGGATTCGTAGACGTCGAGCGCATCGGTCGCGACGGCGTCGACACCGCTCCGACCACCCTGATGGAGCGGAAGGAGCGCGATCATCGGAAGCTCGTCGGCGAGGTGTTCGATGAGGCGGCGTTCGACGGGACGGAACTCGTGATACCCGGAGAGAATCACGACGTCTAGTCCCGGTGAGAGTGTCGAGAGCTGCTGGTCTGCCGTCGCAACGGCGTCGAACATCTCTCCACGAGTACAAACCCACTCGTCGACGTAGTCGGCGTGGAGAGCCCGATAGTGCCGGTAGGCGTCGACGGTGGCCGTCGCTATCCGGTCATCGAGGGGCGACCCCTCGAACTCTGCTGCCAGTGCGTCGGCGGTCCCGACGCCGGCGTCGTCGAAGAGTGAGAAGCGGCTGCTAAACGAATCCGCGAGGGCGGCTGAGGCCGGTTCGCCGGCGAGGGCACCTTCTGTTTCGGCTGTCGTTCTGTCAAGCGCGTACTCCGCAAGTCGGCGATTCAGCTGTCCGGAGAGGGGTTGGACCGGACCGTGGAGATGCTCGTACCACTCACGGACGACCGCATCGAGCGTCTCGGCACGAAGACGGAGTGGAGCGTGCGATGCGGCCCAGTTGTCTTCAACCGTACTCCGGCGAGCGTCATTCCGCGTTATGTATAGAATACTGCCCAGGGAATCGGAGGCGAGGTCATCAGCCCGCTGAAATGCCCGTTGTTCCAATCGGGCGTGTGTCGGGCCGGTGAGAAGCGTTGAATCCATCGAACACTTCCTACCAAGATATCGGCCTCACTTCACTCTTGGCGAGGCTGACAGCTTTGAAAACCATAATTAGTTCTCAGAAATAGAAAGAGAGGCCAAGGACTCAATCGAGATCACTATTTTTCGGATTACCGCATCAGAGTTTCCTTTGAGTCGTTCAGTCTATCTGAATCGCTTTGCTCGCGGCGTCAAGGGGATCTGTGTAGAAGACAAGCTGAAGCTGATCAAGAAGCTCGTCCGGAATCTTCGCCATATCCTCTTTGTTTTTGGCGGGCAATAATACAGTCTTAGCGCCGGAATCTGCCGCCAATTGTAACTTGTCAACTAATGAGCTTACTGCAACCAGTTCACCCATCAAACTCATAGCACCCAAGATGACAGTTTGGGGACGGACAGGTCGGTCGAGAATGCCTGAGACGATTCCCACAAGCAAGCCGACACTAGTCTCGCCACCCTCGTTTGCATCAGACGGATTGAGGACTTGGACGTTGATGTTGTACTCGTCAAGGGTTTCATCACGACGGAGCTCGCGCATATTGGCCTGAAGGTAGTCACACGCAGTCTCGAACGACTCTTTCATCTTCTTCCCTGGCGTCCCCGAGATGTTCGTCTTCCCAGAACCGGGGAGTGTCTGGGTTTCGATGCGGAACGGTGCGTGACGACCCTCGCTTTCGCCGATAGTGTAGACAGTGCCTGCTTGCTGTGTCCCGGGCGGAATGAGCGCCTCATCGGCCTCCTCGGGAACTGGAACGTAGAGTTCCTCTTTCGTGTCTAAGTCCAAATACGAGAACTCGACGGCCCGATACTCCATTCCACCCATCCGCTTCAACTGTTCTTTGACGCGGCGACGTCCCTCCATTGCGAATTCGAGGTATTCGCGGAGCTCTTCTTTCGTGTATTCACCGTGGGGATGGAGTAATTTGAGCAGACCAGATACGGTCTTCCGGACGGCCCTTTCGTCACGTTGGTTCAGGTGGTCTCCAAATGCGAACTCCTCGTTGATCGCATCGCCGTAGGATTCTTTCCTGAGCTCGCGGACGAACTCGGCCAAGTAATCCACGATGAATCCGAACTGATCGCCGAAGAACTCGGAGCGCATCTTCGGGACTTCCCAGCCGGGGAGGTAGTAGTGGAAGCGGTCGATGAGGGCGAGGTCCTGCATATCATCCGGGAACGGCTCGAAGAGGTGAGAGCTCTTGAGGACGCCTTCGACATCCAAGTCGATGTTTCCAACGTAGACCATCGAAGCCTGGGCTGTGAGTTCCTCAGTTCCGCGTGAGAAGCTTCCGGACTCCATGTAGTCTTTCAGCATTTGGACCGCTTCCGAGTCGCTGAACTGGAGTCCACCAACCTCGTCGAACGCAACAACGTCCCAGCGGCCGACGAGTCCGATGCGTCCCGTGTTGAGGTTCAGAAAGAGCTTCGCAACGGTGGTTTTTCCACCGGAGATGAGAATTGAGTGGGGGCTGATTTCACGGTAGAGATAGCTCTTCCCCGTTCCCCGGGGTCCTAACTCGACGTAGTTGTAGTTGGACTCGACGAGAGGGAGACACCGAGTCAGGAAGAGGAGTTTCTCCCGGTCGCTGAACGCGGATGGGTCATACCCGACACTCTGGAGGAGAAGGTTCAGCCACTCGTCGCGCGTGAATTCTCGTCGACGGTCTTTCAGTTGTTCGAGGTCAAGGTTCGACACCTGTATCGGTTTGAACGATTCGATACCGAACAGGCTCTTGGGGCTTTTCGCGTTGTCTGGAAGGTATTCCAGGTCAATGATGGCCCAGACACCGCCGCCCAACAGCTTCGGGTGCTTACTGACGAGATGTTCGTTGATCTCGACGTCATTGAGTCCGAGGTTGACGAAGGAGCCAATGTAGGCGTCCTGCTGCTCGTCGAGTCTGACGGTTACTTTGTCGATGACTCGGTATCGCCCTCGCTCGCGCACTTCGCTTTTGACGTACTCGGCCTCGTCGGGGCGAACGTAGTGCTTCGACAGAATCTGTTTGACTTTTTCGAGTCCCTCCTCAAGCGATTCCTCATCGTCAGTGGCGCAGTATTGTCCGATGAGGTATTCGAGAACATAGGTGGGGACGTTCACTCCCGATTTGATATCTTGAACGAGATCCTTCCGGACGACGCGTCCGGGAAAGACGTCGAGAGCTTTCTGATCGACGTCCTCAGTAGTCATTATCTACGAGAAACAGAGCCGGGGGCATATTGGTGTCGGTCATGCTAAGTGGAATACCAATACGAATAACCGATATCCAATTCTGGGCCGTTCACTGACACACAATTGCTGGGATTCGTTGCTGTTCAGACGTCAAACCCCATATCGTCGTCTCCGAAGAGAAGATCGAGTTCCACCGTTGTCCGCGTGATCGTTTCTCGGGTATCGGTGTCGATAATTTCGAACTGAACCGAACTCTCTCCAGAGATTGCGCCCTGTTTGAGCCGGACACGTTCACTATTGGTACCCGGCGATACTTCCATCGTTACAGGGTCCGCAACCGGTTCGTCGTCGATGTTCGCACGGATCTCCAGTATCGGTGCTGGGTCGAACGCCAATTGTCCGCTCTTAGCTTCGATCTCGACAGAGATTATCGAGTTCGTGATCGGGTCTGGGATCGAGACGTCGTAACTGATCGACGCGCTTTCTTCGATCTCGCCGGTGGTCACTGTGAGACACGGAACGAGTAGTTCTTGGAGTGAAATCCCACCGTGGAAGTACTGCATGTTCCCTCCCTGGGCCTTGAAGCAGGCGACACTCCGGGGGAAGAGCAGCTTGAGTTCTGGGGCGTTGATGCCGAGGTCAGACAGCGCATCGGAATCGACTTCGATGAATTCGTCCGTATCGACGAGTGGAGCGTCGCCGTCGGCGGCTGCGAACCGTCGTTTGACGACCGGAGCGAGGTCGGGTGATTCGACTTTGAGGTCGTCGGACAACCGATCCGTGTAGAGGAACCCGTGGTCACTCGTGATGACGAACCGGGTGTACCCGGCCTGCTTCAGTCGCTGGACCGTCCGTTCGACATCGTCGACGTGGGAAGCGACCTGGCTGAAGGCCGCGTCGTCGTCGAGGCTCTCGCCGAGTTTGTCTATCGTTCCGGAATAGACGACTCGTGGGACCGGGTCGGTCTCCGTCAAGTCCTCCAACGAGATGTTGCTCACCTCGTCCATATCCACCACTTCGAAGCCCGCGGCGCTGAGTCGTTCGACGCGGTCCGATTTTCCGGCCATCTCCTTACCGCCGCTGGTCACAACGAGGTCATCATCTTCGAGTGAGAGACCGAGTTCCCCAGGAAGATGTGCCGCCATCCCGACCTCGGTGATCGAAGGCAGCGCCGCGCTAACTGCACTCAAGTCTTGCTCGAAGTCGGTTCGTCGCCCGAGGTTCTGTTTGATTGCTTCGGCGAGTTCGTAGCGAAGCCCATCACAGATGATGATCGCGGTCCCGTCCTCAAGATCCGCGAACTCATCGTAGAAGGAGGTCTGCGGTGTCCCGAGCGTCGGATCGTCGCTCAGGATGTTCGCAAGCGGGCGGTTCACCCCCCGGAGGAAGGACATGTAGTGTTGGGTGACCCGCTGTTTCACCGTGGTTTCGTTCGGATAGGGGAACGTGGCCTTCTGCGTGGCGTTGATGTACTGCCGATACGCCGCATCGACTTGCCACCACCCGTCGTCACTCGTGTACTTCTGGGCGAGTTCTGTCGACGAGAGCGTCTTTGCTTCGTCGGCGTCAATGGTCCCAATACGCTGGAGAGTTTCGACCGCCAGGACTGGGACTGACCAATCGACGAGGTCCTCGTTGCTCCAGAAGCTGTCCTGTCGCTCAGTGACTGTCTGCTGGAGGTCTGCCGCGATATCGGGGAGGTCTGCGTAGGTCTCGTCGGCGAGTCGTTGCATCACGAGCCGAATGAGGCCCATGTCGATGCCCTTGAACGCCGTCGCGTCCCAGTGAATCCGTTCGGAGTCGATGACGGCCTTCGCAAGGTCGTAGTCCTCCGCGATTCGCTGTGCGTAGCGCGTGAACTCGGCAGGGGCGTACTGCTGCCATTCGTCGCAGAACGCTGCAGCAGCACGGGTATCGTCAGCCGCGAGTTCGTCGTATCGGGACGTCGGTGCTCGGCTGGCAACCTCGCCGAAGAGGAGCTGTGTCGCTAGCTCTTTCGGGTCGAGTCCCGCAGTGACACCGTACTCCTCGCGGAGCTGTGCGTCCCACGCGTCGGCCATCGCGTTGTCCTCGATTGTCTCACGGTACTCTTCCGGATTCGAGAGGTAGGTTCGAACCCAGTCGTCGGTCGCCGGGCCAGCGGTATCGAAAAGAACGCAAAAGAACGCAAGGCGCTGAACCTCGCGGTTCTGTCCCCAGTCCTCGTACGCGTCGGGGATCTCTTCGTCGTGCTCGACGAGGAACTGCGTCACAGGCGTGTCGTCGATGTCCTGGCCGACGCGATACTGTCGTCCGAGTGCATGGATATCCCGAAACCATTCGGCGTCGTTCCGTGATTCAGGGATATAGAACAACCAGTTCTGTTCGTAGTTCGGGTCCTCCTCATGGAGGCGGCACTTCAACTCAAAGTAGCTACCGTCGTAACGTGCGAGCGTGACGTCTTCGAGGGCAGCTTCGACCTCGTCGAGGACGCCCTTGTACTTCTCCTGGGCGTCGTACCACACCCAGACTGGGTGTCGGTCGAACTTCTGCCGGAGTTCCGTGATAATGCTGTCCGCGAGATCTCCCATTGTATTCCTCTTTTTATCGGGGATTGATTGTTGTTTCGGGGACCAAACCAGTGGTTGAATCGAACCACGGTGATATTAGGACGTGCTATGCAACGGATTCTGCGTCATCGGTTCTTATTTTCTGAATGAATTCATCCACGGAGATATATTCCTCCTGGAGAGCCTCCTTACGGCTTTGTGTTACTCGGATAAACCGGACGGGGAAGTTGTTCCCATAATCAAGCAATTCTGAAACCTCATGACCAGAAATTGCCACAGGAACCGGGTCTTCTAAGACCAGCAACAGGTCCCAATCCCGGCTTTCATCGTCATCCACACCCAATATGTTGTTACGGATTACATCGCCAAGATCTGGATTCTGCTCTTTATCACTTACTTTAGCAGCATACTCATACTGGTCGGAACCAGTGTAAAAAAGAATCCAATCTCCCGTACTTACTTTTCCCCAGGTCGTTTCCATTGAGGAGGTAAGCCCCCACAGATTAACAGAATCTCCCCACTCCTGCTCAGAGTATTGGGAATATATTTCTCGACCAATTCCATCGAGAACAGTTCTTTGGAAGATATCAAACACATCATTACGTTTTGACGCAGGTGCTAGAAAGAGTTCAGTCATTGTTCTGTATTCATGGGGAAACTCATCTTGTGTAGCTCGATTTTAATTTGGGGAGCCCAGTTTCGAGGACCTCATACTGGTCCCATTCCTTGATGTTCTCCCAAATACCCTTCTCGACATCAACGGTAACACCATCGTCAATCATTTCGTCGATGGTATCTCGGAACTCCCTGATATCGTCCAGGTCATTCTGAACTTCCTCTTTCCTCTTTAGAAGGTCCTTGTCTGGATCGTCACCGCTAGTCTGTGCGTTTAGGGTTTCCAGTTCGTTTTCGAGTTCCCCTATACGAGGATCGAGATACTGACCACGAAGCTTCGGAAGTGTGTTCGAGTCTATCCCGTGGTAGTAAACGTAGCAACTGATTCCGCCGTTGGGACTTTCAAGTTGCCAATAGATGGGACTCCGCTCGCCTCGCGGTTTGTACTCGTCGACGTGATAATACCGGAAGAAGTTCTCCCTGAGCCAATTAACAGGCTGATCGCCCAAGGCGGATTCAAGTTCACGTTCCGCCTGCACAGAATCCTGAAACAGTGCGTCGAGAGCTTCTGAAAACAAGTTTTCCACTGAGATAGTGGAGTGGTCGAACGCGAGTATCTCGTCGTCGAGAGTGGGAATCTCACTACCAGATTCCCAGCGGCCAAACAGCGATCCCACAATCAGGGACACTACTCGACCCGCGGCCGTCGTCTGTTCATCATTGGTGTAGAGGTCGTTCTCGTACCGAAGTTGAGCCACGGTTAACGGGGAGAGCTCAGTTTCTTCTGCTGCTTCGCGGAGCGTTACCCCGTCTAATGACTGGAGGGTCTCGACCGCTGAATCAATCCGTTCGTCATTCAGGTCTACTACTTCCAGATACTGGTTCAAGAACTCTGGATATTTAACGTGGGTACTGCGGTCCACGGGATATTCTGAGGTGTTCTTTGGAAGATTGGCGTACATCTGCTCTTGTGTCTCAGACGAAATTCCATATTCATCAAAGAGGAGTGTGTCAGAAATGCCGTGGACAGTAAGGATGCGAGCTTGGGTAGCCTCCTCAGCATATTGTGGGTCGATTGCACTCGATTCGAGTAGCGTCGCAAGTTCCTCCCCACTGAAATCTGCACTAGTCTCCGTCAAACGAGAGATCTTTTTCCGCTCTTGAATACCCAAAGAAACTAGCTCCTCTATCTCAGACTGATATTCGTAATCTGTTTTCACTGGGAATCTCTTGCCATCGCCAACCTCGATGCTAATGCCAGGATTTAGACCATTTGCGATAAACCGATGGAGGGTTGAATTGAGATTGGCAAGTAATAGCTCATCCGAGACCTCCTCGGAGAATATTGCATGAGATTTATTTGAATGAATCGTGTCTTTATATTTCATTCTACCTACAACATAATTTCCAAATGCTCTATACGTGACTCCCTTCCTGTCATAATATTCTTCATTCCGGATGTTTGCATTTGCGTCCCGAAGTTCCTCTCCAGACTTACCCCACCAGACATAATCTTCGACCAAATCATAATATTCAAAGTTATTACCGCTCTTTTGGTACTTGACATAATCCCTATTTAGATTTTCTTCTGGGACTTCCCACCATTTTCTAACAAACCGATCATTATTGCCTGTCTCTAGCCCCTGCTTCACTTCTGCGACGTGGTCAATTCGGTTGAATTCGGAGAACAAACTGAGTATTTCCTCACCGAACCAGTAAAGGAAGGGCCTTCGACCAATATCTTTAATTCTGCTCTGAGAGAATGTATAAACGTCTGGATGGTCCTCACCCATCCGGAGCGATTGTACGATTGTCTCCAACCCAGAGAGCTTCTGTTCATAGGTTTCGTATTCTTCCTGTTCATGGGTCATTCGATAGAAACGAGAAGGCTCGTTTTCCGAGGGGGGCTCACTCCGCAAGACAAATGGAATCGTATACGCATCTTTCTGTTGTTCAAATCCATACCGTGACAAGTGAGCCGCCTCAACGAAATAACTCTCATTAAGTAGCTTCTTTCGGAGACCCCGGAAGTAATAGAGGAACATAAAGTTCTCTGGAGTAACCATGCTAACGTGTCCGTTGTCAGTTGAAAAGCCTAGACAACGTTCTATGAAGGCACCATAGACATCGTATTTGCCAGTGTACTGATCTCTGATATAACTCTTCAGGGTTTCTCCCATTTTTCCACTCTTGAGATAAGGTGGATTGCTGACGACAGTATCATATTCCCCCATCAGAACATCGAGTAGTTCGACTGTTTTCCCAACCTCCGCTGCAAACATCTCCTCGATTGGGTCATTGTGTTCGAGTGCTTCACTAGCGAGGTCCTGTACGCTCTGCATTAGCCGGGATTTGATTTCGTCCCAAGACTCTTCTTCACCTCCTGCAACGAAGGTCGATTGAGAGGTTAGTCCGCCCCCGCTGGTGAATTGCGCTTGGCCAGTTGCCTCGAACTCTTCCCGGTATTCGTCGAGAACCTCGTCGATGCGGTCTTCGACCTGGACCAGACTGCCTAATTCGCGGATGTCACCGAAGCTATTCCAGATCTGCTCTAAGATTTCCCTCTCCAATTCTGACCCCGCACGTTCAAGTATCTCTTCTTTCCTTTCGCCGTTAATCAGCACGGCGTCTGCCGAGACAATATTCAACTGCGGAATTTCTACGTCTGGCGATTGGTCTTTCGCCTTTAGGTAGAGGGACAGTGCAGCGATCTGCGCGGCTCCCGAATCAATGTCGACACCGTAGAGATTATTCCGAAGGATCTCGCGCGGGATGTACTTCTCGGGTACCTCACTCTCTTCCAGATACATCTGGTAAAGAACATCGAACGCATAGAACAGCATATGACCGCTCCCACAAGCGGGGTCAAGCACGGTGATGTCTTTGACCGATTTCGTCTCGCGGTCAGTCAAGGAGTCTTCTAACGGTGCGAGATAGAAGCAGTTGTCCTCATCATCAATATTGGTTCGGCCATCCTGCATTTCGAGCCACAGCCGTCCCAGGGAATTATCGACCATCCACTCGACAATGTACCGCGGAGTGAACAGCTGGGTTTTCGTGGCGATATCAGTCCCAGCAATCTTGTAATTCTCCTCGTCGACGCGCTCGTCGATTTCCTCCCGTTCTTCTTCACCGAAGTACTGGTACACCCAACCCAGTGCCTCGTCGCTCTCCCAAGCATCGTCGTCGATTGCGTCCAGTTCGTCGAGAACCTCTTCTCGAACCTGTGCATCGAGGTCGATAGCAGTGTGTTCGGATTCCTCGAAGATCATCCGAATCTCCGCACCGATCTCCTGGTACGCGAGATCGAGTGCGGTACCGAAGCCGTCGTCTGGGGCATTAGTCAGCTCCCCGGCGATCTCCGCCACGGTGTGGTGCATGTACGACCGATTGCCGTACTCTGGTCGCTCGGTGATGGTTTCCTCAATAAGGCCGCGAACCTCGATGGTTTTCAGCGCGACGAATCGGTTGAGGTAGGTTTTCGTCGCTTCGCGGACGTAGTTGGTAATTGATCGCTCTAGGTCTCCTTCCGTGGATTCGAGTTCCCGTTCGATGGCTGCGTCTATCCTATCTCGGGTATCGAGTTCTTCAGCAGAGAGATGCGTCAGCTTGTCCTGGGAAAGTTTCTTGTCCTCGTAGATGCCGTACTTTTCCAGCTGCCGTCGGAGTTCGTCTTCGAGTGTATGCCGCGTACTGAGGATGGTGCTTCGGATGGTCGAGCGCTGATCCGATGAGAGACCGGGTTGACCGTGTGTCGTGGACATGGATATCAGAGGGTCGCGCACTGCCACGAAACGGGCGGAACGGCAGTACGCTGTGTCGGGATTCCCGCCCGCGATGACATACAACCAGCAAGTATTCGGCGTGTCTTATAATATGGGGATGAGATCACCGAAGCCGAGAGCGACGTAGCTACGAACGATTCAATTGCCAGTGCCAACACTCCCCGTAGAAGCCCCTGACGTTCCTGTTACTCTAGTTGGACCTCCTCGTATTCGAGGGTCACGTGATACCGGCGAAGCATGATGTCGTACTCACCGACCTCATCTTCAATTCCCTCATAGTTGGAGAACTCCTCCGCGACCAGAATTCCCTGAATCGCCTGATTGTACTCTTTCTGAAGGTCTTCAATGTACTCTCGCAGTTGTTTCGCGGCCTGCGGTCCCGCAATATCTATTTTCGTCTCTATGACCGTGACCTCGTCGTCACTCGGAAGAACGACGAAATCAGCGAATCCCCCGCTCTCAGTCTGATACTCTCGTTCCATCTCCCCGGGGGTGATGTCGAGATTCTCCTGGAACAGTTCGGCGTGATCAGCGATGTGTTCCTGAATGACCTTCTCGCTGAATTCGAAGTCGTACGACTTCGGTTGAATGAGCGGAGCCTCTTCGAGTGCTGTCACTAACTTGTCGAGCGTCTTTTCAGGGTCCTCACTGGGATTCCACTGTTGTAGTGTTCCCGGCAGGTGAGTAGACGAACTCCCCCCCATCTGGAATTTCGCGGGCAACTCGGATTTAGCTACTGGACCCTCGTTATACAGCCATTCCGCGTCTCGATAGAGGATATGCGGGAAATCATCGTCGATGAATGAGTCCCACTTCTGTGGCTCCCCCACTCTGGCAACTCCGCGAAGCACACTCTTCCCGCGAATGTCTTTCTGGCCGTCGACGATCACGATATCACCGGCCCTCATCGGCGTCCGATCCCCGGCAGGCTGCCCCGCGAAGCACTTCAGGATATTCAGTATGTACCCGGGGCCCTGCCCGTAGTGTTCTTCCGCTAAAGCTCGAACTTCATCATCCGGAGCGTCCTGGTAGACAAGTTCTGCAGCCTTAGTCCACCCGATTGAGACGACGTCTTCTTGATCCCAATACGGGAAGAACTCACGGTGCCCCGATTTCAGCAGGTGGTAGTTTGTCAAGCGTAGTCGCCATTCACACGTAACCAATAATATGACTTCGCCATACACTCATCATCTTCTACAACACTCGAAGGAACAATATCTGAAAGAGTGAGATGGGACGAAACGCGATTACCGGAATCGGATTTCTACCTCGCCCTCTTGATCGAGGAGGTTTTCGATCTCCCCCCGAAGTTCACTGATTGGTGCGTCGATGTCCTCGGGGTCAGTCACGACGACGCTCCCGAAGATGTCATCGATATCTACGCTCTCGCGAATCGTTCCATCGTCGTCGTCATCGTCCAGGTCGTCGATTTTGGTTTTTGCCGCGCTCTCGTACGCATCGACGGTTTGGATGTGTTCGATGAGACGGGTGAGTGAAGGGTCCGGATTGATTTGGTCCTTATTCGAGATGTCGAGATCGACCGATCCGTCGCCCTGCCGCTCCGTCAGGTCCGAAAGGGCCGAGTCGAGATCGTTCTCGTCGATGTCGGAGCCGGCGTATGCTTTCACCGAGTCGATGGAGTTTGTGTACGTTTCGTGCCGTTTCTCGTACAGCGCTTCGTAGGTTGCGGTGAAGGCTTCTGCTGCGGCTCGATAGTCCGTCTTGACGTTGTTCCACTGGCTGATGACGCCCTCGGTGTCGAGCGTGTTCTTGACACGGTTGGCGGCGTCGCGTACGTCGTCGCTGATGTCGACGAGGGCGGCGTGATCATCTGCTTCGTCGACGAGCGATTCCCACTCGGTCGTGATGAATCGCTGTATCGTCTCGTACTCCTTCAGACGGTCTTCACCGCCGTTCTCACCGCAGAACTCGGCGACGTCTTTCGCGGTTTTGGTGAGACCTTCGAGTTCGTCCTCGAACTTGACGAACTGCTTGATGCGCTTGGCCGACGTGGGTTGTTGAAGCAGGTTCTTCAGCCGTGTTTGGAACTGCTCGACGTCGTCCGTGAGCGGGAAGTCTACCCGACGAAGCTGCGAGAGGAGTGTGCTGGTGGTCGAGACCCAATTGTTGGCTTCCTCTCGGATGCCTTCGTCGACGGCCTGGTCCGTGGATTTGACCTTTCGGTCGAATAGGCGGTCGAGGAGCTGCTTGGCGTCCGTTCGCGTGTCGATGTCGACAGTCTCGCGCTCGTCGAAAGAGGTGGACTTGAACTTCGTGACCTGGGTGAACAGCTCCTGTGCGCCGTCTTCCGTGTACGTCCCGTAGGTTCGTTCCTTGTACGTCGGGATGATCGAGCCGTTGCGGAAGAGCACGGCCGCGGCGAGCCTGACGACTTCGCGGCTCCACCCATACGGTGGTTCGGCAAAGTGGTCGATCAGGTCGCTTCCAGTACGGGATTCGCCTGCCTTCTCACGGCGTTGGATCTCGTCTTCGACTTCTGAGGAGATGCGGGCTTCGGCGATGAGTTCGCCGTCCTGCACAACACCCAGGTCGGAGAAGACTGACGGGTTCGACGACCCGCTGAGGTCGCCGAAGATCTGCTCGATGTGTCGGTCTTTGACCGTCGCAGAGCCGTGTTTGAAGCTCGTGAACACCTTCGGAATGGCGTTGTCAGTCTTTCGGGCGACGAGTGAGGTAAGCGAGGTGCTCGTGGTGTCGAACTCCTCGGTGTCGCCGTTGTAGATGAGGACTCCGCGCTGGAAGCTGCGTTTGAACTCGCGTTCGACCTCGTTGCGGAGGCGCTGGAGGTCTTCCTGCTTCTGGCCGAGGGCTTCCTGTTCCTCTTGGCTGAGTTCGTTGCCGCGCTTTTCTTTGACGACGGTGTTGATTTGGAAAATCGACTTCAGCTTCTCGTAGATGTCGTGCTGTTTCTCATTGTCGGCGATCCAGTACAGCGTGCCGTCCTCGCTGAAACTCTGCGTTTTCAGACCGTCAGGGTCGAGATCCTCGTATCGCTGGTAGATCGGCGAGTACGTTTTGAGGTCGATGTAGCCCTTCGACGTGATTTCCTCGCCGTCGATGCTCAGGTTCACCTGGAACGTCTTCCCCTGGTAGTTGACGCGGGACGTTTCGTCGAGGATGTCGTTCAGGAAGCGTTTGGACGAGCGCCGAATGTCGCCTGGGCCGACTTCGATGCCCTTGATTTCGTTTTCGAGTTCCCGCTCAGTCTCACGGAGGAACCGGTAGCCTTCTTCGCTCCGCCCGACGTAGCCGGCGTCGACGAGTGCATCCAGCGTCTCTTCGACGTCACCCTCTAGTTGCTGCGTGGGGCCGAGTTCCGTCTGGAGTGATGTCGCAATGTTGTCGGCTGTATTCGGAATCCACGGGAGCTGCTGGAGGAGATAAAGAGACTTGAGGACGCGTCGTGCGATTTCCGGGTCGGCATCTTTCGGTCGCGCCTCGCGGATAGACTTGACGTCACTGCTGGGGATGTCGTTGCTGATCTCGTCGAAGATCATGTCCAGCGTGACGAGTGCCCCGAGTTCGTCGTTGTAGAGGTGGT
Organism: Halopenitus persicus; assembly: GCF_002355635.1. Lineage (GTDB taxonomy): Archaea > Halobacteriota > Halobacteria > Halobacteriales > Haloferacaceae > Halopenitus > Halopenitus persicus_A. The sequence continues at coordinate 1,171,187 of NZ_AP017558.1, read as the reverse complement.
CCTCGTCCTTGAGGACGCTCTGGGTGACGTCGATCAGTGTGCGTTCACTCCCTGCCAGCTGGTCGTCCGAGCCCTTCCCGAGAGCCTTGAACATCTCCGGGAGGATATCGAGTTGGTAGGGAAGGAACGGGTAGCAGTCGATGAAGTTCTCTTCGTTAATCGGCTTCAGGCTCTGACTGGAGTCGAGTTTGTATCTGGCGGAAAGGATACCCTCGTGCTGGTCATACAGATTGCCGAGGATGCCTCTGAATTCACCTTTTTTGCTGAGGACACGGTCGCGGACGACCTTGTCGAGGTTCTCGGAGGTGAGGTCGAACCGATGCGGGAAGCGGTCGATGACTTTCGACTCCTCGGCTTCTTTCTCCAGGACGCCGGGAATGAGTTGTTGGAGCTGCTCCTGCGAGGTGACTCCGAGGAAGAGCTTACCTTTGCCCTTCTGCCCGAATTCCTCGACGATGCTCTGGAGTTCCAAGAGGAGTTGCCCGTCGTCGCCGATGAACTGCGATATCTCGTCGATGAACACGAAGTACCGACAGTTGTCGCCGGTCTCGGCTTCCCGTTGTTCGACGTAGTCCACGATGTCTTCGGCGAGTGTGGACGCGTTGATCAGAACGTTGTCCTGAACGTCGTCGATCGCCCGAGCCGCATCGTCTTCGTCGTCGAATTCATCGGTGGCCTCGACTAATGCGGTCTCCATGTCGGACCGGACGAACATGGCGTCCTTGCGGGCTTCCGTCCAGTCTTTCCCGGTGTTCGCTTCGATGGCGTCGACGAACTCGTCGTACACGCCGCGCGATTCGAGTTCCTGCTCCATTTGGGCGACCCAGGGCATCGAGGCGTAGCCACGGGAGATGTTGAACTCGCGGTGGATGATCTCCGTGATGGATTCGCTCCCGGATGCGTCGGCTTTCGCGCCGATCTGGAACATCAGCACCTCGGAATCGAACTTCTGGGTGACAGACGAGACCGCTCCGTCGAGCATCTCGTTGCCCTCGATTCGATCCCGGAACATCTCGGCCGCGTGTGTGTCTTCGAATTCGCGGTTTTCGAGGATGTGCCCGAGGATTTTCATGTAGTGGCTCTTCCCCGAGCCGAAGAAGCCGGAGACCCACATCCCGACGTCTTCGGTCTGTGCGTGTTCCGTATCGATGACGGCCTCTAACGCGTCGGAGAAGTGCCGTTCGAGCTGTGGCGTGAGGATGTACTCTTCGAGTTCTTTCTTGACGACGCTCGGGTCGTCGTTATCTACTTTGACGACCCGGTCGATCTTCCGATTGATTGGCCGGTAGAAGATCTCGTGAATCTGGTGGGAGGAGGTAGTATCACTCATGTCCGATCACCCTTGCACGGTAATATGTCCCCTCCGATTCATCGAGGAATCTTAAACTCTTGTCATCGACTTTCGCCGGGTAGCAGAATACGATGGGCGTGTCGTCCGGTGTATTCATTTCTAATTGCCCCATGAGTGTGGAGGCACTGGCGAACGGATACAGAATACCCATCCGGTAGACAATCACAGTGTCAGCGTCTTCAGCCGCCGTTGCGATGGCCGACGCTAACTGTCCCATCTCGCCGTCGTCCAGAAGCGACGATTTCAGTCCGTCGAGTAACTGGTCTCGATCCCGGCGTTCGAGATCGATCACGTTCTCTAGGATGCCGCGGTCTTCGAGGATGCTGAAGACCAGTTCGCGCATATCGACTCCTGCGACGGTTTGGTCGTGATACTCCAGTTTCTCGATGAGGTTTCGAACCTCTTCATCGACTTCGAGTTCGTCATCAGGGTCGTAGGTGAAGACGATGAAGGGAACCCCAGCGCGCTTTCCGACTTCGTCTCTATCGTCTCTGACGAGTCGTTCTACTTCTTCGAGCCGTGCTTGAAAGTCAGAAAGCATCTATTAGGTCTTCTATGCTGTCATGCTTTGTAATTAGTCGTTCTGTCGAGCCGCGCTTCTCATAGCTCACATATTGGGGTGAGATGTCTCGGATCCGGCGCTGGACTTCGGATTCGTTCATCAGGAATAACTTCCAGTCGTCGTGTTCGATGACGTCTGATGCGGACTTCGCTCCCTTCTGGAAGAGCCGGTAGACGACGTACGCAACTGTTTCGTCGGGGACGTAGGTGACGGCGAATTCCTTGCGTTGGGTGCCTTCTAGGAGCCCGTAGTTCCGGAGTGCGGTGAGGTACTTCGTGGCGGCTTCGTTGATCGTCGATTCGGATCGGTCACGCAGGTCGTCATAGTCCTCTTGAATCGATTCGATGAATGTGACGATGTCCGTAGCTTGCACGGAGAGGGTTCCCCGTTCGAATTCAGGATACAGGAAATCGAGGGTGACGAGGCGAATGAACGGATCTTGCGCGAATTCGTAGTAGAGACACCAGTCGGTTACGTCGCTCCGGACATCAGCCGACATGATCTTCATCAGCGGCGTCTCTGTGTATTCCTCTTTATCGGGGATGTGGCGACGTGTGACTTCGCGGAGAATGTTTGTTCGATACTCGTCCGTGTCCTTGTTCAGGATGTTCTCTTCGACGACCCGTCGCTCCAGGTCTTCATATGATTCGCATTCGACGTACGTACGAAGGATACGTTTCGTCTCGTCGATATACGTGCTGTGATGGGCGATCTTCGGGTCGAGACTCGCCGCTGCGTCTGTTTCCTCGCCATCCTTCGGCTTGATATGCTCGTTACTCATATGGATATCTCACGCGCTTTCGGATTTAAGTTCTGACTTGAGGGGGTAGAACGGTATGCAGAGGCGGTCGGTGCTATACCCGTACCCTTGCAGAAGGGTGACCAGCAGCCGCCATTTCTCTGGTTCGATCTCGGACTGTGTGTACCCATCGTCCTCGATACGGAATGAATCACCGGATCCTGGGTCAGTGAGCGAAGTTGATGCTGTTGTAATGTTTGATCCAGTTTGCTCGATGATTCCGTCTGTCCACCCTTCACTCAGCGATTGAACGGAGACGCTCTCAAGGGCTTCCAGGGGCTGGTCATCCGAAACATCGATGTCTTCGATGGCAGCAGAGATACGTGATTCCACTTGCGGGCCGAACGAGAACAGAGAGATAGTATCTGCTGGGAGGTGGTCTGATTCTGCTTTGCGACCGACTTTCGATGCGAGGGTGATTCGAGATTGGAGTTGCGTTTTCGGTGTTACTTCGTCGAGTCGTGCCCGGCCCGTTTTAGACAGGACCCGTGAGTCCCACCAACCTTGGTTGTTCGACTCGCCCACGCGCTCTATCAACAGACGTGAGGCGATTAAGTCAAGAAAGAACTCGTCATCGATACCCGCTGCGTTGAGGACTTCTTTAGTCGAGACGAACGCATCGGCGAGATCAGTTGAGGTCATATTTACATCCACAAGAGGTGGTGGCTTAGAACCAACGCCTCCCGTTTTCTGAAGGGAAAACTGTACGTTCAGCACATCGCGGGTTTAATATCGCCAGACAGAGGTTGGATACTGTATACGATGGGTTCCGGGAATGAGTTGACTGAACTCTACGATTCTCTCTCTGTTCTATACGGATCGGTCCCTTCTGGAGCGGATTTGGAGTGGAAGTTGGCGTTGCGGTCCGTGCTGTACGGTGATGAGTTGCTGGCTGATGAGGCGTCGTGTTACGGGGCTCAGCAGAAGGAGCGGAATTGGGGGAAGCGGAAGGACTACGCGCGGCGACATGGGAATGGGGATCGGGTGACGGAGTTTTCGGCGATTACGGTGGCAGAGCCGCGAGAGGAAGATAGTCGGTATGTCCCGGCGGGTGCGAAGTTACCGATTGCGCCGGAGTCGAGAGAAGTACTTCCAGTAAACGTCTCGTCGGACGGGATTGATCGGGCGATCTCGCTGCTGGCGGAGTTCCCGGCTGAACCGGCAGCTGATCGGCCAGGTGACGGAGTCAATATCTTACTTGATCCTAAACGGGTTCGTCAGGCACGAGGGAACAGGGGGCGTGGAGCGTCTGAAGCTGAAACGACGGTCCTGTTTGTGAGCGATACGCATCTTGGATATGAGAATCGCGAGAAAACGGGTCGAGGAAATACGGTGTCGTGGGTTCGGGAAATTTCCAGCGAGGAGACGTTCAGGCGAATTACGCAGATTGCGATGGAGCGTAGTGTGGACGCAGTCGTTCACACCGGCGATATTCTGGATCATGAAGTGGACCAAGCGACGCTTGATACAACAGAGACGTTCTTGGCGGCGTTGTCTGGCCTGGGAGTCCCGGTGTACTGCATTATCGGATCGCATGATCACGACTCGGCGAATCCGCAGCACCAGGATTCTGTAGACGGGATTGGGTGGCTCAAATCTCAGGTACGGAAAGGGCACCTCACAGAATTATCGACGAACCCAACGCCTGTTGCTGGCGGCCCGGTTGATGCGTACGGGATTCCCGCGGGGAACGTGGGAATCGACGACGTCGGGAAGTTCTACTCTCGGGAGTGGATGCCGTCTGACATCGCATTCGGGGCAGCGTCCCCTGGGCCGAATGTGCTGTGTCTGCACGATGGGTTGACACCGTACCGACGGCACGACGCTGATGTTGATCTGGATCGGCTACTCGCCCAGTCACGGATATCGTTCGATTGCGTGCTAATTGGTGATGAGCACCGTCCAAAGAAGCGGGATTTCGAGAGTGGGTATTCGTTCGAGGCGAGTGATGGAACGCCGGTGTTCTATACCGGACCAGCGATGCGGATTAGCGAGCCGTACCGAGACCACGACGCGTTCGTGACAGAACTAACAGTATCCGTAGACTCTATCGATACCAGGCGGCACAAGCTGTGATCGTATACTCAGGTTGGCTCTGGGGACGATGGGACGTCTAAGGGAAGGAGGAATCCAATCAGGGAACAATTCATTTCGCAAGAGCGATTCAGGAAGTTCTGGGGCACCGAGTGCTATCGCAGCGTGGGCCCCGGTTCTGATGACTCTCTTTATCTGCTTGACGTTCCAGTCTTATGTCAGGGCTTTTTAAATGGCGTAAATGTTAATATAACGCATTATACAGTAAGGGTAATTGTGGCTATCACAAAGCCTGACGAACTCGAGTATGATGAGGACATCTATCGCGAGCTCAGTCCCCGCAGAAAGGAGATCCTCGTCCGGCTTTTCAACTGTCACTGTACGGAAATCGAGTGCCGGCCAATCGGCAAGGGAGCGTTCAGTACTGATCAGCTCCGGAAGATTCTGGCGAGTCGATTATTAGATCAGACGCGACGGTTCCTCGATCACTATCAGACGCTCGCTGATGAGAACGTTCGGACCGATCCGGCCGTCGAATATCTCGCGCAGCTCCAAGATGTCGAGACGGACAAACTCAACGTAAGTTCTCGCTACGAATTACTGCTCTTACTCTATGAGGAGGGATTGGTCGATGAACTTGAGGTGCTCATTGCTCGTTCACGAATCCGTGAGTACGCAGCGATTCGGGGCCGGATTCTTCCGTGTGAGATTGACTTTGAGGCACTAGATGAACGCCTCGATTCGTTCCACGAAAAATGGAACCACGACCTGGACCAGTCGACTCCCATCCGTGTGGAAACCGAGTTTCGAACCGAGTCTGTCTCGACATTCAAACTATACTTAGAGACGGGACCAAAGCACCCTGAGGTCTTCCAATTCCGTCGTGACGACCAATCGGAGCCACCAACGATTCCCGAAGTCACGACGATCGAGATCCACCAGGTCAAAACACAACGCCTCCAAGTCGAACGTCGCGACAGTGAGACTGAGGTCATCCTCACGAAACCGGAAAGCGGATGGCATACTGCTCTAACGCAGTTTTTTGCGACTGTCTTCGGGGTCGAGGACGTGTTCTCAAAGTTAGAAGCGCGTACCTCGGAGGTTGCTGCAGAGGTTGAAGAAGAGATGGTTGAGGCAGTCAAATTAGGGAACGACCCGTTGGCAGCCGCCGCTTCCTGTATTGAGGCGCGAAGTGAAGAGGCTATTGAAGATATCGAGAAGATGGACCTCCCTCTCGAGACGCGAGACGATCTGAAAGACCGCGTACAGACGATCGAGATCAGCGGATCGAATATCACCGACGATCAGTCCATTTCAACGAGCAGATTCCAACTTGTAGCCACTCTTGAGAACTTATTCGGGACAGTTGATGGCCTTGAGGAAGGATTCAGAGACCTGATTCGGAAGGCCGATTCCGAAAAGCAGGCCTTCGTGTTGACCATTAGCAACCGGTCCGTAGAATTCAAAGATGGGACCTGGCAGAGTCTCGGACAGGGCCGACTCCCCTCGCGGGACCAGCGAGCACTGGAAATCTTCTTCGATTCGGCGTGATTCCTATGGATTCTGAGACAATTGCTGGTCTGGACGATCTCATCACCCTCGCGGGTGGAAGTTCCTCGTTCAATGGTGATGATGTTCCTTCTTCAGTACAACATACGAGGTACATCTCTTCAGACATTCGCGAACCTAGTCGGTGTCCTGAATCAGGCTGTTTGGAATTCTGTGACTGGACTCGGCAAGGAGACCGCTTGGAAGGAGAATGCGATGTGGGTCACTCCCATGCAGTCCCTGTTTCTGATCACACGTACCACGAAATCGAATATCAGGCGGTCGTGACAGCGATTGCTGACCACGTAGGATTGGGGGATTGCGAGGTTGACGAGCGACAGATGCCCCGGTATGTTACCGCGACCACCGAAGACGGCATCAATATCTATCTCATCGTCTCTCCGAGCGATTACCGCGGGACAGTGAACACGATCTGTATGGAGACGCTCATCACAGATACTCCCACCTTACTCATTACCCCAGAGGACACCGTTGGGGATCTCTTGGAGATCCAATCGCTGTTCGCTGGTGGGCATCTCATCTATACGATTCCGTTCACCATGCTCACCGAGGACGATCTCATCACGCATCATCTCGCAGCTATCCAATCCATCGAAAAACTGGAGTCCGACCTCACGGCCAACCGCCATTCTGAGGAGACGACCCCGCTCATTACCCGGCTTCGTTCGAATCCGCGGTACATCCTCACAGAATTAAACGAGATGAAACTGCTGCGGTTGAACAATGAGATTGCATCAGGCAAAGGTACTCGACTGGAGAAAGTCGCCGAGGCTGCCTTCTCGCATCTCTTCCCGACATACCCTGATGCAGGTGGAGAGGATGACGTCGGTGAGATTCTGCCCGACACACTCTTTCGCATTAGCGGGATCGTCCCGCCCAAAGAGTACGATACCATCCTTGGTGTCGTGGACACAAAATCGGGGGCCACAGGCAACTTTGGCAGCGAAAAAACCACGGGGAAACACGATGTGTATCTCCGCCGAGCTCGGCGGGAGTCCGTCCCGGCTGACTGGATTGCTCACACGTTCGTGGTCTTAGGATTCGATGGGCAGAAGGAGATCGATTTCCACGACGACATGTATGAGGCCTACGACGAGTACGATGGGTATTTGCTGATACTTACGGCAGACGCGTTGGGCACGATTCTGGCAGCATACCTTTCATTTGTCGTCTCCAATGACCTCCGTTTGATGCAAAGTGACTTCCGGAAAGCCATCTACCCGCTCTTTCACAAACCGATGTTCAATAGTAGCCCGCTGAGCGATATCACACGCGAGGTCGGGCGGAATGAGGAGGAATACGATTCTGAATACAAGAAGCGTCCGGAGTTACTGATCGTTACCCGCGAGGTTGTTCTTGCGCAACTTGAGCGGTGTCTCGATATGGACGGAGACATCGAGCGGATTCTGGAAGGATACTATCAGCCCGAACTTTTTCCACCAGCATAGCGAACAGGCTAATAGGTGACTTCGAATCGATCGTCATAGATGAATACCTCATCTCCGATGCCGGCCCGTTGTTTGGTTCTTGTCCAGAAGCCGAACCGGCGCGTGTAGGTAGACGCACTCGAATAGCCGTGGGCTGCATCGAGATCTCTTTGGTGAGCGGTTTGTCATTCTCCTTTGTGAAGGGCGAAGTGCGTGGAGGAGGTCCTCATCGGAGTAGGTTACGCTGGGGGTGCTCTAGGCCCGTTCGATGACGGGAAGGCCTGCAGCGTTTTTCGCTTCGTTCCATGATCCAAACCGTCTCTCGAATGTCGTATGATTGGGTGGTCATCGGCGTTCTCAACATCACGGATTGTCGACGGTTGGTCGACGCTCGCAGCAAGTTCATCCAGCATCTTACATACTTCCGTATCAGAATACGTTATGGGCGTCTCGTCGGCGTCGACCGTTTCGAGACCGACAGCGGGCTTGGCCTTATTCGATTATCCGAAGCGACAATTGTACGTCATCCCTGAGAGGCAGATCTCTGATGCATTACCGCTTTGGATCAAACTCTACCCACCTCCTGTCAGGAACAGTGTACCGGTGTCGGTGCGGAGCCCTTCTACAAGTCGTCACCTAGTGACTGCTAACTATATCGAACCGGATGAGGTTATACACCGCAATTTTTGAAAGCAATCAGGCATATGTTGCAGGATTATTGTAGAGGCCGGAGCCGTTCGAGAAACCGGGGTTTCCCGAACATCTGAGATAGAACTAAGTTTAGTCCTGTTCTTAGGCCTATACAGAGAATGCCAAAAACACGAGTCAGTCAGGGGTCGAATGGGCAGTACAAGGTCACGGTGCCGAAGGGCATCGCCGAAGCGATGGATCTCGACGGAAAGCGTCTTGACTGGAAAGTGAAGTCGGGAAGCACCCTAGAGGTGTCTGTGGTCGATGAGTAGCGTTATCGGGTACACCAGGCTCTCCCAAGAATCGGATACGTCCCTCGACCGCCAGAAACGCCACATCCGCGAGTATGTCGACGAGAACGGCCTGACGCTGGAAACCATCTACGACGACGGCGAACAATCCTCCGGCTTCGACGAGAGTCGCGAGGAGTACCAGACGGTTCGGGAGCGCGTGAAGTCCGGAGAGATTGCGGCGGTCATCGTCAACGACAAACGCCGCCTCGCCCGCGACTTCGACGAGACGATGCGTCTCGTCCTTGACCTTCGCGAACACGACGTCGAAGCACACACCTTCCAGGAGGGGAAGCTGGACTTGTCCGACCCGGTGCAGGCGGCCGTGGAGGTCCTCCAAGCCGCCAGTGAACACGAAGCGAAGAAGAAGGAGATCCAGCGGGCCCGTGAGGCCGTCCAAGAACGCATCGACAATGGCTACGACCATGGACGGCCTCCCATTGGGTTTCGATTCGACGAGGCGGGTGAGCAGTGGGTTCCGGACCGTGAGGGGCGTTTCGCAGATGTCGTCGAGGCCATCCAGATGGTCGATGACGGAGCAACGTACCGGGATGTTCAAGAGCAGCTAGGTATCGCACCTTCGACGATGTCCGGGATACTGGAGCACCGTGAGCGGTACCTCCAGAGAAGCGAGAACCCATGACAGGGAGTATCTCCTTGGACCTCAATCCAGAGAAAGCCTTTGAGGAGGCAGGGCTCGTATGAACTCCCTCACTCCATACGAGAGCGATTCCCCATGACAGCTGACGATGACGAGACACTGCGCTTCCTCTGCATGGGAGACAATCACGGCGACGTAACCTCCATGGAACGGGTCGTAGATGGGACGGATGGCGAGGAATTCGACTTCGTCATTCACGTCGGCGATATCACGAACGCGTGGTTCGACGGCGTCGACGAAGGCCGTGAGCAGCTCGAGGCGATCACGCCGCAGTTCGAGGCCCTCAACGAGCGGGGAGAACTCCTCTACATCTGGGGGAACCGTGATGGGGCAATCGGCCCGGAACGGCCGTTCCAAGACTACGACCTGCCAGGGACGTTCATCCCCGAAGATGACGTGATCACCGTTGCTGGAGAAACGTTCACCCAGGATGTCGAGCTCGTCGAAGACGACACAATCCTCGTCACCCACTACTGGTATCCCGAGCTACTGGACCACTTCGCGGGCAAAGCGTACTTCTCGGGCCATATACACACGGGCCGATACAAGAACAAGGCACTCAACACGGCGTTTCTCTACCGAACGGCAGACCATGGTGCCGATGCGCTTCTCGGCGCGTACTTCGTTGTCGAGATCGCGCCTGACGGAGCGTGGAAGATTGACTTCCGAAACATCGGGAAGGTCCGGAAAGGGATCTGCCCCAGGCATCAAGCACTGGGCGTGCAGTTCGTCCCCGACTACTGGCGGAAGGACTGCCAGTTCTGCTACGACGAGGACGAGTTCTACAGTGAGGTCGCCCGCTCTGCACTCTACGGATTGGGGACGGTACTAGAGGAAGCCGATGTTGAGGAAGTAGTCGAGTTTGCAGCGTCGTCGTACGGAGCGACGCCGCCGTCGTTCGAGTCGAAGCTGCGAGGGTTCTTGGACGACCGGTTAGCGGATAAGCAATCTGACGCGGGGCGAAGCGACTGAGGATATGTCCTTCTGACTGCGGCGTCGCAAGCGACTCCGATTACGAATAGCCGTCGTTGAACTCGTGTTCCCGCCGCATCAGCTCCTCGTCACTGTGCTCAAGGACGCCGCGCCCCATGCGTTCACTCACATTTTCCGGACGGCCGTAACTACATCCCAGTTCCGTCGCGTGGCCTCCATCCCGAGTACCTTCCCGGCGTCCGTAAACCGACCGTCTCCAAGTGCGTCCTTGTCGAGTTCGCTGTAGACCTCGCGTCCGCTTACCACGAAGGACTCCGCCTCGTTCTGTGCGTCCAGGAGGGCTTCGACCTGCTCGTCTGTCGGCTCCACGTGGAGGAAGGTGACGTAGTGTTTGATGCCATCCTCCGCAGAAACGTCGAAGGGCTGCCCGGTCACGACGTCCTGGAGCTCCGTCCCTGTCCTGATCATCACGGAGATGTCGTAACCGAACACATCCTCAATCGCGTCCTGGATGTCCTCGCGGAGCGCTTTTTCGTCGGATTCCGAGGCCTCGAACACGACGTTGCCGCTCTGGATGTACGTCTCGACGTCGTCGTAGCCGAGCGACTCGAAGAGCGCTCGCAACTCGGTCATCTTCATCCGGTTGTGGGCGCCAACGTTGATCCCGCGGAGGAACGCGATGTACGTCGTCATGGGTCAATGACTATTCTACACATAGAGAGGCCATAGAACCCCACGCTTGCCCGGGATACGTGAGTCACGAACTGCGTCGCGTCTCCATATCAGCCGCCGACATATCGCGCGCCAGAACGACACGACATCTCGACGCACTCATCGACGTTGGGCTCGTCGAGAATCGAAAACGGAAGCAACCCGACACCGAAGGCCTCTACTCGTACTATCGGGTCACCTCGCTCGGGGAAGGGATTCTCGAACACGGCGTCCGCGAACTGATGCGCGAGGAGTGGGACCTCCTCGACGCCTATAGCGACTAACAGGATCGTGTATTTTCGTCCCTGAAGGCGCTCACTCGGAAGTTTCTCGTGTTATCATCACACACCAGCTTTCCAGTGGCGTTCGTTGAGGGTGCTTACGAGGTGGCGTGATCGAAGTAACGATGATGAGGGCGAATCGGCTATCGGCGTTCGGGTGGCATTTTAGGTATCGGTAGTGAATATCGAGGTATGACCGCGTCAGACTCGTCGAATGGGACGGAGTCCTCTGACGATGATTCGACGGACACTCGCTCGATTGATTTTTCGTCGTATAATCTCCCGACAGATCTCACCGCGTTTCAGGTCCACCTCCTCTGGCTGATCTACCGACTCGGGCCGGCAGAGGGGGTGGACCTCCAAGACGCACTCGAGGAGCTTTACCCGGAAGACATCAATCATGGGCGGCTGTATCCGAGTCTCGATCGAATGGTTGACTCTATGTTGGTCAACAAGCAGACGAAGGAAAGCGACAATCGGCGGAAAGAGTACACGCTTACGGGTCGGGGCGAATGGGTTGTCGAGGAGTATTGCGACTTCATTGATGAAATGGTCGGGCTGGGCAATACCTGAAAACGACCAACGATGAGGTAGAGGCGGAATTATGTGGAGTCGTGAATTGGCTCGGGGATTCCGACCGCGGTAAACCGGACGTCGACGGTGCCACAGGATGCGCAGTCATCGACAAACGCACAGACCTGTAGCGAGGTTTCCATCTCCTGAATGGCCCCGCACACGCTGCATTCGTACGATGTGACGAACTGGAACGCGGCGGAGTCCTCATCGTGATCGGAGCGATTCCGACTCGATGCAGCAGTCGGCGTTTGTTGGTAATCGGTCATCGATGTCGACGAACCCTCCGAGCGAGTCCTATCCCCTCCAGTCGGTGGGTGCCATGCATCGTTGGGAAGTGCGTCATACACCTGTGACGGGCCCCTGTGACCGTCATCGACTGGATCACGTTCAACTGGACCCACGCCGGCGTCCGTGTCTTGGCTGGCGAGATCGTCGCCCTCACCAACGTCGCTCTGTGCATTGGGTGACGCAGACGAGTTCGTCGGTGGGAAGTTCGTCGGCGTCACTGCGATCTCGAGGTATTCGGACTGACCATGAAGCTGACCGTCGATGCCAGCCGCGAGTTCCGCGAGTGATTCAGCAACTGCTCTTTCAGTGGGCTCACACTGACTCATATCGAGGAGCCAGTCACGAAGGGCGGTTGCAGTGTTGAGCTTGAGTCTGAACGAAGGGTCTGTTGCCATTGGCTACGCTGCCTCCACGCAACTGAGGGGAACAGAAACCTGCCCAGATCTGGGCCTCGTTTAGTTCGACCCCAGCTGAAATATGGCGGTCATTCAGGTGTTGTCAATGAGGTTGTGGCTGCCGGCTGACCGGAGGGAAGCCGGGAGCGGAGGGTGGGGAGGTGGGGCGTTACCGGGAGGTGGTCACGAGAAAAAGAGGGTTTTCGAGAGCCCGTTACCGCAGTCGGATGCGGCCGCGTTCGAGGACTGCGCCCGGATCATCGCTTCCGTGCCTGCCCACGTAGGCGTCGTGCAGCGCCTGCGAGTACCGGCTGACTCGACTTTTCGAGGTATCGACGACGGTGCTCGCCGCCTCAGCCACCTGCGCCTGGGTCACGACCTTCCCGTCAGTGAGCCGATCCGCCGCGTAGACGGCCGCCGCACCCATCGTCAGGCGCGACGTCCCCGGCCCAACCGGCTCATCGTCGGCGATCTTCAGGAGGTGGTCACCGAGTTCCCGCAACTCCAGACATGTCTGCACGTCGAGGACGTCGTCAAGCGCAACGAGCACATCGTCGACGACTCCCTCTCGCGCCGGGGGCACGTCCAGGCCGAGCTCACACCGCAGCTTCCGCGCTGCCGCGCTCACTCGCTCGTACGGGGACTTCGTGTACTGCACGACTTCGTCACACGACCGGGGGAAGCCGGCTTGGTTCGCTGCGAGCAGCACCGCCCCGCCAGCGAGCGCCTCCCAGGACATCCGCCCACCGGGCAGGCGCGCGTCGGCCGCTTGCTTCAAGAACAACCCCGCGTCCTCGGCCACGAACCCCGGAAGTGCTAGATTCCCGGTGATCGACTCGATGTCGCGGAAGCCCTCGTTGAGCCGAATCGCGCGCTTGTCCTCGACCTGGAAGCGCTTGTGCCGCTGGCGCAACCGCTCGAATTTGTCCATCTGTTCGCTCGACAGTGAGTTTCCGTACCCGTCACTGCCGAGGAAGAACGTCGTATGAAGACCCTTGTCGATCCGCAGTGGGTTGATCGATTCGCAGCTCCACTCCGTGGGACCGCTCCCGTCTGACGGCCCGTGCACGCCCCGCGTCGGTCGGTGATCGACGTGCTCCGCTGAAACGATGAGGCCACAGTCCACACAGAACGACTCATTATCGGCAGTGATCACCCGGCCATCGCACTCGACGCACGTCGACGCCTGGGCTGGCTCGTGCTCGACGACCGACTCCTCGGACGCCTCGCTGTTCTTGGATTCCTGTTCGACCGAAGATTCATACCGCACAAAGCTCGTACTTGACATTGGAGTTCCTAGTACTCCTGAAGGCGCTCACGCGCCCGACACCGCGATGTTCCAGCATCGCGGTTTTCCGACGACAACGACCGACAGACTCGTCTGCGCGCTCTCGCTCGCGCCTTCGCGAGCGCCCTATGGGCGCGAGCGAGAGCGCGCCTCAGGAGGCCCACTAACCAGCACCGCGCGCCGACCCGCCCGAAGCGAGCGGCCAGCTTTAAGCCGTTTCTCGTGTCCGGCCCGGACTGCGGGTCCGTGTCCAGGGCGACGGTCGTGAGCACGGCGAGCCGTGGTGTGGCTCGCCGCGCGGAACGGCCCAAAGCACTGGAACGCGAAAGCCCGCGGGGGGCGAAACCGAAAACGCGCTTAAAGCTGGCGTCGAGACCAGATGCACTTTAGCCCGGCAGGACCCGCACCCACTGGAGCGGAAGCCCGCCCGGAATGGTCGGTCGCGAGCGACGCGGAGGGCGGCAGCGGCGAGCGGGGCGGGCCGTGTCGAACCACCTGTTCGGCCGGACTTGACGCTCGGTGACCCAGCCGATATCCTGGCGGACTCAGAAAGGGCGAGACCGTCTCGGCCGTCCCCCGACCCCGCTAGCACCGAGTGAAAACGAGGAGCGCAGCGTGGGTCGCGGGATGCCGAGCGGCCGAGGGCTTTCGATGGTTGTACGCGTCGCGGTATCGGTTGAAGACTCGAAGACCAGTACGGATGTCGAGACCGACTTAACCAACAACTGCTGGTGGCCGAATGGCTGCGTTGGTTAATGCTTCAGCTCGGCCGACCGTATCACGCTCATCTCCACCGCTTCCCCGTGCTTTCACTGAAGAGAACGGCACTGAGTGTCCGGATATACTTGTACAGCGGGGTAGTACCGACCGGTATGACGGGCGAGGACGAGCCGGTGCACCACTGTTCGTTGGCCGAGTCAGTGGATCTCCTCGAAGCGCTTGCAGCCGCTGAGATCGAACATCTCGATGTCGACGAACTCCGGACGATCGTGATCTATCGGCAATCGATTCTCATGGTCATCGCCAGAGAGGGGCAGGCAACGGCTGCACGAGAGTTCGACGTCGAATTCTGGAAGGAGTCACCCGAAGACCCGGATCAGAATCCTGAACAGATCCTCGCCGCGTTTATCGATGAACTGGTCGCGGTCACGGACACACCTCGCCACCGAGGCCGCTGTCAAGCCGATTAGTACGATCGTCTGGCGGTCGACCCACTTTCAGCTGCTCCGCTCGAGGTTTACAAACACTGATAAAGCCGGATTGCAATACATCGCCTCTTGAGACTGGATTCGCCCCCTGTACCGCCGACAGCTGTTCACGCCCACTTGCGAAGATGTCCAAGACTGGAGAGCGTCTTCTGGTAGACCCAGTAGGCGAACGCGCCCATGAAGAGCGCGCTGTACAGGCTCATGAGATAGAACGAGGATTGGGCTTCAGTGAAGGAGTTAAGCAAAGTGACGGCGCTGCGGCTGCCAGCAGCGAACGCAGTGATGAGTGGTTCAGTACCACCGGTCACGAAGAAGACACCGTAGCCCAAGACGGCAAGCACGAGGCTACAGAGGAGGGCGGCTGAAAGGAGGACCAGAAAGAGAAGGAATCGTCCGGTATCAGTGGCTGTATCGCGGAGCATGGATACTGCTCGGGCTTGGAGCCGGGTGAGTTGCATATTCCGCCGTTTCGTACGCAAGTAGAAATACTCTGGGTCGCTGGTTTAGCACACGGTCTACGCGGCTGCTGATAAGGGATCACTACGGGGATGCGTCCAGCACAGTGGTTACGACAGAGTACTGTGAAAACGAAATTGGACCATCAGATCGTGACTGTGGGTATCATACCCTAGCTACAGTTAATACAGCTGCCACGCTGACCTGTAAGTGACGTCCGACACGAAATCCGAAGTTGGAGAATTCTGCACGATGATGAACACGCACCTCAAACCGCGGCTTGCTCGTTCTCGCTTAGCCGCGGCTCGCGTGTTCAGCGACTATCTACAAGATCAGCGTGCGGAGAGCCCGGACAAGAATCGTTGGACGTGCGTCGCCGTCGAACACAAGAGTGCGACGCGCTCCGGCGATCTCCGGACACTCTCACCCGCATAACCCGGCTCCCACGCGGACTACCCGTCCGGGGCTGGGGAACACGGGATTGTCGCCTGCCTTCATCCAGGAGCCCCTCTGCTTCCCAGCGCCAAGCGAGTGGACTGGATGAGGCTCGCGGCACTATTGGTCTGCGTTCGTCCCTGACAATAGGACGAACGGGCGGCTCTGTGCGCGCTGAGCGCACTACGAGTCGCTAGTACGCATCCCCCGCAGCGTTAGCTGCGGCTACGTCGAGCCCCGGAGTCTCCGTTGGCGAGGGACGCCGGACTTTGAATCCGGAGGTCGCCGGTTCGATTCCGGCCGGGGCGACTGCATGCCGACGTGTTGTAATTCGGCGATCATACGGTCCTGTCACGGCCGTGATCCGGGTTCAAATCCCGGCGTCGGCGTGGACGCGTGGCGTGGCCACGTGGGGATACTCATCGAGGTAGGCACACGCCGCCGGCGCGATCATCAGGTCGTTCCGGCGGTGACGGGCCCAGCAGGGTCTGCAACCTACATGGTCCGGTGTGGTATTCCCGGGATTCCCCGAAGTACGCCCCCGTGATGAGACGCGCAATCGGGACTGCTCGGTCGCGGTTGCGCAGTCGGAACCAGTTGTACAGAGAGATGAACAACTGCCGAACGCTCGGCAGTCCATGTGAGCCGATAGTCCAGCGGACGACGGTCTGTGCCTTGGGTGTACAGGACCGAGGTTCGAATCCTCATCGGCTCAGAGTGCCGTGTCTGGGGAACGGTGACCCCACTGGCCTGCTACGCCAGCCCCGGCAACGGGTTCCCGGTTCGACTCCGGGACATGGCGTGGTGAGACATGCGGATAGGTGACCGCGCTCGGTTTGAAACCGAGAGCCGAGAGGCTTCGGAGTTCGACTCTCCGTCTCACCGCTGGCGGGATTTCCCTAGCCCGGCCAAGGGACCGCGTTGGAAGCGCGGCGTCCGCAAGGCACGAGTGTTCAAATCACTCTCCCGCCGTGACAGGGGATGTGGTCCAATGGTACGACGCCTGCCTCCAGAGCAGGAGATGGCTGTTCGAATCAGTCCGTCCCCACTCCGCGGTAGCCAACGGCGGCGAGCGTACGACCTCGCACCGTAGGGATTCACGAGACTGAATCCCGCTCGCGGAATTGACTGTGCCGCCATGCCAGAGTGGTCAAACGGACACGGTCGAGGGCCGTGTGGTTAGTCCTTCCCAGGTTCGAATCCTGGTGGCGGCATGCCGGTTACTGTACCGGCAGACGATGCTCTGCATTCTGTGTCGCCGTACCCAAGTGGTCAACGGGAAGCGGCTCAGACCCGCTGGCGTAGGTCCTTCCGAGGTTCGAATCCTCGCGGCGACACTCCTCCCCGTGGTCTAGCGGCGACGACACCTCTCTGTAGAAGAGGAGACGCACGTTCGAGTCGTGCCGGGGAGACTGCGGGACGGTGGAAGAGCCAGGCATTCACACTCTTGCCGAGTTTTCACCGGAGACCCGGTGCGACGGTGAGAGTTCCTTCGTCTCACCTTTAAAGAGAACACGCAGGTTCGAATCCTGCCCGTCCCACTGGCCGATGACCCTTCGCGGGCGAGGCCACACCTGCTCCAGTGGAGTAGCGGCCAAACTCACGGCCCTCTCACGGCCGAGCCCCCGGTTCGAATCCGGGCTGGAGCATGTGGGCCCGGAGCCTATGAGGACAGGCGAGCGGCTTTTAACCGCAGGATAGCGGGTTCGAATCCCGTCGGGCCCTCTCGGTGCCTGGGAGACCCCCCAGGTGGGGGTGCCGGGCTGTTACCCCGGTTGCGGGAGGTTCGAGTCCTTCCCCAGGCGCTCGGATCCACTGGTTCCATGCAGTCATGCTCCCGGAGTCTCCGTTGGCGAGGGACGCTAGCCTTTCAAGCTGGAGGTCGGGGGTTCGATTCCCCTCGGGAGCACTCGGGACTGGCAGTGGACAGCGGCGATCCTGTGCCGTACCATTGAGGTAGCGACGCAGATCGGTGACGCATCCACTGTCAGTTCCCATCAGCGGGTGGTCGGCGAGACGGTGCGTTTCTTCGCCCGCAAGGCCCACACCGGGAGTCATAGCCCGTCGCGCCGTCAGTTTCTCGACCACCCGTGGCGACCGTCGATTCGGAGCGTTGCTTCGCCAGGAACTCGCAGGTTCAAATCCTGTCGGTGGCTACCAGACCATCGAGAACATCCCGGACAAAGAGAGCACGTGGGTGCTCTCGACACCGGATCCCGCTCCGACAGTGTTCCGGTCGCCGTCACTCATTCCGTGGCCGTCGAGGTGGAGCCATACTTCGCCTCAGGAGCCGGAAGTCCGGGTTCGAATCCCGGCGGTGGAATCCGTTCGTCCACCGTAGTGTAATCTGGCAGCACGCTGTCCAGGCTCCAGCAGTTTTCCGGCCACGTCTATGTCCCCGTAGCTCAGGCAGGACAGAGCACCGGCCTTCGAAGCCGGGTGCCGCACGTTCAAATCGTGTCGGGGACGTTCGCTGCTCGCACCACGAGTGAGCAGCACCGGTATCGGAGTCGCCTGTTGCGGCTCCGAGTGATAGTATGGAATTCAACAAGCCAAAGCAAACGGTCGCGGAGGCGACGCGAACCACCAACTACGAAGGTGGGGAAGCGTTCGAGCCTTCCGACCCTCGACTCGCACTGTACAAGCGCACGATCAACCAACTGCTAGAGGGCTCGTTCTACGAGACCGATGACGAGCAACTCGCTGCTGTCGTCCGACGGTTCGACGCGGCGGCAGATGAGGACCCGGAGTTCGTCCTGCAACTCGCCGCGTACGCGCGCCAGGAACTCTACCTGCGGGACATCCCACAGGTCCTGCTCGTGCTGGCAGCCAACGACGACCGGTTCAAGGACGATTCCTCCGAGTCACTCATCCGCGAGTGGGCACCGGCGATCATCCAGCGGATGGACGAGACGGCGACCGCGCTCGCGATCCACGACCAGCTGTTCGGCGGGACTGCCCCATGGCCGCTTCGACGGGGCATCGAGGACGCGCTCGTCTCGATGGCCGACGCCTACACCCTAGGCAAGTACGAGCTGTCGCGGCGCGAGGTGACGCTGCACGACGTGTTCAATCGCGTCCACCCCAAGCCGGTCGACGCCGATCAGGAGGTGCTGTTCGAGCGGTTCATGCGCGGCGACCTCGACGACTATCCCGACGCCGAACCACTGCCGTCGCCGAACACGTGGGAGACGGTCATCTCCGAGCGCGGCAACACCCAGGACGCCTGGGAGACGCTCCTCGACGACGACGCGTACACGCTGCCGATCTTCGCATCGATCCGGAACCTCCGGAACATGCTCGAAGCCGGCGTCGATGAGGACACCGTCGTGAGTCACCTCGATCTGGGAGCGGTGCGGCACGCGCCGCTGTACCCGTTCCGGTACTACCAGGCGTACACCGCGCTCCAGAATGCGGACGTGCAGGCACCGGCGGTCGAGCGGTGGCTGGAGGACGCAATCGACGTCGCTGTCGAGACGGTGCCTGACGGACTCGGAGACACGTTCGTCGCCGTGGACCTCTCAGGGTCAATGGACATGACGCTGTCCAAGAACAGCACGCTCAGACTGAAGGAGATTGGTGCGTTGTTCGGTGCGATCCTGGCCGACCAAGGTGCCGAGGTCGGCGGGTTCGGTGACGACTTCCAGCCCGTGTCGATGCACGTCGACACGCCAGTACTGCAACGCCAAGAAGCGGTCCTGGGTATCGACGAGGACGTCGGGAATTCGACGAACGGCTGGAAGGCGCTGGAGTACCTTCGCGACCGAGGCGACCCCGTCGAGCGAATCGTGGTCTTCACCGACATGCAGATCTGGGACAGCACGCCATTCACGGCGCGCGATAACCAGACGGTCAAGGCGGCATTCGACGCCTACCGGGACGAGGTCACGGCGGACACCGCGCTGTACCTGGTCGACCTCGCGGCGTACGGCGATCTCGTAACCCCGGAGGGGTACGAGAACGTCTACAATATCTCGGGCTGGTCGGAGAACGTGCTCTCGTTCATCGAATACGCCGAGAACTCGATGCAGGTCATCGATGAGATTGGCACATTCGAGCCTGACTAACGCTGTTCTCTCGTTTTTCTTCGTCGAGTGCGAGTAGTGTAGCTCGGTATCACGCGGTCGTGCCACGACCGAGACGGGCGTTCGAATCGTCCCTCGCACACTCGGAGCGTAGCTCGTAGATCAGACAGCCCGTGCGACGCTCCTTGAGAGAGGTGACACCATGGCAACCACCAGTGACAACGACCCCGAATCGATTACGACCGCTGTCGTCACGATCCGTATTCCATGTGGAACGGACAGCGACCTGGTTACCGATGCCACGGAGCGCCTCTTGCGGGCTGAAGGTGTCGCTGACGTCACGGTTGACGAGTTGCAGGGTATCGAGCCGCAGCTTTCCGCAACGGTCATCACGGTCGGTGCCACCCTTCACTGGACTACAAGGATAACCGATACCGAGGTGAGGGCGCGGCTGGCCGATGTCCCTGGTCTCGAATCGATCGGACTGTGACATCTCTATAGAAATTAGCGGCTTTGTGCACACCATCGACCACAACAAGGGCGTTGGCGGTGGGCAGTAGAATGAGCACGAGTTTAGCGACGACGTTGACCCTGAGAAGGTGAAAGACGCATTCGAGGATCGCAACCTCGAATGGCGGAATATCGATGTTCGCGGAATCGAAGAGTAACTCAGGAAAACCGCTGTGGGGGGACCAATAGTGGATCATTCTGAACATCGCACTATAGAGGTCGATATTAGTACGATCTTCCTTAACCAACGGGACTGTTGAACAACAGCTTTTGTTGGTTAACTGGGTAGAGAGGGACCGAATCGATACGGAACAAATCGATAGGGGCGAGGGTGCTGCAGCGGTCTAGCTCTCTCGGCACCGATAACAAGTCGATAGGGGTGCGTCTCTAGGGTTTGGTGGTCTCTCACAACAAATCGATTGAGGTGTGTCTCTTCCGGATCCAGAATTCTGGATGACCAGCGCTAATGAAAACCTGGAATAAGCAAGCGTCTGGCGCTCATGCTACCAAATCATGCTGATACGGTGTGATATTTCTCTATATCAACGGTTCCACGCCAAGTCCTTCCGATTGCATCATGCAGACTCCCATCTCACGAAGTAACTCTCGAAGCAAATAGTGGGTGAAATTTGCACTTCAGAGACCGTGAAGCTTGATTTCGATTTCTTAGCGTCTCTTCTTGGCCATCCAAGCGTTTATACGCTGGAAGAGTCAAGATTAGGTTGACCAATGAGTCTTGATGAGGCGGTTGACGAAGCGCTCGCGGCATACAATATGTCGCGCAGCGAAGAGGCCGAGGAAACGGGCCGAACAGTCGCCACGCTCCAAGACTAACAGAGCCGCTTAGTCGAGGTTCCGAATCTTTTCAGCGAACGCTGATTTCGATAGCCCCGGCGTTTCCTTCAGCTCCGGATAGCCTGCCCGTTCGACGGCCTCCTCGACGAACTCGATCCAGAGGTCTTCGTGCTGCTCCGCGTAGACGACCTTCGCCTCACTCGGGTACATATCCAGCTCGTATGCAGTCAGGTCAATTTCGACCGCGTGTTTCCGCTCAAGCGTTCTCGCGCCGAAGCGGTACAGGTGCTTGAAGAGGATGTTCTTGCGCCGAACGGTCAACAGCCGCTTCGATTCGTTGATGTACTCGTTCACCCACTCCCGCCAATCGTACGATTCTGGGTCGACTTCGACGGACGTTTCCGGCATCGAGAAGTCCGGGCTCAGACGTCGGAGGTAGAACTGAACCAGTGCGACAGCAGTCCGGTGGTTGGCGTTCGGAAGTGCGTGTTTCAGAATCAGGTTCGAGGCAAGCCGACCTGCAACGGCTGTTGCTGAGCCCTCCCAGGACGTCCGATCAAGCACGTCCGGTAGCGCGTCGACGTCGATTTGCTTGTATGCCTCGACAGGAACGCCTTCTTCTTCCTCGTTCTGAGCGATGAGGGCGCGGTAGATCTCGAGCAACCGAACGACGATGGTGCTATTGTCCTCGCTCATCTTCGCGAGTGACGCTTTGAGATCGAAGTCGATCTCACGAACGGGCCCACCACCGACGCGGGACGTGTAGACGACGTAGAACGCTTCATCGATCTCGTAAGACTGGACCTTCACGGCGACGTCGTCGTCGTATCCGACGATCTGCGAGACGACTTCGGCAGGGTCCGGATGCACGAAGTCAAGAGAGAACTGCTTGTCACCGGGATGGTGGTAGTAGACGTGGCCCATCTGCGTACGTAGTACTACTTGTCGGTGCTTATTAACCCAGTTTGTTGGGCAGGAGATTAATGATAATCCGGCTTTGTTGAAACCCCCTTGCCGTCTTGCGGTTTGCTGAGAAGTTCGTTTCGCATCGGATACGCGAAAACCGGTCGGGAGAGTCGCTCTCCCCACTGTCAGCTCTGAAGGATTTCAACAGAGCCACCCAGATGGGATCGGGTATCCCCATGTCGAGCCAGCGTGACACGGCTCACGTCGAGTTCATGGTGAACGCCATCGGTGCAGTGGTGATTGGGTACTCGCTGGAGTGGTTCGTATCGAGTATAACTGGTGAAATGGTTGCTGCCCAATCACTGGCCCTCGCTGCAGTCGTCAGCCGACTCTACATCAATATGAGGAACAGCAATGCTACCTCACTCAAGGACATTATCCGATACAACCAGACCGTCGACCGGTATCTCGTTCTCACTCCTTGTGCGGTTGCGTTCTTCGCTCCAGTGTTCGTCTACCAGCTCGATCTCTACTCGATAACCTTCGAGACGCGAGAGATGTTCTTCGGTCTGGTCGTTGCCAGTATTGGCATCGGACTGGCGTTATATATGTGCGAGAAAGACTGACTGCTACAATCGCTTCTGGTTGGACTCATTCCTCAGATACGGGACTGTAGGCTAGCACCTCTGGGTCAATTAACCGTACAACATCCTCGTAGAACTTCACCGCGGTGTCGCTGTGTCGGCCTCGGCTGGGTGGTGATCACTATCGCGGTCTCGGTCGCGCTGTCGCTCAGATTGCAGACTTTGGCTCGGAACAGTTCGATAACCCCGTCACCCCCTATCGGGGTGAATGACGCTTCATTGAGGTCACACCGTTACTTGGAATGACTTCCGAATAATCGCCTCCATACAGATGGTACCTCTGAATCAACCTCGTTCTCGCTCGTAGTAGTGGATTGCTCCTCCTGAGTATGTTCCGCCTCTCGGTCACGGGCGGCCAGCTCAGCGTTGAGTCGTTTGATCTCTGCTTCGAGGGTACCAATCCGCTCGGTTTTCTGTTCGAGCGTCGCCTCGAGTTCGTCGACGCGTTCAGTCAATAACCGATTTTTCTCAGTCAGGTACGTACGACTCCGACCTGATTCGTCACGGGTGGCATCGACAGATGACTCGGCTGTATTGGTGGACGTATGTGTGGACTCGTTGCCGGCGTCCGGGTCGTAGAACTCCGACGTGTTTGCAATCGCTCTCTCGATTGTCTTTTCGCCGTACGTCGATCCATCGGCGTAATGGACATCATCCCACTTCTCGCGATGGAGTCCCGATTGGCGGAACAGCCGCTCTATCCGCATCCGATCGCCGCCAGTCCAGAACGCCAGGAGATAACACAGCGCCATGTCGGCCTCCGAATGGCTGTCGTATCCGGTGGTATCCCCCGACCAGAGACGTTCGAATTTCTTTCCGTTCGAGGCGTTCCGCGCTTTCTGTAAGAGTTCCTCGTCTTCGAGATCGACATCGACTGTCGGTTCAGACGCGTCCTCGGCCACAGGATCGAGACGGTCTGTCTCGGACGTCGTGTCTGACTCGGATTCCTGAATGTACTCGCGGTGAATCGCCTCGAGGGCATCCTGTCGACGCGCGATGCGTCCGGGAGTGACGTCGACGTGGTCGCCAGTGACGGTGAAGAACCGAGCCGTGTCGTACAGCTCGACGCTCCCCCGTCGATTCCGGCCGTCAGGAAGGTCACCGGTGATCAGCACATGGTAGCCGGTTCCGGACGGCGAAATCTCCGTGTAGGAGTCAAGCCGTTCGATGATGTCCCGTGCGGTGTCGTCGACGTCGCCAGTCTCTGGGTCGCGACAGTCGTCGAGGTCGACGCCGACGATTGTGTCGTCGTCGGTAAAGACGAACCCGACGCCGTCGGCATTCCCTGCTGCGACGTCGTCGCGTGCTGCCTCGAACGCAGTCCACGTGTCCGGGTCGGTCGCCGATGCGAACGATCCTCTCTCGGGTGTCACCGGAACCTTCGTCTGTTTGCCATCCCGTTCTTCGGCTCGCCAGCACACCCACTGGTCGCGCTCCCGGAGCGCTGCTGGAAGCACACCGGAGTTCATTGAGCACTCGGCGGTCATCCGTCCCACCCCTGCCAGCGGTCCGCAGTCGGCGTTCCCAAAACGATGTACCCATTCTGATATGATGGGTAGTACCCCGGTCGTTGCAGCCAGCCCCTAGGTCCCCCTGTCTTTCGAGACTTCAGTTCAGTCTTTACTAGTTGGTTGTGACGAGGCGTCTGGTTGGACAGGTACGCCGTACCGCGGTTCTGTATGGACACCCATCGTTGGTCGAATGCGCTGGTTGGACACTCTGGCTGGACACTGGTGGGAAAGCCAGCATTCGTGGCCCGAGCGGGGCACGAATCCGAGGTTGGACATGCTCGCTTCTGCTGCCCGTCGGCACTGGAAACTCGGAGATTGAACTGTGTCATGAATCTGGTTGGTTGTCTGAGTCGAGGAGCATCTTGCTGTCTGGCGTCAGGGTGATTCCCGTGTAGAATTGGACTCGGTCCCCATCCTGGCGCGCCCGTTCGGTCTCGAAGTCGACGACCTTCCCCAGCTTCCGGGTGAACCATCCTTTGTCAGTCGTCCCGTCGAGGTCATGCTGGGCGAGCCAGTGAGAGTACGACTCAAAGAGACGGTCTTCCGAGACCATCGCGTCCGGGGCTTCGCGAACGTACATGGCGGCGAACGCTTCGACGGCATTGTTATCTGCGTCGAGGTCAACCGACGGATCGGCAGCCACCGGGGGAGGTGTTTCAGCACCGAGACAACCGTCGCCCGCAGCCGAGTCCACATCGGGGACGTCTCCACCTGTCTCGGAGGCTGGCCAGAGTGATCCATCATCGAGGCAGTCCGACAGGGCGTATGTGCGACCGCTCTGGTAGACCACCGGTTGTCCGTCTGCAGGGACAACCACGACGACGAAGGCATCCCGGTCCACCGTTCCGTCCGGCAGTTCGTCATTGGGGATGAATGAACGCTTCACCGGGACCCACGCATTCTGGAACTCCGCTTTCGAGTCGTAGTAGTGGGTTTCACCTGGCTCGTACACTGTATACTTCCCAGTCTCTCGGTCGTAGCTGTACGTCGCCGGGAGGGCGTCTTTGGAGAGCTGGCTGTCTGCCGGGATGCAAGCGAATTCTGTCTCACCGTCCGAGAGGACGTACTCGTCGTCATCGCGCATCCAGACCGTCCGGTTCGAGTCCCCTTTCCGTGGTCGAACAGCCGTTACGCCTCCACGGGTCGTCGCGCCACCACCGAATGTCAGGCGCTCATCGCAGGTGTAGAATCGCTCGGTACCGTCGGCCATCTCCCGGATGGGTGGCGAGCAGATGTTCTCGACCCGGGCCGCCGTCTGGGCTGTCGTATCTCCTGGCCGGACGGCGAAGATCGGCGTTCGACCTGCCTCGCGAGCCCGTGCGAGGTTCCGGAGAACCTTCACGGGCCGGTCGGGTGTCGTCGTCTCGGCTTCGATGGTGAACGTGGTCTCGAATGCGGAGTGAGTCGCCGTTGCGTCCGGTTGTGCACTCCCATCCTGCTCGAGAATGCTGACGCTGAACCCGCGTTCGGTGAGGGCACGTTCGGTGTCGGTGAGTAAGGCGTCGTGTTCCGCCCCACCAGCTGCCCGGACAGTCCCCGTCTCGGGTCGGATTACATCCTCGCCGTCCTCGGACAGCCGCGCCACGACGATGTCGGCCTCCACGTCCAGGTCGACCTCGATCAACCGGGAGGTGTCACGGACGTCCAGCAGGTCGACGGGGTCGACCTCGATGTCGAGATGGGCCTCGTCGTCACGATCGAGACGCTGCAGTAGTTCGTCATCGACGGCGGTGGTTTCCACCCAGCCGTTCTCCTCGCGGACACCCTCCCGGAGCTGTACTGCACGGATGGCTTCTGCCATCGTCTCGGCCAGCACCTTCTCTGGGTTCGCGGCGTCGTTCGAGTCGCTGTAGAGGAGGTTCTGTAGAATCTCTGCATCGGTCAAGGGGTCAGTCCCGTACCGAGCGAGACTCTGTTCGATGATGTCGTCGACGGCGTCGGCCGATCGGAGCGGTGGATAGGGTGGGAACGACCGAATCAGGACGGGATCGGAGTATTGGCCTCCACCCAGTGGGAGCTTCGTCCAGGCCTGGTACTGATCAGTCGAGATGAGGTCCTCGGCCGTATAGCCCTGAAACCGTTTCATCAGAAGCCGCGCGTCGTCGACGTCGTTCACTGAGAAGGAGAGGAGCGTGTCGCAGTTGTTCTGCATCGACTTGAGGGTGTCTTCGTCGAACTGCGAGGGGTACTGGGACGCCAGGGTGACCGAGAGGCGCATCGACCGGGCACGGGCGAGCATCGATTCGATGTCGAGGTTCTCGCTCGCGATGTCGTCGAACTCGTCACAGAGGACGAAGTACGGGTCGGGCTCGGCATCCTGTCCATAGGATCGGTGCTGGATGGCGCTCCAGAGGTTCCGCATCACGCCGAGCGTGACCATCTTCTTGATGTCCGTATTCTCGACGGGCGTCGAGACGATGACAATCCGGTCGTTGGCGACGATGTCGCGGAAGTCGATCGTACTCTCACGATGGGCGATGATTCGCCGAATGACTGCGTTCTCGACCCACGACTTGATGCGCTTGAGTAGCGGACGGACTGTCTCGTCGTCCATCTGGGCGATTTCGAGACAGAACTCACGCACGTAGGGGTCGTCGACGTCGAGGGCGAACTCCTCGCGCCGCTCGGCGTTCAACAGCGTGAAGTACATATCGATCACCGAGAACGGCCGGTCGGACTGCATCATGGCGCGCGCCATCGACTCGGTGATCGACTCCATGTTCACGCCCCAGTACTCGTCCGTGTCGAAGATCGCTTTCAGGTTCTCGATGCGATTCTCGATCTCGTTCTCACGCTCTGTCGTGGTGTCGCAGTCGGGGAGCTCGAGGAAGTTGAGTCCGACCGTGCGGTCATGTTCGACCGACCCCGGTTCGATCCAGACGACGTCCTCAAGGCGGTGCTCGGGGAGCATCCGGAGGAGTTCACGGGAGTCACGGGCCTTCGGGTCGACGTAGACGAATCCGTAGCCAGCGTATGCCCACTGGACCATCATGTTGAGCAACGCAGTGGTCTTGCCGTAACCAGTGGTGCCCGTGATCCAGAGGTGGCGGAAGAGCGATTCGAAGCGGAGTGGAGCCTCGCGGAACCCGCGGTGTGCGTCCTCGTCGTAGCCGATCCACAGGGGAGCCTGAGCGGTCTCGGCTCCTGCCTCGAACATGTCCCGGACGTAGGAGCCAGCGACGACGCCCTCGGTTGCTGTATCGGTGATGATGGGTTTCCCACCGACGGAGGCAGTATCGGTGACTGAGACATCGTACGACTCTCCCAATCGTGAGTGGAGAGATGCATCTGGACCGGAGGTCGAATCCGTTTCCATGGATTCGAGTTCGGAGATAGCGGCCTCGCCGTCCGCCTGAGCTGCGTCTGCTGGTTCTGTCTCCGGTTCGGTGGATTCGTCATTTCCGAAGAGCCGTTCAAACACCATCATCGCCTCCCTGCCCGATCTCATCCGCACCGGTGTTTCCACTGGCCACGTACTGCTCGAACTCGTGATTGTCAGTCGATTCCCGTTTGGAACCATGGTCGTCAGCCCGCGTCTGGTCGTCAGGCTGAACACCTCCAGCGGACATCCGTGCTGAGAATGCGGGAACATCAGCTGGGACGCCGACTCCAGCGGCTGTCTGTGACCAGTCCACAGTCGGGTTCTCCACAGCCTCGTTGGGAAGATGGACGAGTCCAGCGAGCTCGCGTAATGTGAGGACGTTCATCCGCCCCCACAGCGCACGTTTGAACCAGCTGTTGGGAGTGAGTGCGCGCATCGCGGTAGTCTCGAGGACGGCCGGGAGATGAGATGCAGATGCGTATCGAGGGATAAACCCCTGGTTGGTGTGCTCGTGATCAAGTGCGGTGACCGCGTCGGCAACGCGGCTGAGTCGGTGCTCGGCTGTCGAAGCGTTCGGTGCAATGGTCACGACACGGATCGTCGTCGCGAACGCCGGGCGACCCAGTTGAGCCACAATATCGTCGGCGGCCTGAGTGTCGCGTTTCGACTGGAACACCTGGGGGTGTAGATACCCTTCGACGGTACCCTGCCGACGGGCTTCTGCGATGTGAGTAACGTCGCCGCCTCCGACCCGACCGAGCAGCCCTCGCCGTGTCCACGTCCGGGTAACTGGCATAAACACGGTCTGAAGGACGGTCGTCTCGTCGTCACCGCCGATGAGGCGGGAGAGGATCGTTCGGTAGGGGTCGTCATCGAGTGGCGGACGAGAATCGAGGTGTTTGACTGGATACGTGGCGTCCTGTCGGAGCTCGAGGTGGCAGCCAGCGACGGACTGCTCCGGGGAGACGTCCGGGAACCCAGTGCCGGTAACCTGCTGTGTGTCACTGTTGGGGTAGTGTGCGTTGACGAGGGCAATCGCGTCCTGCAGATCGGGTGCCCGAAGATAGAACTGGAGCTTCCCATCGGTGAACCAGATTTCAGCGGCGTAGACCGGTGCGTCCCCTCGATGGAGTGACCCGGCGGGTGCGGTATGGAAGCCACGGAGGAACCGCGGCCCTGCTGCAATGCCGTCGGTCTCGGGATAGGGTCGAATACGGATCAGAGACTCATTGTCGGTCGCCTCGTGGACCCGTTCGATGAGGTCTGGTGTGAGATCGGTGCTAGTCGGCGTTGCCGTCGTAGTTGTCGGGAACATTGTCGGAAAGGTCGTACGTGGTTGGCGTGCTAGTCTCGGCGACGGTCATCGGTGAGAACGGTGAGCATCCATTCGGGGAGGACGTTGAGGACGGCATCGCGTGCCTGGGAGTCGTATGGAAGCCGCAATCCCACGAACGCGAGCGCAACGCCAGCAGGAATCGCAGCGAGAAATCCTGTCGTGGTCGGAGCGACGACGCTGGAGAACGGGATGCCAGCGACGATGGCTACCAGACCGGGCAGTAGTCCGACTCGACCAGCAATCATCCACCACCCGCGAGCAGGTCGCCAGATACCGATAGCGAGATCGTGGCGAATCGAGAGATCGACATACCAAGCGACACCAGCAGCGCCGAGTAGCCAGACAATTGCCGTGAATAGCTGCGCAAGCGGTGTTGCAGGAAGCAAGCCTGTCGAAAGGGATAGAAGGCCGAGTGCACCGATGCCTGCAGTTACACCTGCAAGAAGGAGAATTACCCACGGACGGTGTTCACGGGAGCAGTACCCGCGCGGATCGTATCGGATGCGCTCGACCGTATGGGTGGTATACCCGACACCAACGAGGCCGCCGACAATCCACGGGTGGGCAACAAGTGTGGACGAGACTTCACTGGCAGCCGTGACGACTACGCGAGCCCAAGCCCAGCCGGTAGCGACGGTATCACTGAGAGCTCCAACGACGCCGGTTATGGAGGCGACGAGTGCAAGAAGTACGACTAGTCCGACGAGACATCCGGCCATACGACGGGCGAAGAGCGACGTCGCAGTCGGATCCGACAGCCAGTACGCAACATAATCACGCCAAGTAGGCGGATGGTCGCGCTCACGAACTCGCTTGGCGCAGACGTCGGCCTTCCACGCGTCAGTCGGGCGATTCGCACACGAGTGACACAGAAGAACCCGATTTTCGATATTGTATACGTTGTCGACGATATCTCGAATGACGAACGGCTCACCATCTTCTAAATCGCCACCTACGGGGTGATGCACTGTTTCCTGACAGGCCTCGCAAGTGGCGCTTTCCCGTCCGAGTACCTCGTCCATCACTGCTGGAAGATCATATTCCAGTGTCAGAGGCGTGCGGACATCCGCCGTCCGCCGCGTTTCCCTGATGGGTGTGTACTCGTCGGGGTCCATGTGAGAACATGTCGCGCGAACTGTATTGGTTCTCATGCCGCGACGGTCACCGTCGGGAACCGTATCGAAGAGCGCAAACCCGGTCATTGCGCCGAACCTCCATTTCGGCCACTGGGAGTACCGTTCGCTTCGATGATTGCTTCCTCCTCGGGAAGTGCGGTGACACGAAGTGGGTAGGTTCCCCCCTCGTCGACATCAAGAAGGGCAGTGCTGAACCCAAGACCTTCCTTGCCGACAACAGCGTCACGGACGAACGTGGCCTGTGCGTCGGTCAGACCAAGCGCGTCGGCGTGTTCGGGAGTGAGGTTCCCCTGGCGGTGGAGGAGCTTGATCGACGACTGGTTGATGAACGTCTCGGCTCCGTCGGTATCGTAGAAGTCGGCGAGTTCCTGGGTGACGAAATGCAGCGACAGGTTGAGGTGGCGAGAATGGCGGGTCGTTCGTTTGAGCCACTCGACACTCCCCGGTGACTCGACGAGGTAGTGGGCCTCGTCGATGGCGATGATCGTGTTGCCTGTTGCGGCCTTAAGACGCTCGTAGACGGCGTCGTACATCGGTTGCATCACGAGTCCCGCGAGTGCTTCGTCGGAGCCACCGCCGAACTGCTTCAAGTCGAGATAGATAACACGGCTCCCGGTGAGATCGACCTCGGTCTGCCCATTCAGGAATGCGAACTGACCGCCGGACGTGAATGGCTCCAAGTTCAGGCGGAGATCCTCGGCGTGACTCTGCCACTTGTCGAGTTCACCGTCTGAGTAATCGTCGCCGTTGAGGACCTCGGTTGGGTCGGCAGCGACGTCACCGAGGACAGTCCGCACGTCTCCCACCTCGGGACTTTCGTGATGGTGGGTCGTCGGGTCGGCCGTGATGCCGTTCTGGGCGTACGCTTCCCGAATACACCGCTCAAGAACCTGCCGTCGGTCGCCGAGTGGAGCACCGATGTACCCGAAGAACGATTCGAAGAAGGCCATCACGGCGCTAATGCGCTCGATGAACGGACTGACGTTTTCCTGTTCGAGGAGGTAGTCCGGTGTCGGCCTGATCTCGAGTGGGTTGACCGTCCGGGTGCCGCCGATGACGTAGTGCTCAGCATCGAGACCAGCTGCCAGACTCGCAAACCCACCGACCGGGTCGATCATGACGATGTCTGTATCGCGGTCTTTCGCTACGCGGCGAAGTAGGAGTCGTTTGGTGTCGTACGACTTCCCCGAACCGATCTCACCGGCGACCAGCACGTTGTACCCGTTCTCACGACAGAATCGATCGAGATAGACGGGGGCGTCGGTCGTTGCGTGATAGCCGTAGAGGACGCCGCTCTCTTCGATAGTAGTGCTCGCAGCGAATGGAAACAACGCACCGGCGGCTTGTCCGAGCATGGGCGTCGTCTGTCCGAGGTCGTCCTTCGCGACCGGGCTTCCCGTCACCAGCGAATCACCCTGTCGATACGCTGCGGACTTCGTCGTCAATCGCTGACGCTGCAGTTCACCACGAATACTGGAAACAGTGGTCTCGACCTGCTCTTTCGAGTCACCGCGGATGGTCAGATAGACACCGACATCGAGGATACGCTGGGCGTTCTCCTGCAGCTGTGTGTACACTGCTTCGTGGTCTCGGATACGGCGCTCAGTCACTGTCGCCTTTGCTGAGCCGCGATCCTGCGCCTCGATGTGGTCCACTTTGAGCGACTTGATTGCGCTCTCGAACCGCAGGAGCGACGTTCGAGGATCCTCCGGATCGGCGTAGATCGTCACATCGACGTCCGCGCTGGGATGGGTGCAGATACGGTCTAGCAACCCTGGCGACGCAGTCTCCGGGAATCCCGTCACGAACAAAACCTTGACCCACCGCTCGCCCGTTCGTGCCGCGTCGGTCTCCAGACGGATACCGGAGGGTGTGACTCGTGTCGCGTGCATCCTTTCCCGGTGGGGGTGAGTCCCAACGTCAGTGGGTGCGTCTTCAGTCCCGTCGTCTGCTGTCGTTTCGGTACTGATTCCCGGAATGAGTGCACCTAGTTGAGAGAACACGCTCATAGCCGGCCACCATCCGTTGCAGTGGAACCCCTAGTGTCGGTCGATGGGTGCGATTCTTTGGTGTCTTGTTCGCTCATGATTACGGGCGTCGTGCGAAGGTGAGGACCGTCGTCAGGGTACTCGGCCCGGCTGCCGGACCAGTATTCCTCGACGAGCGTGGCGAGGTCTGCCGCAGTAACGGAATGGGCGGAGACGCCTTCGATACTCGTCAATTGCTCCGTGAGGTGGGTGCGCCGGTCACGAAGGATCGTGCGTTGCCGCTCCTCAATCGCTTCGCGACGCTCATCTCGCAGTAACACATCGGCGACCACTGAACCAAGGGAGCTCCCGATGAGCGGGAGACTCTGCAGGCGGCTAACCCACGTATTGTCCTCGAGGCTGACTTCCTGAATTCCGACCGGGACGATGGCGTGGTACTGGCGGACGCTCGTTCCGCGTTCGTGGAACTCCTGCGGTCGGCGTCGACGGTACACCTCGACGATTTCGGAGAGTGCTGGCGTCGACTTGACGTCAGGGTCGGTCCGGCGGTCGTCGTACGTAGCGGTCATCCGAGCTGGGTCGACGCGCCGCGCCGACGAGTGTATCTGCACCGGATAGTCGAGTGCATTCAAGACAGCGCCAAGTCCTCGGGCTGCTCTGTTCCATTGGGCTTGGTCAGCGAGCGCGAGGTTTGCTGGGTCGATGCGGACTGCACCGACGAGGGTTTCGTCCTGGCGACGAATCGCTTCGGCTTCTGGTTCGACCGCGCGGACGTGGGTCAGCTCCCGTGCATCCGGTGGCGTCTCGGTACTTGTCTCAGCGGTTGTGTTGGTGAATGTCATAGTGTTCTCTCGTCGATGGTGGGCGACGAACGCGGTGATGAGGCCGACTGGAGTTCGGTGGTCGGGACAAACGTGCACATACGCGCCAGCGAGACCGAGAATGGCGAGCGCGAGCGCGACGCCAACGAAGAACCGGCCGGTCACGATGACGACGATTTCGAGCGTGACCATCGCGACGATGAGCGCTGGCACGAGAAACAGGAGGTCGGCATTCGACACATCAGTGAATGCGAGGAATCCTGAGTCAGAGCCAACGTCATCGAGAATCCGGCGTTCTGGACGGTCGCCTCCTGGACCAAGGTCCCTCATTGCGACCCTCCCTCACCGCGAGCGTCGAATACCGAGTCACGACTGATCTGCGTCTCCTCGGCCGCACTAACACCCCAGTCCTCGCCGGCAACTGGTTTCGTATCGTACAAGATTCCATCTTCGCCCCGGTGGAGGACACCTGGATGGTCACCGTCTGAGTCGTAGGCAGCGGCAAACCGGTCGTGCTCCCGAACGATTAGCTGTCGAGTCTGCCCCTTAGATTCGATTGGCTGGAACTCACCATCAGAGACGTATCCGGGTTGGTACCGTTGTCCGTCCGAGAGGTCTCCCTCTCCGTCGACTACAACTAAGTCGAATCCCTCGATGGCATCGGCACTTACGTCAGTTTTAGCACTGGAGCTGCTGCCAGTCGTAGTACCACCAGAGCTTGGGCGACCGCCGGTTGGCGTTCCTACGGAAGCGAGACCACCGCCACTGCTACTAGACGTCCCAGGACCGATCGCGCCGGCAGCGTTGGTACCACTCTCGGCTCCGAGTGCGGCACCGCTTCCATTTCCGTTCCGACTGGACGTCACCCGATCAAACAGATCGCTGGGAATACCACTGCTTGCGGCCGCACTGGCGGCTGAACTCGCGCCGCCGACGTTCGGCATCGACGCTTTGCCAGCGAGCGTCTTTGCACCGGATTTCGCTCGTGAATACATGGCTGCACCACCGATGCCGGCCATGATGCCGCCGGCCGTCCTGGCTGCTCGTGACCCCAAGAGCATCCAGAGGGTCGCAACCAGCGCCGCGAGCTGAGTCACGAAGGTGACGATGGCAAACGCGATCGTACCGGCGACCGTACTGAAGCCAGCAACTCCGACCGCACTTTCGACGAAGCCCATCGTCCCGGTCGCGATGTACGCCCCCGCACCGAGGACGAGCGCCGCCGGGAGCGGGAAGAATGCTGCACGGATGAAGATACTCCATCCCTTCTGACCGAAGTGTCCGATCGTCTGCATCACGCTGCCGGTGTCGAACAGCATGAGCGCCGAGAACACCGGCAGGAAGACCATGAACGTGAGACAGAGGAAATACGCGAGAAGGGTCGAAATGAGGAGGATAGTTACGATCGCCGCCGTCGCAACCCAGAGCAACCCTGCGAGCAGGCCCGTCCCGAGGAGGGTCCCGATGCCGGACTGAGGGCCCATTACCAGCTGATTTCCACGCGGTGCGACGGCGAGAATCAAGCCGTTTGCGAGATGCAGAATAAACGCCCCGACCCACCATGAACCGAGAGTGAGCAGGAGGTTTCGGACGAGGTTCTGTTCGATCAGAAAGCCCTGTGTCGCGAACGTGGCCTCCGGCCGAAATCGACTCGCGAGTGCAACGCCGGCACCGACGATCCATACTAGGAACCCGAGCGGCAGGCCGACCGACGTCCACCCGTTGTACGCGCCGGCTAGTGGCTGGTTCGTCGGGGGCCTGAAGACCACGATCTCGCTGCCGCGCATCGGCACTGGTCGGCGGAGGATCAGCTCGACAGTGCTACGCGCGAGTTTCTGCGTTGCGTCGAGCGCGCCACCGAGGATGCTTCGCTTGGCGTTTTCGATGACGTTACAGATCGCACCTCGAATTGGCCCTTTGCCGGTGCAGGGCGCGTACGAGGTCGCATTCTGGGACGCGTTCGCCGAACCATTGACTCCCGAGACGGGATGATTCGAGGGCGTTGCTGTCGAACTCCCATTCGAGGACGTCGATGTGGTTGTGTTGGCCGGAGGATCGCGAGGCGCCGTTCCGGGCTCGGCGGCGAACGCAGGCGCTACGAACCCGGTCAGGAGGAGCGCGACGGCGAGAACAACTGCAATACGGCTACTGACTTGGGGATGGGGTACGGCGCCGATATCGGTCGTGGAAAGCATGAGAATGATCGGTGGCGTTAGTGTCTGCCGTGCCTCTGCGGGACCAGTTCGGTACGTCTCCTTGTGTCAGAACCACGGCGTCAGTTGGGCACACTGTGCGGCGTTGAAGCCTGCAGCGCCGGCGGCCTGTTCGCCGAGAACGATGATGAGGCCGAAGATAGGCCCTGAGACCATCGCCATGGTACCGGTGCGACGATGCTCACTGGACCGTTCCGGGTTGCGGGACATCCCAGCACGGGCGTGCTTGAACCCACCGTAGAGCAGGCCACCGAGGAACAGGACTCCGGCCCCGGTTTGCGCCGCCCACTCGAACAGGGCGATTGCAGGCGTTCCACACAGACCGCCGCTACTTGATTGGGCGGCTGCGAGTCCGGTCATCGCAGCGAGGGTCAAGAGAGCGGTCACAGTTGGCGTCAAGACTCGAACGCTCCCGGTGAGGTTGTGTTCGAAACGGTTCCGAACACGAGTTGCCCAGGCAGACGTCTCCGAGTCGTCGTCAATGCTGGATCTCATGGCTTGACTACGAATCGTAGTACGAATCTTAGTGACTTATATTCTTGGTATCGTTGAATAGAGTTTACTACGATTCGTACACCAGGATGACCCACTAATCGTCGCAAAGTATGTACAATGATATGGGAAGCGACTCCAGATAAGGGAAAATGGAACTAACAACCCTCGACGAAGCGATCCTGGACGAACTCAACGAGGGTGCCCGAACGCAAGGGTTTCTCGTCGACGCGACGGGGGAACCGCGATACAAGGTACACGAGCGACTGAAGCTACTAGTTGCCGCAGGCCACATCGAAAATATCCACGAGAACACGGCACTCTACGAACTGCGAGCCGATCCGCGGAACGATAGTGAGAGTTGATCCTGTGACAGCGCCAGTTGAACAGTCAAATCCACGAGCTCGAGTCAATGGACCCCGACGATTATGCGGGTGAGAACGCTACTGTGAAGCATGAAGGACAGGGTGACGGATGGAATCGAGGATCCCATTGAAGAACGTCAGCGAATGCGTAAGCTGCTCTCCCAGGAGACTCGGCATCTAATTCTGCAGCTAATCCTCGGCCATCCGGCTCACCTCGTGTCGGTTGCCGAGTTTGAGTATATGATTCCAAAGAACAAGGCGGCCATCCTCGACCACCTTGAGACGCTACAAGAGGCGAGGATTCTCGAAGTCTATGTACATGAACCGAACGTGTCGACCCGAGATCTCCCATCGAAGTTCTGGGGACCGACTGAGCGCGGGATCGAAATCCTCTACGAGCACAAATTCCTACGCGGCGTCCCGGTTGCGCGTGCTATCTACGAGAAGACACGGAAGTCAGAGCGTGTGCTGCGTCATGAAAATGCGCCACGACCATCGCTTCCCGTCGCAGTCATCGAAGCCCTTGATTTCGACGAACCGGAGATAGATGCACTTGACGCGCACCAATAGAGTTTGAGTCTGCGAATCCGGTGTGAGTGCTTCTGAATTGTGAGTTCTCGCACACCAGACGGTAGCTCTTAGCTACCATGGTCGGTCTTAGCGACCGGTCAATCTGGCTCTGAGATAGGGACGACATCGTGTGTATGAACTACGACGGTCTCTCGACCATCTCGTAGCCTACGTCTCTTTCGAAGCTTTCATAGCTAACACTCTTATCGTTGGAATCCCTAGCCTCCTCTCAAGGATGTCGATCGATAGGGAGACGTTCGAGAACGCGAGTGAGGACGAGCTTGAGGGGCTCTCCGTCCCGGACCAAGTACTCGGGTTCTTGGCTGCAAACGACGATCGGGCGTTCAAGGCTCGTGAAATCGCCTCGCAGATTGAGCTCGACGAAGGGGCGGTCAGCACAGCTCTCTCTCGGCTGAAGGACCGCGAACTCGTCGAACACAAGGCCACGTACTGGGCCGTCACCGACGATGAGGACCGTCTTGACGGGTATAGTGGCTACGAGCGAGCAACGGCGCTGTTCAACGAGCAGCTGGGTGAAGAGGACAAGGAAGCCTGGCGAGCGCACTCGCCGGACGAACGACATCCGAGTCTCGAGGACGAATCGTGACAGACGAGGACGGTACTCCAATCTACGAACCCGGGGACATCGTGTATGGTGACGATCCCTTCAAAGGGAAGGAAGAAGCCCGCCCGTGGCTCATTATCTCGAACCACGATACCCGACCGTTCCACGGCGAGCAATACATCGCACTCACGTTGACGACGAAATCTTGGTTAAACGGACTCATCGAGATTGCTGCAGAGGACTGGGTGCGTGGTGGAACGCCAGAGGAGAGCCGAATCGTCCCGTGGGGCGTTCAGTCGCTCGAAAGCGAGGATATCGACTTCTGGCAAGGCCGCATCGCTCACGGTTTACTTGAGTCTAGCATCGAAGCTCTGATTGACGAACTCTCGTAGCAGCTCATCGCTACAATCGGCATCGGCGCGCCAGTGGACTGAATATTGGGAGTAGCGTCCAGGTCGGAAGGTGTCCTCACGATCCAACTTAACCAACAGATTCGTATGAAACTCGCAATTGTTGGTTAATCCTTCGCGAACCACGTTACTGAGTTCACTAGGTATATACTGCTCGGGAAAGTTCTCTCGGGTATGAGCCTCGAAGAGACGGTGGATTACCTCGCCGAGGAACTCGATCTCGAGCGAAGTGACCACGTCCGAGAGGTCGGTCGGTCGATCGCAGAGCTTCGCGACTAAACAGAACAGCTTTCGGCTTTGTGGAAATCCTCAGTAGCGGATAGGTTTCAGAGGCTCTGCTGAATACACAGCGCGAGTCGATTACTGATCATTCGCCGGTTGCTGAGGGGAATGGATACTATATACTGAGGGTATGATCAGGAGTCAATCTTCTATCAGCGTGTCATCCCGGAAGCAGTGGTTAGGTGAATTTGCTGAGTTGAACACACAGTGTGGCGAGTGCGTGCCCCCTACATGAACCAAGTCGACTCATCCCGAAACTTCTCAATTAGATCGGGGACAACGTCTTCCCCGA
Source organism: Halopenitus persicus (assembly GCF_002355635.1). Classification (GTDB taxonomy): domain Archaea; phylum Halobacteriota; class Halobacteria; order Halobacteriales; family Haloferacaceae; genus Halopenitus; species Halopenitus persicus_A. Next base: position 1,133,050 of record NZ_AP017558.1, on the reverse strand, counting down.
TATTTTCGTCCAAAAGGGCCTGGAGGCCACCTCCGGACTCATATCGCTGTGCCATCTGGTCGAACTGTCCTTCATCATAAACTGCTCTTGGGGCATCAGGCAGACTCCCCATCATGTCTCCGTTCTGTTTTACGTATAGCAAGTCCGATGCAAACTCGAACGTTCCGAATGCGTGTTTGTACCGTCGGTTATCCGGGATTACATCACGAAGCGGCTCGCGAAGATTATCTTCCAGCCTCAATTTCAGGCGTGATTGGTTGAGACTAATTCCACGATCCAGATACGCACAGAGTTTAGTCGGGTGGAGTTCCAACGTAGCAGGGCGGCCAATTCGTGAAAACGCCACCTCGATGTTGACAAGTCTCTGCATCAGGTCCCAGTTCTCGGCCTCGACAGCAGCAATCCCTGCTCCGTAAAACAACCGACTCGCGGGGTAATGTTTCAGATAGTTGAATGCGTCCTTGTAGCTCGAGGGCCTCGGAGGGGAACTCAGTCTACCGACCGCTCGTAGAACGTCTCGAGCGACCGGGTTATCGACTTCGTTCTCCCAATACGCAGAGATCGACGTAGCGATGACTAACTTCTCGACCTTTTGTTCGTACGTCTCCACACGCTGCTCGACGTTCTCATCATTCACGTCCTCGTTCAGCGGTAGCGCGGAGTAGTCAAACACCTCACTATAGACACGCTCTGTTTCCTCCTTCATCAATTCGGAGAGGTCGATTCTCCGGTCGTTCCGAGGCAGATACTGCTTCGTACGTTCTCGGATGACCTCTCTGGTTAGCGGAGCGCCATCCTCTGCGTTCTCTAGCGCCTTCACGTTCTCTTTGAGGTCGGAGAAGAACTGTCTCGCACCATCTATCTCTAACCTGAACCCCTTGCGGTGGTCGATGATCACCTCTGCGAGCTCGGATACTTCATTCCGATGAGTCCAGTAGGTGGAGTAGCGTCTGTCTGTGCTCGAAAGAATCGCTTCTCGAAGGGCCTGGTCGGTATCACCAGACCAGCCACAGATGATGAGGCCATAGTCGTTCAGAACCTCGTCGATGAGTTCCAGTATCGGTTCATCGTAGGACGAAAGCTCCTCTGTCGTATTCTTGAGGTTCGTCTCCTTGTAATCACCGTGAATCTTTAGCACGACTGGGCCAACGTGGGCCAGAGGCTCGGCTCCAACGGCGGCCTCCGTCGTCGAGATCACAGTCGGCTCTACACCGATATCCCGGAGGGCGCTCTCCAAGAGATTGTCAAAGTTCGTGGTCAGCACGACCCTGACGTACCCCTTCTTCATCAGCCACGCGATACTCTTGTGAGCATCCGTGGGAGTCTTCACTCCATTTTCCCGTTCTTCGTCCGTCGGTTCGAAGTATCCTTCCAGTAGAGCGCGGCGCTCTGGTTGCGTATCAGCCAGTGCCTCTATGAGCTCATCGTACCGCGCTGGCTGTCCGAACTCATCTTCGTACCACTCGAACGGGTCTTCTGGTTCGACTCCTTCTATCTCAGCCACTTTCTCGATCAGGTCTTCGACCACTCCCCACCCGGTCGGAATCTCAGCAGCCTTCGAGACACCTGAACCCAACAGCAGGGCGTAAACACCTCTGTTGTTCCGCACCGAGAACGTCAACGCCATCTCTTTGTCTACCATTTTTATGAAATCTGTAGGCTATCCTTTTATACTTGAGTTGGATCAGCACAACCTCGAACGATGAGTTGGTGCGGAACTCACTCACAGGTTTGTGGAGACTGACTAGCCGATCAGTAGACTCTCAATATGCACCATGTGATTCCTGTCATCCACTGAGGTTTCAACCAAGCCCAGATTTCTGAAATACCGGCTGATGAGTCCTGACTCTCTGCTGTGTTGGCTTCGCCTGACTGAGGACGACGAGCAGGGAATCGTAGTGCTGTCGCTCACAAAAGGAGGCTAACAGGCCGGAGAGCAGCCGCCTACTCCGGCGGTGGGCCGTCTTGGAACGCTGCTAGTGACACGGCCCGTGTCGTGGTTGGAGTGTCGCTAGGTCTAGTGGGTTCTTCTCGTGGTGCCTCAACGGCTTCGATCACGAACGACCACGTATTGGAGCCCCATACGGCACTGTTAGCGATCTCCTCCGCGCCCAGGTCGACTACACCACTCGTCGGCGCGTCTTCAGCGTGGAACACGTCCGCGCCGTGTGCTCCATCGCCCTCACGGCAGCTGACGAGGTCGTCGTCGAGGAGCCGAGAGAGGGTCTTGGCGACGTGCCGCTTCGACACGTCCGTTGCCTCCGCGAGCTCTCGGGCGGTAGCCGACTGCCGCGACCGGAGAGCTTCTATGATGGCTTGCTGCACGTCGGTCGCAACCCACTCGACGCCAGGGACTCGACAGTCCGCGAACCCAGCCGGCACGGCACTGGTATGGACGAAGACGGTGGCTGTGTTGTCGGGGTCGTCGGCGTCTCGTGCGTATCGACCAGCGGATTGTGCGACGTGATTCTCGCGAACGGAAGCGAGGATCTCGTTGGCTGTGTCGGCATCGGGACCGACGAAGCCACGTCCATGTGCGCGTTGCTGGTCGCCGTCCGCTGACTCCACGGTCTCTGGCTCAGCGTGGAGGTCGCACTCGGCGAGGAGGTTCAGCACGTAGTCGTCGCCCGGGTCGATCGATCCGTGGACGAGTCCCACGTCGCGATCGCCGAACTCGTCGCGGGATCGCTCCTCGCCGAAGTGCATCGTTTCGGGCTCGTCGACACCGACCTCTCGCATCAGCTGTTCGACCTCGCGCTCGACGCTCGCAGCGGTGATGCAGGTGTCGAACGCGTCGCCGAAGTGGTGGTCGAGGTGATCCAAGAGCACGCGCGTCGCATTGGGGTTGAAGTACTCACCACTAGCGAGCGGTCGGACGGCGTCGCCAACTTGGACGACCCTGAGGCCACGCTCGTATCGCCGCCAGAGTCGGCGCTCGTCGACGTCGAGGACGCGATCGGGGAGAATGTCCTTCGTCGTGTTGCATTGCCACAGCGGGACGCTGGGATGTGCGTCGAGGCCGACCACGCACCGCGCCGTCGAGAGGTCAGGAACGTTCCGAACGGTACGCACACGGTTGTTGTCGTCGACGACGACGGAGACCCACGTCCGCGACCAGCCGTCGTCGTCGCGAGCGTTAGCATCGAGTCGGGGCGGGTCGTGAGTGACGGTACCCACGCTGCGCCCGTTCTCGTCGAAGCCCTGCGCCAACGCGGACCAGATAGCATCGGTCAACGCGGGTGCGAGCGTGTGGGCGTCGGGATGTTCGAGATACCACTCCCGGTCCGGTTCGTAGTCGAACACGGCCGCCGTCGCGTTCGCTTCTCGAAGGACGTCACCGTGGACGCCCTGTCCGTACGCAGTCCGCGCTAATTGGACGAACGACTCCCACGTGGTCACCGGCGCACCCGCCGCTTCGAGGAACGCCGTAACGGCGCGCTGGATGCGGTCGTTCGTGAGGTACTCGCCGTCGACGGCGAAGTCCGGCCGCTCGTCGAAGATGACGTTACACGACTGCGTGAGCCCGGGGACGTACGCGAACTGGTGCGTGGCGTGGATGACGTCGACGGCAGGATCACCTTCCTCCGTTCGCGGGAGTCCGTCCCACTGGCCGATCGCGGGGCACGGATCGTCTCCGCGCGAGCACGGCAGTTCGATGTCTTGGTCGTTATGCTCGGCGAGATAGGCGTGGGCGGTCGAGAACGGGACGCCACGGCCGTCACAGACGGCGTCGAACCACTGGGAGGCGGGCGTCCGATTCATCGTGATCTCGACGGTCTCATCCTCCTCGTCCCCCTCCTCCTCCGACGGATCGTGGATGCCGTGAGCCACGGGGCATGCTTCTTTTCGTCCCCGAAGGACTGCGTGCGTCACACCGCTGGCTTCTCGACTGTGTTCGATGGCAGCATCGCGAGCATCTCGCGTCGGACTGAAGTGGACGACCGGCTGTTCGCCGGTACAGTCCGCATGGTGAAGCCAGGGTTCGGTCGCGACGGTGTAGCTCTTGCCGAGTCCCGTCGGGGCGTCGATGACGACCTCCTCCTGGTGCCGAACAGCATCGAGCAGACGATTCCAGAGACGCTCGCGTGCCTCGTCGGTCGACGGCCACTCGATATCTTGAGCCGCCGCAGCACGCTGCCGCTCGTCGTCATCGAGAGCGTCGAGTTTCGCGAGTGGGAGCGCGCTCACTGGGTCGGCACCGTCAGGCTCGTACTCCGGGATGTGGGCACCGCGGTCGCGGAGTGCGTCGACGGCAGCCCAGAAGTCCTCGTCGCTCGGATACTCGGTTTCCGAGGAGATGATTCTCTCCTCAAGCGCGACGACTTGGAGCGCATCGAGGCCGTGCATCCCCTTGCGATAGACCCATCCGTCGCCAACCTGTGCGAGACGCGTGCCGCTTTTCGACTGCGCCCAGCTCGGATCGAGATCGAGGCTCCCGTCGCTCCGTTCGTGGGTGACGGTCGACCGGAGGTGGATGTCCGTCGGTCCTGTGTGCTGGATGGCGTCGAACACGTCCTGAATGTCGGACGTAGTCTCGATGTCGGCGAGGTCGGCCTTCGACAGGTCGGGTGTGCGGTCGAGTTCGTCCGGCCGATCACTGGGGGCGCTAGCGCGGGCTGCGTCGAGAGCACCTGGATGGGTAGCGACGATGTCGTCGACGATCCCCTGAATGTCTCTCGTAGACGTCTCGGTACCGGGGATGTGGTCACCAGTAACCGTGGTGTACCGACGGCCGGGGTACATTTCGAGTTCGGCATCCGGCCACTCTGGGGACGAAAGGTCGATCGTGAGCGTCGTCACGCCTTTCGGGAGGCGGAAGCCACCGAGTGCGTGCGCGCCTGTCCCGGATGGAGACCACTCGCAGAACGTCCCGGTCAGCTGCTCCAATAGATTGATAGCGCCTGGGGCGATGTCGCCGGTCTCTGGGTCGCGGATGTCGTCGAAGTCGAGGAGGCCAACGTGCGGTTCACTGGGTACGTCTTCCTCGGGATCCACCCAGGCGTACTTCTCGTCGTCGTCCCAGTCGTCACGGTCGGGACCGGTGAGGTAGTACGCGAATCCGAGGTCGTCGTCGTGGTCGACCCAGTTGCTGGCGGTCTCGAAATCGAACCAGGCGTTGGGATCTTTGGCGCCGACGAACGCGTAGCCGACGTCTTGGTTGGAGTAGCCCCAGCTAGGGTTTCGGGGCACCTTTCGGTCGTCGCTGTACTGCCAGAGCAACCAGCGGGCGCCATGTTCGGCGAGATCGGTGGGGAAGGTGTTGGGTTCGACGCCGTGGAGGTCGACCGCCGAATCGTCTTGCCGGCCGTTAGTGGCTCGGTCTGCGTACGTGGCTCCCTCTGCCTGAGACGTCGCGAACGTCGCGGACGAAGGGTCCTGAGAGGTTTCCGTCTCGTCGGAGTTCGAGTCTCCGGTGTCCACGCCCAGTTGCTTGACGTGGTGGTCGCAGAGCGAACCAGCGCCGACGGTGGTCGTGGCTTCCTGCTCGCACGACGGCATCGAACACTGCTGGTCCGCGGGGACGGTGCGCCTCACGCGACCACCCCCAGATCGCCGGTATCGCCACTGTCGGGGTTTTTATACGCAGGATTTAACCAAAGTACAGTAAGCCTAGGCCGGGATTTGAACCCGGGGTCTCGTCCTTACCAAGGACGCGCTTTACCGCTAAGCTACCCAGGCGCTCGATGCGCATACGTCGGTTGACCGGATTCGTCTTTAGGGGTTTCGATTTGTTCGGCCACCGCGACGCCCTCACACGGGTCCCCGTTTCACCGCAGAGCATCGCCGACGTCACCGATCGACGCGGTTAGACGCGCTCCTCGGAGAGGGTCGCGATCCGGTCGGCGGTCCCGTCGGAGAGGGCCTGGCCGGCGGGCGGGAACCCGCCCTCGTAGTCGGCGGCGAGCTCGCGGGCGTACGCGAGCAGGTCGGTCGGCGGGTCGCCGCCCACCGCAGTCGTGCCCGCGACGACGGCCAGTTCGAAGACGTCCTCCTCGAGGTTCCGGTCGAGGGCGAGCTCGTCGGCGTCGGGGCGCTCCCGGAGCGTCTGGTCGCGGCCGAACGCGCGCACGACCTCGACGGCGGCGGCCGCGGCCTCGGTCCGCGAGAGCAGCGAGAAGCCGCGCGAGACGAGCACGTCGGCGGCCAGCACGTCGAGGTCGGCCTCGATGTCGGCTCCCTCGGCGGCGGTGAGCCACGGCTCCTCGTGAGCAACACAGCGGGTGAGGCGGAGCCCCTCGTAGATCAGCTGGACGCCGGCGGCGCGTTCCTCGACGTGGTCGACGGGGAGGTCGGGCGACAGCGCCCGCGCGGTGACGATCGCGAGGACCCCCGGCGTCACGGCGGCGTCGACCAGTCTCTCGTCGAGGACCGCACGGAGGCGCGCCGGCTCCACGTCCGCCAGCGCCTCGCGTGCGGCCTCACGAGCCCGCACGGCGTCATCCATCGAGCGAAGTAAGGATCGCAACGGCCAAAGACCTTTGGAAACCGCAGCGAGTCGGTCGGTCCGCTCCCGAAATCCGACCCCCGTCCGCGGCTGGAACTCCCCGTCGTCCGCGGTCACGGGATCGAGATGTGAACCGCGCTCACGCGTCCGGCTCGAACGCCTCCAGCGCCGCCCCGGCGATGGAACCGGGGTCCTCGTTTCGCATCGAGGCGTTGCGGCGGAGCGCGACGTAGGCGTCGATCGGGAGATCGAGCGTGATCCGGCCCGGAGTGATGCCGCGATCCGCCAGCGCCGTCTCCAGCGGCGCGCCCTCGTTGACGTTCGACGCGATCGACCGCACGTCGCGGACGGTGAGGTCGCCGTCGAGGACGGCCCACGCGAGGAGGTACCGGTCCGTTCCGCCGACGCGTGCGATGTGTTTGGCCGCGGTCGGCGGGATCTCCCCCCGCGCGACGTGGCGGCGGATCGCCTGCGGAAGGTCGTGGACGCGGGCCCACTTCCGGATGAACGAGACCGATACCCCGTCGCCGGCGCGCTCGGCGGCGCGCTTGTAGGACCCGGTGCCGCGGACGAGCGCCGCACAGGCGGCCGCCCCACGAAGCATCAACACGTGATCGTCGCCGCCGACGTCCCCGGTTGCGAACCGGTTGACGACCGCGGCAGCCTCCGCGACGCTCTCGGGATCGTCGGGGTCGAAGCCGATCGCCTCCGCGGCGCGCTCGCCGGTTATTTCGGGGTCGGCCCGGACGACCGGCTCCCCGACCGGGGAGCGGCGGTCCGCGCCTGGCTCGTCGGTCATACCGGTACCTGGACCGCCGGACCCAAAATACTCTCGCACGCTGGCAAACACTGTGGCGGTCGATGACGACGTCCGGGAATCGGGGGCGAGACGATCGCTCGACGGTGCCCGTCTTCGAACTCGGCCACGACCGTTTCAGTACCCGACCGTGACCGTTTCAGTATCCGACCGTGACCGTTTCAGTATCCGACCGTAACCGTTTCAGTATCCGACCGTAACCGTCTCAGGATCCAACCGTAACCGTCTCAGGATCCAACCGTAACCGTCTCGCCGACCTCGGGGGCGCTCGTGTCCCCGCCTTCGGCCCGAAGCGACCCCGCGAACGCCGAACACCGGTCCCCGTGAACCACGAACAGTCGCGATCCGGCCTCGAGGTACGGCTCGAGGAACGTCCGGAGCCCCGCGTGGTCGGCGTGCGCGGAGAAGTCGTATTGCTCCACCTGCGCGCTGACCGGCATCCGACGACCGCCGATCTCGGCGCTGCCGGTCTCCACGAGGTCACGCCCGGGCGTGCCCTCGACCTGATAGCCGGTCATCGTGACCTTGTTCACCGGATTCGACCGGATCTCCGGGATGTAGGTCATCGCCGGGCCGCCGGACAGCATGCCGCTCGTCGTGATGATCGCGGCTGGCTGGTCGGCGATGCGCCTGCGCTGTCCGTCGCGACCGGTGACGAACCGGGCGTGGGACGTCGCACGCCGAAGCGCGTCGGCATCCCGGACGAATTCGGGATGGCGTCGCAGCATCTCGGCGACTTGCGTGCCCATCCCGTCGACGTAACAGGGGATGTCGTACTCCTCGCAGACGAGCATCAGTTCCTGCGTCCGCCCGATCGCGAACGCCGGAACGACGACCGTCCCGCCCTCCCACAGCGTCGTCTCGACGCTCCGCACGAACCGCTGCTCGACGGCAGCCCGATCCTCGTGTTCGACGTCGGCGTACGTGCTCTCACAGATCACGACGTCCGCCGCCGGACGCGACGCCGTGCCCGTGACGAGGCGCTGGTCGTCGGTGTGGAAGTCGCCCGTGTAGAGCAGCCGCGTCTCGCCGTCGTCGACGAGGACGTGCGCGCTCCCGGGGATGTGGCCGGCGTCGTGGAAGGTCACCTCGTATCCGGCCGCAGTGAAGGGCTCGCGGTAGCCGTGGGTCCGGGAGACCTGGGTGACCCGCTGGACGTCGAGTTCGGTGAACGGACACCGGAACGTGCCGCCGTGGAGTTTGAGGGTATCCCGCGCGAGCGTGAGCGCCAGCTCTCGAGTGGGCGGCGTCCAGTGGATCGGCGGGCGGGCGTCGCCGCTCACCAGCGCGGGGATCACGCCCACGTGGTCGAGGTGGCCGTGACTCGCCACGACCGCGTCGGGGTCGACGTCCCCGACCGGAAACCGCGGGGGCGTTCCGGCGAGCATCCCGTGGTCGATCAGGAGGCGGTCGTCGATCAGGACCGCGCTCCGACCGACCTCGCGGGCGCCGCCGAGGAACCGAACGTCCATTGCCGGCCGACTATCCGGTGCGGACGCTAGTGGGCGTCGATCGCCACCCGGAAACCGCTCGTCGCCGGACGTCACCCGCCGGACGTCACCCGCCGGACGTCACTCACCGGACGTCACTCGCCGAACGCCGGTCGGCGTCACGCCGATTCCGTGACGAGATAGGTCCGACCGCCGCGGCGTTCGAGGTACACCTCGGCGCCGCCGACGGCGTTGGCCGCGACCCGATCGGGAATGCGCGTCGCCGCGCAGTCGGTGACGTCGATGCGGGTCGACCCGGCAAACCGCGTGGGTTGCGTTCGCGAACTCATACGCGTCGATCCGACCCGATCACGGGTATAAGCGAGCCAACACCCCACAGTGAAACTGAAAGTACGGTTCCGGGAGCAACCGGGCGTCGACCGCCGCCCCCGGCCGACGTCGGACTACTGATCGACGTCGACCTCGTCGTCGTCGGCGACCACTCGAACCGTGAACCGGTCGTAGCCGCCGTACGCGGTCTCGAGCGCGCCGAGCCACCAGTTCCACCGCTCGACGAGGCTCGACCCCTCGGGAGCGTCGGCGAGGTGTCGAAGCACGTCCGGGATCGTGAGCGCGTGACCACGATCCCGCTTCGGCTTTCCGGAGTCCGACAGATCACGGGCCTGTCTAGCGACGACCCGCCGCTCCGCGGCGCTGCCGCCGAACTCCTCGGCGAGGGCGGTTTCGAGACGGCGCGCGTCCATACGTGACCGTAGGAACCGCACCCACATTAGTGTGAAGGTCTCACAGATCAGGTCCGCCCTCGAGACCGGCCACGAGAGCCGGCATCACCGGTCGAGATACTCGCCCTGCACCGCCACCACCTCGGCGGAATCCGAACACGCCGCGTACCGGCGGAGCGGTTCCGCGTTCAGCTCGAGAAACGTCTCGCCCCAGGTGAACTTCTCGAGCAGCCGTTCGGCGTGATCCCGATCGCCGAGGATCACGAGTGCCGCCGCCAGCGCCTCGACGGTCGTGAGCCGCATCGGGCGACCGAAGTTGACCGGATTGGCGGCGACGAGGTACGGAAGTGCGCGGTGGTCGCCCCCCAGCGAGAACCGTTTCTCGCCGGCTGACTCCCACGAGCAGTCCAGTGCGACGAGCCCGCTCTCCCGAGCGGTCGCGGCGTCGGCGGGCGAGAGCGCTCGCTCCGCGTGTGGGTTCAACACGATGCCCGGCGGCGTCGCTCGGTCCGATCGGTGGAGCTCCGCGAGGTCGAACCGGGCGAGCTTCCGTGCCGTGCACTTCTCGGGGTCGTCGTCCCCCTCGTACCGGACGTGTACGTCCACGGCCGACGTAGGAGGGCGGCGGCCAAAAGCCGCCCGGCTTCGATTCGAAACGCTTCCGCTTTGGGCGCCGACGCACCGTGGAACCGCGGAAACGTCGGCTTCGAAATCCTTTTACTCCTTTCGCGGGGAGGTAGTGGTAACTGACCATGGACATCGACATCGTCTCCGAGGAGGAGAACCCTATGCTGCACCGGACCGATATCCGCTTCGAGATCACCCACGACGAGGCGACTCCCTCCCGTCTCTCAGTGCGCGACTCCCTCGCCGCGACCCTCGACAAGGACTCCGACGAGGTCGTGATTCACGAGCTCGACACGAAGTTCGGGATGCGCAAGACGATCGGCTACGCGAAGGCCTACGACACCCCCGATGACGCCCGGGAGGTCGAACAGGAGTACATGCTCGAGCGGAACAAGATCGGCGTCGAGGCCGACGACGAGGCCGAGGCGGAAGCCGAGGAAGCCTGACGGCGCCGTCCCGAACACCGAATGCGCGTTCTCGGGATCGAGGGTACCGCGTGGTGTGCAAGCGCCGCCATCCACGACGCCGAGACCGACGACGTCTTCATCGAATCCGACGCCTACGAACCCGATAGCGGCGGCATTCATCCACGGGAGGCCGCCGAACACATGGCCGATGCGCTTCCCGAGGTCATCGATGCAGCGCTCTCGTACGCCGAGGACGCCGCCGGCGCGGGGAGCATCGACGCGGTCGCGTTCTCTCGGGGTCCCGGACTCGGCCCGTGCCTGCGAACCGTCGGCACCGCCGCCCGTGCCGTCGCCGGCACGCTCGAGGTCCCGCTCGTGGGGGTCAACCATATGGTCGCTCACTTGGAGATCGGCCGCCATCGGTCCGGCTTCGAGGATCCGATCTGTCTGAACGCCTCCGGCGCCAACGCACACGTCCTCGGCTATCACAACGGCCGGTACCGCGTGCTCGGCGAGACGATGGATACCGGCGTCGGCAACGCGATCGATAAGTTCACCCGGCACGTCGGCTGGACCCATCCCGGCGGACCGAAGGTCGAACGGGCCGCGGCCGACGGCGAGTACGTCGACCTCCCCTACGTCGTCAAGGGAATGGACTTCTCGTTTTCGGGAATTATGTCGGCCGCCAAGGACCTGTACGACGAGGGTGTGCCGGTCGAGGACGTCTGTTTCTCGCTCCAGGAACACGTCTTCGCGATGTTGACGGAGGTCGCCGAACGGGCGCTCTCGCTGACCGGGAACGACCAGCTCGTGCTCGGCGGCGGCGTCGGACAGAACGACCGGCTTCGGGAGATGCTGGCGACGATGTGTGCACAGCGCGGCGTCGCGTTCCACGCCCCGGAACCGCGCTTCCTCCGCGACAACGCCGGAATGATCGCGGTCCTCGGCGCGCGGATGTTGGCGGCCGGCGATACCATCCCGATCTCCGAGTCCGCGATCGACCCGAACTACCGGCCGGACCAGGTTCCGGTGACCTGGCGCGGGACCGCGGCGTCGTCCGCTGGCCCCGCTGACACGACCGGGACCGCGGCGAATACGACCGACGCTGCGACGACTGCGGCCGACGTTGCGACGACTGCGGCCGACGTTGCGACGACTACGGCCGACGCGGTGAGGGACGTGACGACGCGTGTCGCCACGCGCCGCGGCGAGACGCCGGATCTGCGCGGTGCGGAGGCGGTCGTCGAGATCGTCGACGAGGAGACCGTCCGAAAGCGGCGGCGACCGAAGGCCTATCGACACCCGACGCTGGACGAAACCCTGCGCCGGAACCGGACCACCCTCGAGGCACGCCTCCTGAACGAGGCCCGTCGGGCCGGCGTCCCGACGCCGCTCGTCCACGACGTCGACGTCGAGAACGCGGAGTTATCGCTTCAGTACGTCGGCACCGCCGATCTCGCGGATCGGATCACGCCCGATCGTGCCCGCGAGGTGGGTGTTTACCTCGCTCGGCTCCACCGGGCCGGATTCGTTCACGGCGATCCGACGACCAGAAACGTCCGCGTCGGCGGGTCCGTGCCGGCGCTCATCGACTTCGGACTCGGCTATCACACGGGCCACGTGGAGGACCACGCCATGGATCTACACATCCTCGAACAGTCGATCCGGGGGACGGCGACCGACCCGGATCCGATCGTCTCGGCGGCCGAATCCGGGTACACCGCCGTCGGGAAGGCGGACGTCCTCGACCGGCTCCGCACGATCGAGGGCCGTGGGCGATATCGCTGACCGGCGGCGATCCGGACGTCCACGGCGGCCGTCAGCTCAGCTCGACGCGAGCCAAAACCGTTTAGCCGTCGGTCCGCCTACTCACGCGTATGGTAGACAAACCGTCATCCGGCGAACTTCTGGGCATCCCGTACAACTTCGAGCGGCCGAGCCTCGGGCGGCTCCTGTCGTCCTACTGGCAGCCCGACGAGGGCATGCTCGTGGAGAAGCCGTTCGGCATCGGTTACACCCTGAACCTCGCGAGCTGGCGGTCGTGGGTGGTCCTCGCGGTCGCAGCGGGGCTGTACTGGCAGGGCAAGCAGGCGGCGAACTCGAGCGACGACGAGGCGAGTGAAGGTGACGATGACGGACCGGTCGAAGTGATCGTCGAGGACGACTGACGGTCGCGGACCGCGTTTTTCGGACGCTCGTAGCGGACTCCGACGCTCGTTAGCAGGCGCAGTAGTACTCTCGATCCGTGAACTCCGTCTCGATGAGCTTTGCGGCTGGGGCGGGGTCGGTGGGGCGGTAGACGCCGGTCGTCAGGTCGATCTCGGTCGTCGTCTCGAACGATCCCGACAGCAGCGCGGCCCAGTCGTCGGTCGAGAGGACGTCCCAGAAGGCGTCCTCGCCCGCGAGCAGCGAGAGGTAATCGCGCAGATAGACCCACCGTGCGTCCCGCGGTTCAGCGGGCTCGTAGGTCGCCTCCGTCACGGCGGCGTAGGCGGCCATCGGAAGGTTCACGCCGGCGGCAACGGGCATCCCGATCCACTTCCAGGGCCGCGTGTTGACGTCGAGCAGGAGGTACTCATCGCGGTCGGCGTCGTAGACGAATTCCGCCTCGCTGATGCCGTAATAACCGGTTTCCTCGAGCACGCCGAGGGCCCGCTCCTCGATCGCGGGGTGGTCGACCCGCTCGACGAGACAGGAGGTTCCGAACTGGCGGGGATACCGCACGCGGGCGTTGCCGACGACCCCGATCGCGTTCTCGACGCCCTCGGGCGGCACGTAGGAGGCGAGCGAGCGGTCCTCACCCGCAGCGACGTCGATCCGTTTCTGGGCCATCACGTCGATCCCCTCGTCCTCGGCCGCCGTGACGACGTCGGCGAACTCCTCGCGATCGGCGACCTCGATGACGTTGGTGCCGAACGCCTCCTCGAACTCGCGCTTCAACGCGGGCTTGACGACCAGCGGGAACCCGAGCGCGTCGATCGCCTCGTCGATCGAGACCTCGGAGAGGCGGAGCGTCTCCGGGTAGGGAACGTCGAGCCGCTCGCAGGTGGCGTACAGCTCGGATTTGTTCAACACCGAGTCGACCACGTCCGCGTCCGCGAAGGGGAGCCGAACGCCGTCGACGTCGACCCGGGCGTACGCGTGGGCCCACTCGTCCATACAGCCGAACGGGACGACGTCCCGGCCGACGGCGTCGACGATCGCCTCGACGTCGCTCCGGAACCCCTCGAAGTCCTCGAGCGGATAGGTGACGGCGCCGGCGAACGCGACGGCGTCCGAGGGCGGCGCGACGCCGTCCCCGTTCCGGTCGAGGACGATCACTGGGATGTCGTGGGAATCGAGCGCTCGCGCCACGCTCAATCCGGTGATGTGGGCGTTGCTGACGATCGCTGGCGGACGGTCGAAGGAGGCGTCCGCGAGGGCGTCACGGAGCGCCGACGTCGAGAGGAACTGCTCGGCCATACCGGATCGGTCGGTACGCCGACCAAAAAGCTCGTCACAACCGGCGGCTGCTGCCACCGTCGGCGACGACGCGTGTGGACCCCGGTCAACGCTGGCGCGTTCGGATCCCACGACGCAACGAGCTTTTGCCGACACGGCCCCACCGAACGATATGAGCGAGTCATCGACGTCGGTCCGTCGTGCGTTCGAGGCTGAGGGATCGTTCGAGCGCATCGAGGGGGCCACGTGGAACTACACGACGACGTCCTTCGACGGCCGCGTCACGGTTGCCTCGGCCCCGGACGGCGGCGCGGGGACGGACGTGTCCGCCGCGGAGACCGCGTCGACTGGTGAGGGGCCCGAGACGACGACCTTCGAGGTCGTCGTCACCGTGCCGACGCTGTCGGCGGTGACCGACGAGCACGTCGCCGAGGTCGTCGAGAACGGCTGGTTCGAGACCTTCGAGCTGCGCGTTGCGGACGTCTCGGGCGTCACGAAGCGCTCGCGGGACCTCGATCCGTCGGTGCGGCGTGCCGGATCGGAGATCGTCGTCACGGCGACGATCACGGACGCGAACGCCCGTCTGGGGGTCGCGGACGCCGCGGCGTTCATCGATTTCGTTGAGGGGACCTACGTCCAGGGTATCATCCCCGGATACGACTACGCCGAGCCGGTGACGAGCATCCGATCGAAGGCCCGGCAGCACGGGAACGACGGCGGGATCTGAGCCGACGCTGGGTGGTTGGACGACCGGCGGCGCTGCGCTGGTCCTGGCGAGCAGGCGGCTGCTTTCGGTCCCCGGACGGGATGCCGCGCACCCGTCTGGCCCGTGCCGGGGCGTGTCTCACGTCACGGGACGGCTGATTCGTGCTGTATGAAAAAGGTCCGGAGGATCGGGGTCGGTTCGGGAGTCGGTTCGGGAGCCGATTTGGGCGTCACTCCATCGCGACGTAGGTTCGCGTGCTCTCGACGCCGTCGAGCTCCTGGATGGCCGTTGCGGCGACGTCCTTGACGTCGGACGGGGTCTCCACGGCGACGGTGACGATGAAGTCGACGTCGCCGGCCACGATGCTGACGGTTTCGACGCCCTCGAGCGCCGCCAGGTCGGCTTTCAGCCGGTCGGCCTCTCCGGTGTTCGCCTTCACCATCACGTACGCGGTGACGCTCATCGGTCCCCTCCGGCCATCGCCCTGGTGGTCGGTTCGACGTCCCCGACGAGCAGCTGGCGGACGTCGTCGAGGACGGAGTAATCGGCGAGGATGGCGATGCGGTCGCCGGCCTCGAGGGAGTCGTCGGGAAGCGGGATGCCGAGCTGTTCGTCGCCCTTGCCGAACGCGAGGATTCGTGCCTCACCGGGGAGGGCAACCTCGGAGAGCGTGTACCCGCGCATCGGGGAGTCCGCGGTCACGGTGATGAGGAGCACCTGCAGATGCTGGGCGATGTCGGCGATCGCCTGGATGCTGCCGCCGAGGAGGGCGTTCTTCGCGGCGATCGCGCCGAGCCGTTCGGGGTAGACGACCTCGTCGACTTCGTCGGCGTACTTCCGGTAGATGTCCTCGCGGTAGTCCTCGTCGATGCGCATCACGGTCCGACAGCCGTAGTGGTTCGCGATCATGCACGCCGCGAAGTTGGTGTTGAGATTGCCGGTGAGCGCGCCGAGCGCGTCGGCTGCGTCGATCCCGGCCGACTCCAGGACGTCCTCTCGGGAGCCGTCCCCTTCGATGACCTCGAACCCATCATCGCGGGCTCGACGCGCCCTGTCGGGATCGGACTCGACGACGGTGACCGCGTGTCCCTCCTCGGTCAGGACGCGGGCCGTTCGGGACCCGACCCGTCCGTATCCTATGTTAACTACTCGCATACTCAGCCGTATGGACGGACGGGAAATAACCCTGTTGGCGAATCCGAAGACGGGGTGCCGGCGGGGAATCGTACGAAGCTTTTTGCGATCGTGTGGTGTACGTTGCCGTATGGTACGGGCATACGTGTTGGTCGACACCGACGTGGGATCCTCGCCGGGCCTCATCGACACGATCCGTGAGATGGAGGGCGTCGAGACCGCACACGTCATCGCCGGCGACTGGGACGTGATGGTCGTGTTCGAGGTGTCGGAGGTCTATCAGGTGCTGTCGACCACCACCACCGCCATCCAGGAACTGGACGGCGTTCTCGACACGAAGACGTACGTTGCCCTCGACGAGTGACCGACGCGGCATCTGGACCGTCGATCCGCGGGCCGGAGCCGAGTCGATAGAGGAAAAAGCACGGGCCCCGTAGGTCGAACATGGCCACGATCCTCGGCGTGCTGCTGTTCCTCGTGGTGTTGGGTGCCCACACCCTCATCGCGGCGGTGATGACGCGGTTCCTTCGCCTCCGTCTCGACACCACGTGGGGAACTGCGATCTACGTGGCCTTCCTGATCCCCATCGTGTTGTTGACATCGACGCTCGTGGTCTCGGGTCCTCTCGGGATCGGGATCGACCTCGAAACGACCGTCGCCGTGCTGACGGTGATGATCCTCCTGCCCGGCGTTCTCGGCGTGGCGATCGACGTCCTGTACGTCGAACATCCCGACGAGTACGAGCTGCCCGAGCCGACGGACTGAGGTCCCAGTCGGTCGGCTCGGCCGTCGATGACGGTCACGTTCGCTTGCGGACCTCGATGACGGTCACGTTCGCTCCTCGAGTATCGACTCCACGCGCTCGAGGACCGCCGCGGGCGGCTGCGTGGCGTCGACCCGGACGAACCGATCGGGATCTGACTCGATCAGCCGCTCGTAGTTGGCCCTGACCCGCGCGAGATACTCGCGACGCTCGAACTTGTTCGTCGAACCCGCCCGGTCGGCCGCCGTCTCCGCGTCGAGATCGAGGTAGACGGTGACGTCGGGTTCGCGGGTGAACGGCCGATGGATCCCCCGCACGTACTCGAGCGGCCGGTCGATCCGGGAGTCGGCCAGGGTCGCGGCCTGGTAGGCGTACCGCGAGTCGCAGTATCGGTCCGAGACGACGACCTCGCCGGCCGCGAGCGCGGGCTCGATCGTGCTCGAGAGGTGGTTCGCGTGGTCGGCGGTATATAAGAACAGCTCGGCCAGCGGATCGGCGTCGTCGTCGGCGATCGACCGGTAGACGGCGTCGCCGTACCAGCTGTCGGTCGGCTCGCGGGTGAACACCGCGTCGGGTCGGTCGGCGCGGAGGGCCTCCCAGACGGTGGTCTTTCCGCTGCCGTCGAGGCCCTCGAGCGTGAGGAGCATACTCCCGCTGCGGCGGCCGCCCAAATAAACGGCCAGGATACGCCCCCGGCCGACGGACGGGCCGTCCCGATGATGGCGACCGAACGTCCGTCCCCGCGGTAGTTTTAGGTGGATTCTCCCTCAAGGACGGGTATGGATATCCTGGTCGCCGGCGGAACCGGTTTCATCGGGTCGTACCTGTGTCGTGAACTGGCCGACCGGGGTCACGAGGTGACCGCGCTCTCGCGGTCGCCCTCGGAGGAGTTCGACGGGGTGGACGCGATCGAGACGGCCGTCGGCGACGTCACCGCGGCCGACTCGATCGACGACACGGTCGCGGGACACGACGCCGTCGTCAACCTCGTCGCGCTCTCGCCGCTGTTCGAGCCCTCCGGCGGGAACGAACGCCACGACGAGGTCCACCGCGGCGGGACGGAGAACCTCCTCGAGGCGGCGGTCGACGGCGGGGTCGACCGGTTCCTGCAGCTGAGCGCCCTCGGGGCTGACCCCGACGGTGCCACCCACTACATCCGGGCGAAGGGTGCCGCCGAGCGGCTCGTGGCGGCGGCCGACGTCGAGGAGACGATCATCCGCCCCTCGGTCGTCTTCGGCGACGGCGGGGAGTTCGTCTCCTTCACGAAGCGGCTGAAGTCCTGGTTCGCACCCGGCCTCCCGGTGTATCCGCTCCCCGGCGGGGGCCGGAAGACGCGGTTCCAACCCATCCACGTCGAGGACCTGGTTCCGATGCTGGCCGACGCGGTGACCGAGGACGCCCACGCCGGCGAGACCTACGAGCTCGCCGGCCCGGAAAAGCTCACGCTCCGGGAGATCACCGAACTGGTTTACGAGTCCGAGGGACGGTCGATCACGATCGTTTCCCTGCCGATGGCGCTCGCACGGGTCGGCCTCACCGGATTGAGCGTCGTGCCCGGCTTCCCGATGGGAGCCGATCAGTACCGGTCGCTGACGTTCGACAACACGACCGACGGGAACGACATCGACGCGTTCGAGGTCTCCGTCGAGAGCCTCACGACCTTCGAGGAGTATCTCGGGATCTGAGGGGCCCTCGACGTTCGTGGACGTATCCGTCCACGCATATGACTGTGAAACGTCATTTCGGGCACGGATGTGAGGGGGTTTCCGGCCTCCGACCGTGCGTTCGTCGGGCGCCGCCTCGGACCTCCCGTCTCCGACCGATCGAGCCCCGTGCGATCACGGACCATATATAGGCCTCCCGGCACAGACGCCGACCGACCGCCTCCAGTTCTTCGATCCGATATTGGGAGTATTACGCCTCAAAAACCCAATTTTCGGGCGTTTCCCGCCGTCCAGCGGATCTCCACCATCACAAGGCTTATATTTGCTATCCGTCTGTGGTTTTTGCAAAGACGGACTGGGGATTCCATGAAACTGGCAATGATCGGCTTCGGACAGGCGGGGGGAAAAGTCGTCGACAAGTTTCTCGAGTACGACAAACGGACCGGCTCGGAGATCGTGCGGGCGGCCGCGGCGGTGAACACGGCCAAAGCCGATCTGATGGGGCTCGAACACATCCCGGAGAGCCAGCGCGTCCTGATCGGGCAGTCCCGCGTCAAGGGGCACGGCGTGGGCGCGGACAACGAGCTCGGCGCGGAGATCGCCGAGGAGGACATCGACGAGGTACAGGGCGCGATCGATTCGATCCCGGTCCACGAGGTCGATGCGTTCCTCGTCGTCGCCGGCCTCGGCGGGGGAACCGGATCCGGCGGCGCGCCGGTGCTCGCGAAGCACCTCAAGCGCATCTACACCGAGCCGGTCTACGGGCTCGGCATCCTGCCGGGCAGCGACGAGGGGGGCATCTACACCCTGAACGCGGCCCGGTCGTTCCAGACGTTCGTCCGCGAGGTCGACAACCTGCTCGTGTTCGACAACGACGCCTGGCGAAAGACGGGCGAGTCGGTGCAGGGCGGCTACGAGCAGATCAACGAGGAGATCGTTCGGCGGTTCGGGATCCTCTTCGGCGCCGGCGAGGTCAAGCAGGGACAGGAGGTCGCCGAGAGCGTCGTCGACTCCTCGGAGATCATCAACACCCTCTCCGGCGGCGGCGTCTCGACGGTCGGCTACGCCGAGGAGGAGGTCGAGGAGACGTCCTCCGGCGGGCTCCTGTCGCGGCTCCGCAACGGCGAGGAGAACGACGAGCTCGACACCGCCCACACCACGAACCGCATCACCAGCCTGGTCCGCAAGGCCGCGCTGGGCCGCCTGACGCTCCCCTGTGAGATCGAGGGGTCCGAACGCGCCCTGCTCGTGCTCGCGGGGCCGCCGGAGTACCTCAACCGCAAGGGGATCGAGCGCGGTCGCAAGTGGCTCGAGGAGCAGACCGGCTCGATGGAGGTCCGGGGCGGCGACTACCCCTACCGCGGCTCCGGGTTCGTCGCGTCCGTGATCCTCCTGGCCGGCGTCACGAACGTTCCCCGGATCAAGGAGCTCCAGCAGGTCGCCATCGAGGCCCAGGACAACCTCGAGGAGATCCGCGAGGAGAGCGAGGAAAACCTCGAATCGCTCGTCGACGACGACGAGGACGAGCTCGAATCGCTGTTCTAAGCCGGGGCCCTCCCCGGCAGTCCCGATGGACGTTCTCGTTCCGTTCGCCGCCGATCGCCCGAAGACCCGGTTATCGGACGTGCTTACGCCCGCCGAGCGACGCGCCTTCGCGGACGCGATGCTCGGCGACGTGCTTCGTGCGGTCGTCGAGGCGGGCGGGGAGCCGACCGTCCTCGCGGACCGACCGATCGATCTCGCCGATCGAGTCGGGACCGCCCGCGCGGCGAACGCCGCGGTCCGCGTCGACGACCGCCCGTTGACGCCGGCCGTCTCCGATGCGATCGCCGACGCGCTCGCGGATGACGCGCCGGCGGACGAGCACGCGCCGGCGGCCGAGTCCGGAAGTGCACACGCACACACGGACGCGGTCGCGGTCGTGATGAGCGATCTGGCGGTTGCCACGCCGCGATCGTTGGAGCGGCTGTTCGACGCGTCGGGTGACGTCGTGATCGCGCCGGGACGGGGCGGAGGGACGAACGCGCTCGTCGTCTGCGACCCGGCGTTTCGCGTCGACTACCACGGCGCCTCGGTTCGGGATCATCGGCGAGCCGCGCGATCGATCGACGCCTCGGTGACCGAGATCGACTCCTATCGGCTCGCGACCGACGTCGACGAGCCCGCCGACCTCGCGGAGGTCCTCCTCCACGGCACCGGGGATGCGCGGCTCTGGCTGGAGCGGACCGGATTCGAACTCCGGACCGCGGACGGACGCGTCGCGGTCGAACGGACGACCGCCGAGTGATATCCTTTTGAGGGTCGGCCCACGAGCCTCAGTCGTGTTCCCCGCGGCCGACGACTACGACGTCGAGATCGCCGTCGACCCCGAGACGGTCGACCGCCTGCTGGCGGTCTCGCCCGCCGACGTCGAGCCCGCCGCCGAGCTCACGTTCTCGCGGAACGTCTTCCTCCCGCTGACGACCGCGTGCCGATACACCTGTACGTACTGCACCTACTACGACGCCCCCGGCGAGGCGAGCCTGCTGACGCCCGCGGAGATCCGCGAACAGTGCCGGATCGGCGCCGACGCCGGCTGCACCGAGGCGCTGTTCACCTTCGGCGACGACCCCGACGACCGATACGTCGCGATCCACGACCGGCTCGCCGAGTGGGGCCACGACTCGATCCTCGAGTACCTCCGGGAGGCGTGCACGATCGCCCTGGAGGAGGGGCTGCTCCCGCACTCGAACCCGGGCGATCTCACCGAGGCGGGCTTCGAGACCGTTCGGGACGTCAACGCCTCGATGGGCGTGATGCTCGAGACGACCGCGGACGTGAATGCCCACGCCGGCGGGCGGCGGAAGACGCCGGGACAGCGGCTCAACACGATCCGGGCGGCCGGTCGGCTGGGCGTTCCCTTCACGACGGGGATCCTGGTCGGGATCGGCGAGGACTGGCGCGACCGCGCCGAGAGCCTGCTGGCGATCCGCGAACTCCACGAGCGGTACGGGCACGTCCAGGAGGTGATCGTGCAGAACGTCGTCCCCAACGAGCGGTCGGACTTCGAGCGCCCGAGCGTCGAGACGATGCGCCGGGTCGTCGCGATGGCCCGGGCGGCGCTGCCGACCGAGGTGTCCGTCCAGGTGCCCCCGAACCTGACGCCCGCCGCCGAGCTGGTCGACTGCGGCATCGACGACCTGGGCGGCGTCTCCCCGGTCACCGAGGACTACATCAACCCGGCGTACGCCTGGCCGGGCCTCGAGGAGCTGCGCGCGGTGGCCGACGCCGGCGGGATGACCCTCCACGAGCGGTTGCCGACCCACGACCGGTACCTCCCTGACGGGATCCGGCGGTCCGGAGCCGTTCCCGCGGCGCCGCCGTCGCGCGCGACCGGCGGTGACGCCTCGAAGCCGCGCGGCTCGGAGCCGCGCGCCGCGACCGATCCCGGCTCCGACGCCGAGTGGCTCCCGGCGCCGATCCGCGACCGGATCCGGGCGGACGACGTCCACGGCCGCCGATTCCGGCGGGTCGCCGACCGCGAGGCGCCGCTGGAGGCGTGACCGGACCGACGAGGTGTTCGGTCATCCGGAGTCGAACCGATCGCCTCCACGGCGCACCGGCCGGCTCTCCGGGGGCGTTCCGTGGCCGGCCCGACGCCCGTCTGCCGTACTTTCTTCCCGTCGGCCTCCGAACGAGGCTTCGATGGGTATCACGCTACAAGTCGATGCGGTGCGGGAGTCGATCGACATCGCGGGGATCGGGGTCTCGGTCGCGTCGTTCGTCGTCGGGTTCCTGCTCGCCCTGCTCGTCGGGCGGTTCGTCGTCGTGCCGGGCGTTCGGCGGGTACTCGATGCCAGGGGGTTCGACCGAGCCGTCGTGAGCCTCGCGACGAGCGTCACCAACGCGGCCGTCTGGGTCGGTGCGCTCGCGATCGGCCTCACGGTCGCGGGCTACGGTGCGTTCCTCTCGGCGTTCGCGGTCTTCGGCAGCGCGATCGCGCTGGCGGTCGGGTTCGCCGCGCAGGACCTCCTCGGGAACTTCGTGGCCGGGATCTTCATCCTGAAGGACAAACCCTTCGAGGTCGGCGACTGGATCGAGTGGGACGGCAACAGCGGGCGCGTCGAGGACATCGACCTCCGCGTCTCGCGGATCCGGACCTTCGACAACGAGCGCGTCACCGTGCCGAACGGCGACCTGGCCAACACGGCGGTGACGAACCCCGTCGCCTACGAGACGCTCCGCCAGCGGTTCGTCTTCGGCATCGGCTACGACGACGACATCGACCACGCGACCGACGTCATCCTCGAGGAGGCGCGGGCCCACGAGGAGATCCTCGACGACCCCGGCGTCTCGGTTCGGCTCGTCGAGCTGGGCGACTCGGCGGTCGGCCTCCAGTCGCGGTGGTGGATCGAGGACCCGGACCGCAGCGACTTCGTGCGCGTCCGCTCGGAGTACGTGCAGGCGGTCAAGGAGCGGTTCGACGAGGACGGGATCGACATGCCCTACGTCCACCGCGAGCTCACCGGCAGCGTCGAGGTGCTCGAGACGGTCGCGGAGGCGTAAACTACCCCACCGCGGCTGCCGGTCGCTGCGGACTGGACCGTTTCTTCCGCCGCTCACGCCGTCGATCGTCGACGCAGCGCAGCCACCGCCACGCCGACCAGCAACGCCAGCGCTATCGCCGTCGTCGTCGAGAGGACGCCGCGGGTGGCCGCGACCGCGTATCGGATCGCGGCGAGCGCGAGGAACGCCGGGCCGACCGCCGCGATCCCCTCGAGGACCGCCCTGGTCGGTCGCTGGAGGGTCCCGTACCCCCGTGCCGTCGCCGCCGCGACGATCGCACCCGCGAGGACGCCGGCCGGGAGGCCGATCAGCGCCGAGAAGGCGATCCGGGTCTCGAGCAGTCCCGTCACCGTGCCCGCGACGACGAGGGCCGTCGTGATCGCGGCGCCGACGGCGACCGGGATCCGGGGTTTCATACCGGCTCTTCGGCCGATGTCGACAAAAAGATGGATGGCCGGTCGCGGTGCCGGACGATCCGGCGGGGGGCGTTCTTCGCTCGCTCTCGGGCGTGTCCGGTCGTGGGGGAGGGGGCGCCTCAGTCGTCGGCGGGCGCGGCGCCCTCGCCGCTGGTGACGCCGGTGCCGGGCCCGACCTCGATCTCGAGCTCCTCGAGCTTCTCCTCGGGGACGACGCCGTCGACCCAGCCGCGGACCTCGTAGTACTCGGCCTTCATCTCGTCGAGCTCACACAGCTCGTCCTCGCTGGCGCCCTGTCCCGGGATCGCGTCCGGGTGCCCGTCGAGGAAGCGGTTCGGGAGCGTGTCGTCGTCGCCGTCGAAGCCGGAGAGGTTGTTGTAGTACCGCTCCAGGTTGTAGACGCGCTCGCCCGCGGCCAGCAGCTCGTCCTCGCTGACGTCGCGGCCGGTGATGCCGTTGTACTGGAGCACGTACTCCTCGATCCCCTCCGCGAAGGCGTTGAACTTGCAGATGTCGAAGGAGTCCGAGATCGCGTGGAGGTCCTGGAAGGTGGCGGTGAGTTCGCCCTTCCCCTCCCACTCGTAGGGGTCGACCTTCTCCGGGATGCCGAGGATCTCGGCCGCCGGCGTGTACCCACGAAGGTGACACGCGCCGCGGTTCGAGGTCGCGTACGCGATGCCCATCCCCTTCATACAGCGCGGGTCGTAGGCCGGGATCGTCTGGCCCTTGACCGACAGCTTGTTGTCGTGTGCGCCGACCTCGTCGGCGACGCGCTCGGCGCCCTCCGCCAGCAGGTCGCCGAGGTCGCTCTCGCGGTTCGCGATGTCGGTGATGAGGTCGACCATCTCCTCGGAGTCGCCCCACTCGAGGGTGCCGTAGTCGTCGAGCTTGCCCTGCTCGGACATCTCCATGGCCATCGCCATCATGTTGCCGACCTCGATGGTGTCGACGCCGACGTCGTTACACCGGTCGATCATGAGGGCGATGTCGTCGCGCTCGGAGTGTCCCGAGTTCGGGCCGAGCGCGAAGGCCGACTCGTACTCGTAGGACTCCATCCGGACGTTCATGTCCTGCCCTTTGTGCATCGTCTGCACCTCGACCTCCTTCTTGCAGGCGACCGGGCAGGAGTGACAGGTCGGCTCGTCGACGAGGATGTTCTCGCGGACGTTCTCCCCGGAGACGCGCTCGGCGTCGATGTCGACGCCCTCGGCGTCCTCGTAGCTACGCGTCGAGGTGTACTTCGCGTTCTTCGTCGGGAGCCCGTCCATCTCCTCGGTGATGTTCATCAGGACGTTCGTCCCGTACATCGAGAGGCCGCCCTCGTTGGGCGCGGTGACGTCGGACTCCTGGATGACCTGCATCGACTGCTGGTGGCCCTCCTGGAAGGTCTCGGGGTCGGCCGGGGTCGGCATGTTCGTGCCGGATTTGACCACGACCGCCTTGACGTTCTTCGAGCCCATCACGCAGCCGGTGCCGCCGCGCCCGGAGGCGCGGTCGTCCTCGTTGACGACGCAGGCGTACCGGACGCCGTTCTCGCCGCCCGGCCCGATCGCCATCACGGAGACGTTCCGGCCGACCGTTCCCTCGACCTCCTCGCCGATCGTGTCGATCGTCTCGTGGACGCCCTTCCCCCACAGATGGCCGGCGTCGCGGACCTCCACGTCGCCGTCCTCGACGTAGAGGTAGACGGGCTCGTCGCTGGCCCCGTCGAGCAGGAGGCCGTCCAGGCCGGCCCACTTGAGCCGGGCGCCCGACCAGCCGCCGTGGTGGGAGTCGGTGACGGTCCCGGTCAGCGGGGACTTCGTCACCAGCGCGATCCGGCCGCTCATTACCGCCTGCGTGCCGGTGAGCGGTCCGGTCATGACCGCGAGCCGGTTCTCCGGGGAGTCGGGGTCGACGTCGGCGCCCTTCTCGAAGACGTATTTCACGCCCAGCCCGCGTGCGCCGATGTACTTCTCGGCGTCCTCGTCGTCGATCCCTCGATAGGAGACGTCCGACTCGGAGAGGTCGATCTGTGCCACTCGGTCGCGGTAGCCGCCGAAGTCTGTCATGTAATGCTCGTTCGTTATATAGGGCCGCTAACCTGTTAGCTGTTGACATAGGATTGTAACTGCTGGTGGTTACATCCAGTTTCGATCGCGGCGGTCCCGAGCCGCCGTCGGCGACGCGGTTCGGTCGATTCCGGTTGCGTCCACGAGCGTGCGTTCGACCGCTCGCTGACGTGGCGGATCGTCGCCGGAGGCGAAGGGGGACCATCCAAGGATCGCGAGCGACACACCGTCGAGCGGCCGCCGTGGCGCCCGTCGCCACTCGTCCCGAGGGGCGTCGCATCGGCGGGCCGTCGCTTCACACCCGACGTAAACGGCTTCGTACGCGTGGAACCACCGTCGATCCGTGGTCGCGATCGAACGTCGTCCGTGGCCGCGAGCGGACACCTCGAACGCGATCGAACTCCCGGACGCGGATGAACCGCTTCGGCCGCCGACGAACCGGGGCCGGGGAATCGTCGGATATCTCGAGACAGCGTTTATATATTAGGCAGTCGGTGATCCGGTGATGGCCGACTCGCTGCGTGCGTTCATCGATCGGCTCGAGCCCCCGGCTCGTTCGCTGGTGATCCTGAACCGATCGGCCCCCGACGCTGCGCGGCGGCTTCTGGACGGCCTCTTCGCTGACCAGCCGGTCGCGGTCGAGGAGCTCCACCGCCCGGAGGCCGACGAGACGGACGTCGTGGCGCTCATCGAGGACGGGACGATCATCGCGCGCTCGACCGTCGACGAGCTGCTCTCGACGATCCTGCTCGTCAACTCGGACCTGTACAAGACCGGCAGCCGGGAGCTCGAGGCGGTGGAGCTCCCGGCGGTGTTGGACGGACTCACCGACGTCCCCTTTCGCCTCCGCGGGTATCCCGACTCGAACAAGGAGAAGCTGCTGTTGATCACGGTCTCGCGCGTCATCGAGCGCCGGGCCGCCGAGGCCGGATCGGGAACCCTCCGGTCGTCGTTCCAGTACCTCTCGCGGCTTCAGGATGAGGCCGGCACGCGTACCGTCTACGAGACGGTCGGTCGGGCCGGTACCGACGTCCACGTCTACGGCGTCGACGACTGGGACACCGCCGGGACGCTGCCCGTCACCGTCCACGGCGGGTGCTCGAGGGAGTACCGTCGGTCGTGGTTCGTCGTCTTCCGCCCGGCCGATCCCACCGGCGTCGCCGGGGACGGGGCGCCGGATGCTTGCGATTCCGGGTCCGAATCCGTCCCCGGCCCCGCCGCTCTGGTCGCGCTCGAGGACGAGCGAAACGTGTGGGACGGGTTCTGGACGTATCGTCCGGGGCTGGTCGTGGAGATCGACGCGTACCTTCAGCGAGCGCTGTGACCGGCAGCCGCGGGATCAGACCCCGGTCGCGGGGCGCCATCCCTCCCACTGGAGGAGGTCGGCGGCCCGGTCGGCATCCGCGAGCAGGACGTTCTTTCTCGAGGGGAGGGTCTCGTCCGCGATCTCGTCCGGAACGACGAGCGTGCCGCTTGGGACTTCCTCGTCGCCGTCCACCGGGATGTGGCCGGTGTCGAGTTTCATCACCAGCGGGGCATCGAGGCGTTCGAGTCCGTCGCCGGTCGCGTACAGCTGTTCGTTGACGCGCTCGTGGTCGACACGCTGTATGAGCGCGCGGTCCCCGTCGTGGGGTTCGACGTACAGCGTTCCGAGGTAGTAGCCGCTTGAGAAGCGTTCGAACATCTGTGCGTGTTATTATCTCACGTGGTAGGGCATAAATCTTGTCGGAAACGCTTTTGCGGACCGCAATACTGCGACCGAGCGCGGCCGACACCGCGTCGGCCGACGCCGGGCGAGTGTCGAGAGCCTCGACCTCTCCGTCGACCGCGACGCCCGGAACGGCGATCTCGACTGGGTTCCCACGGTCCCGGCGCTCGGATGGACGGTTCCCACGGTCCCGGCGCTCGGATGGACGGTTCCCACGGTCCCGGAGCTTGGACCGACTTTTAAATCGTCTCCGTCCCAATCGGCGATCGATGTACGATCGGATCCTGCTGCCGACCGATGGAAGCGAAGGCGTCGACCGTGCGATCACCCACGCGATCGACGCGGCGAACCGGTACGACGCCGAGCTACACGTCCTCTTCGTCGTGGACAGCGGCGTCGTCAACGCCTATCCCGGCGACGAGTTCGTCCACGAGTTCGAGGGCGTCGAGCAGACGCTCGAGGACGTCGGCGAGACGGCCGTCGACCGGGTACGGGAGGTCGCCGCGGACGCGGGCCTCGCCGACGTCGTCACGTCGGTGATCCACGGCGAACCCCACGAGGAGATCCTCCGGTACATCGACGAGAAGGACGTCGACCTCACCGTGATGGGCACGAAGAACCGACCCGGCGAGTACCGGCGGCTGCTCGGGTCGGTGACCGAGCGCGTCGCTCGACGGTCGAGCACTCCCGTCAGCATCGTCAAAACGACGGTCGAATAGGACCGGGCGGCCCGTTCCCGCTATCGGTCGATCGTGACCGACTCGATCCCGGCGTCGGTCATCGGGGCGTCCTGGCGGTCGGTCGGGAGCGAGCCGATCTCCTCGACGACGTCCATCCCGTCGACGACCTCGCCGAAGACGGCGTGTTTCCCGTCCAGGTGCGGCTGGGCGTCGAGGGTGATGAAGAACTGCGAACCGTTGGTGTTCGGGCCGGAGTTGGCCATCGAGAGGATCCCCGCGCCGTCGTGGGTCAGCTCGTCGTGGAACTCGTCGTCGAACTGGTAGCCGGGGCCGCCGCGGCCGGTGCCGGTCGGGTCCCCGCCCTGGATCATGAAGTCGTCGATGATCCGGTGGAACTCGACGTCGCTGTAGAGGGGATCGATCCGCTTCTCGCCGGAGTCGGGGTCCTCCCACGCGCCGGTTCCCGGGGCGATCTCAGTGCTCTCGTAGTCGTTCGCGCCCTCGGCGAGGCCGATGAAGTTCTCGACCGTTCGGGGTGCTCGGTCCGCGAAGAGCTCGACCTCGATGTCGCCGTGGGTGGTGTGCAGCGTCGCCGTCGGGTTGTCGTCCGCGCTCATACCTCCCGATCGGCGCGGCGGCCGGAAAACGCTGCCCATTCGGCGTGATGGCATCGCCCCCTTCGGCGTGATGGCATCGCCCCCTTCGGCGTGATGGCGTCGCCCCCTTCGGCGTGGCGGCCCCGAGTCGCGTGGCTGCGCGTCGGCTCGCGTCCGCTCGCCTGCGCGCCGCGGCACGTCGAACGACCACCTTCTTAAGCCGCGATCCCCTCCCCATTGAGGGATGTTGATCACGGGAACGGTCGTCGCGGACGCCGACACGGTCATCGAGGACGGCGCGGTCCGAATCTCGGGAGCGCGGATCGACGCCGTCGGAGAACGTGACTCGCTCGTCGACCGGTATCCGGACGACGAGCGGCGGTCGGCTGACATCGTCGCCCCCGGACTCGTCGGGGCGCACGTCCACTCGGTCCAGTCGCTCGGGCGGGGGATCGCCGACGACGCGGCGCTGCTCGAGTGGCTCTTCGAGTACGTGCTTCCGATGGAGGCGACTATGGACGCGGACGCCACCCGGGCCGCTGCCGAGCTCGGCTACCTCGAGTGCATCGCGTCGGGAACCACGACGGTCCTCGACCATCTGACCGTCGACCACTCGGCGGCCGCCTTCGAGGCGGCCCGGGAGCTTGGGATCCGGGGTCGGCTCGGCAAGGTTCTCATGGACGCCGACTCGCCCGACGGGCTCGAACAGGACGCGGAGACGGCGCTCGCGGAGACCGAATCGCTGATCCGCGAGTATCACGGGGCCGCCGACGGGCGCCTCCGGTACGCGGTCACGCCCCGGTTCGCCCTCTCGTGTACCGAGGCGTGTCTGCGGGGCTGCCGGGAGCTGGCGGACCGGTACGAGGACGTCCGGATCCACACGCACGCGAGCGAGAACCGCGACGAGATCGCCGCGGTCGAGCGCGCGACCGGGATGCGAAACGTCCACTGGCTCGACGAGGTGGGACTGACCGGCCCGGACGTCACCCTCGCCCACTGCGTCCACACCGACGCGACCGAACGCGAGGTCCTCGCCGAGACCGATACGGTTGTCACGCACTGTCCGTCCTCGAACATGAAGCTGGCAAGCGGGATAGCGCCCATCGCGGACTACCTCGACCGGGGGATCACGGTGGCGCTCGGCAACGACGGCCCGCCGTGTAACAACACGCTCGACCCGTTCACCGAGATGCGGCAGGCGAGCCTCCTCGGAAAGGTGGACGCGCACGACCCCACGCGGCTCCCCGCCGCGACCGTCCTTCGAATGGCCACGGAGGCCGGTTCTCACGCGGCCGGATTCGACCGGATCGGCGCGCTCCGGGAGGGCTACCGCGCCGACGTCATCGGGCTCGCCACGGACGCGGCGCGGGCGACCCCCGTCCACGACCCCGTCTCACACCTCGTCTACGCGGCCCACGGCGACGACGTGACGCTGACGGTGATCGACGGCGAGGTTCGCTACGCCGACGGCGAACACGTCGGCGTCGACGCGGCGGCGATCCGGGAGCGCGCCCGTCGCCACGCCGAGCGCGTGGCGCCGTCCGCGTGACACCGGTCGGCGTCGGCACCCCTGCTCCGGCTCGGTCACGGCTGACGAACGCGGACCGTTCCGTCGCTGCTCACCGTGACGAAGAGCTGCCGTCGGACCTCCCGCCCGTGAACCGCGTCACCGGCCGCGTCGCCGACGACCTTCATCAGCTCCGGCGCGGTGCGGTTAACCTTCACGCCCGCCTCGTCGCAGGCGTCGTAGACGCGGCCGGGGACGTCGTAGAGGTCGGTCTCGGCCGGGATCTCGACCCGAACCGGCGCCGCGAGCGCCTCGGCGAAGGCGATCGTCTCGCGGGCCTTTGTGACGTTCTCGCGGGCGCTCGACTCGACGCTCGAGACGTTCGCCCGGGAGGTTCCCAGCCGGTTCGCGATGGCCGACTGTTTCAACCCCCGCTCGCGCAGCGCGAGCACCTCCGCCTGCCGGCGGGTGAGCACGCTGTCGTCGGCATCGAACCCGACCCGGTCGAGCAGCTCGCCGACCGTGACGACCTCGGGATCGTCCGCGTCGTCGTCGCTCCGCACGGCTCTGTCGCCGTCATCGGGAGCGTCGTCCGCTTCGCGGCTGCCCCCGTCCGCCGCCGGGCTCGTGGCGTGGTCGGTGCCGGCCGTGTCGGCGGTGCCGGCCGCGTCGTCGAGGGCGTCGTCTTCAGTCATGACTCACCGAAGGAAGCGGACTCGGAAAAAGGTACAGTACGGACTGTCCGTCGTCCCCCGGCGGGGAGCGTCGTCGGCGCTACCGTCCCCAGAAGTTCTCGCGGCTCCCGAGCCGTTCGCGACCCGGACCGTCGTGCTCCTCGTCCTCATCCGTGCCGTCGATCCCTGCGTCGGCGTCCGCCGCCGCGTCGTCCGCGTCGGGGTCATCCGGAAGGCGCTCGACGACCTCCTTCGCGGTGGCGTGGTTCGACTGGACGCGGTGGATGCGCACCTTCGCGCGCGCCGGCGGGAGCACCCCGTCGACGAGGATGATGAAACCGTCGTCGGTCCGACCGACGCCGGCGCCGCTCTCGTGGATGTCGTCGACTTCCACGACGACCTCCTCGCCGGGCTGGACGGGCTGGCGCTTCAGCTCCTGGATTGGCATATCGTAGTGTTGACACCACTCGGCGCCCCCGCGGTCGCCGTAGTGTTGACACCCCATTCCCTGGATCCGTTCCTCGAAGCTGGGGCAGTCGTCGGCGAGTGGACAGTCCGCCATAACACCCCGTAGCCGGCGTTCGCTCTTTATGGTTCCGACTGGGGGGGCAGCCGACACCGGGGCATCCCCCGGTCCCGGATCGGAGGATGCCCCCGACGCGGGACGCCCGGGTCGCGGCAGCTCGGCGGCAGGACGCGAGCCTCGCTCGGCCGGATCAGTGGTCGCCGTTCCCCGTGGTGGGACCGAACTCGTCGACCGGCATCACGCTGTAATCGACCGAGAGCGTGTCCGTCGTGGCTCGGATCTTCCCGACGAACGCGGAGATCGACTCGAGGTCGCCCTCCAGAACGAACAGCTCCATACAGTAGTGGGCCCCGACGTGGCTGTGGAAGTTCGCGGCGACGAGGTGCTCGTGTTCGTGACGCAGTCGCATCATCCGCTCCTCGACGCTCGTGGTCTCGTAGTCGAACAGCACCGTGACGACGGCCATCAGGTCGCGGTCCTCCAGGCGAACGTCCTCGAACTCCCCGAGCAGGTTCCGGGAGGCCTCCCGGATCACCTCGCTGCGGCCGGTGTAGCCGTGGTCCTCGGCGAAGGAGTCGATCCGCTCGAGCAACTCCTCGGGCATCGAGACGCTGACGACGGTCATATATTAACGACGGCGCCGCGAGTTGTTAAGGATTAGTGGATCCGCCGCAGCGACGTCCACGCCTCGTGTCGCGTGTGTGACGCCGGCGTCGCACAGCGTTCCCGTTCCTGTATCACCGATCACTCGCCGTCGTTCAACGTCGTCGTCATCCGCGTCGTTCGACGTCGTCGTCATCCGCGTCGTTCGACGTCGCCGCCGTCATCGACCAGACGGCGATCGCGCCAAGCAGCACCGCCGGGATCATCGGGAGCGCGAGGTATGTTCCGAAGAAGCTGAGCTCGAAGCGCCCGAGGACGTACGGGTAGAGGTAGATGACGCCGGGGATGAGGAGGGTACAGGTGATCAGCGCGGCCGTGAGCGCCCAGCCCGCGCGGCCGAAGCCGTCGGCCTCCGGTTCCGACTCCTCGCGGGCGGGTCCGTCACCGCCGCCGGGGGAAGACGCGTCGGTGACCGTGCCAGTCTCGTCGATGCGGACGGTCCGGTCGGCGTCGTCGGATCGCACACCGGAGCTCGCATCACCGGAGCTCGCATCACCGGATCTCGCATCACCGGATCTCGCGCCGTCGGCGGTTTTCCCGTCCTCGTCCCCGCCCGCGCGGTCATCGTTCACTGTCGGGAATTACGGCTACCTTGCCAAAGCCCTCACGGTCCTCGAGCAGCCGGTGGGCCGCGGCGGTCTCGCTCATCGGAAGCGTCTCGCGGATCCGCGGCTCGAGGGTGCCGTTCCAGACGAGCTCGAGGACGTCGTCGAGCTCGCCGGGCGTCGCCATCGTCGAGCCGATGACGGACAGCTGGTTCCAGAAGATCCGGTTGAGGCCGGCGTCGGGGTTGGGTCCGGTCGTGGCGCCGCAGGTGACCAGCCGGCCGCCCTTCGCGAGCGAGGCGAGTGAGTCGGGGTAGGTGGCCGCGCCGACGTGGTCGACGACGACGTCGACGCCCCGGCCGTCGGTGAGGTCCCGGACGCGGTCGGCGAAGTCGGTCGCCTCGTAGTCGATGACGTGGTCGGCGCCGCAGTCGGCCGCGTGGGCGCGCTTCGGCTCGGTCGAGGCGGTGGCGAACACCTCGCAGCCGGCGTGGGCCGCGATCTGGACCGCCGCGTGGCCCACGCCGCCGGAGGCGCCGAGCACGAGCACGCGCTCGCCGGCCGTGACGTCGGCACGCGTGTGCAGCATTCGCCAGGCGGTTCCGAACACGAGCGGGGCGGCCGCCGCGGTCGTCCAGTCGACCCCCTCCGGGACGGGCACCAGGTTCTCGGCGGGAACCGTCGCCAGCTCGGCGTGGACGCCCGGGCGGTGCTCGCCGATGATCGCGAAGTCAGGGCACAGCGTCGGGTCGCCGTCCCGGCAGAACTCGCAGGTCCCGCAGGCGGTGCCCGCCGCGACCGCCACGCGGTCGCCCGTGGCGAAGCGCTCGACGTCGGCGCCGACGTCCGCGACGACTCCGGCCGCGTCGCTGCCGGGCGTGTGGGGTAGTTCGAGGTCGAGCCCCGGTAGTCCCCGGCGCGTCCAGACGTCGAGGTAGTTGAGCGTGCCCGCCTTCACGTCGACCAGGACCTCACCCGGTCCCGGATCCGGATCGGGAACCTCGGCGTACTCGATCACGTCGCGACCGCCGTGCTCGGCGAATCGGACCGCGTGCATACCGGTCGGTCCGGCGCCAGCGACTAAACGGTTCGCGTGGGGAGCGGACGAACCCGTGACCGGGAGCCATCCTCGCCCCTCCTGTCGAAATGCTAAGGTTTACGCCGTGGCACGGTGACGCTCCTGGTATGGCTGCCCTCCGATCCCTCCGTCCAGCCGTCGGTGCCCTCACACGCAATCCGATCCTGATCGTTCTGGTCGGGCTCTACGGGCTCGTCCAGCTTCCCCAGTTCGCCCTCCAGCAGTCGCGGCCGCTGGTCGCGGCGGCCGTCTCGCTGGGCATCACCGGGCTGCTGATCCTCTTCGTGCCCTTCTTCCAGGGCGGGATCATCGCGTTGGCCGACGAGGCGCTTTCGGGCCGGACCGGCCTCGACGCCTTCATCGCGGCCGGGAAGTCGAACTACGTCAGTCTGCTGGTGGCGTATCTGGCCGTCTTCGCGATCAACCTCGTCTTCGGGTTCGTCGCGTTCCTCGCCGGGCTCCTCGTGGTCGTCTTCGGCGGCGCCGGCCTGCTGTCGGGCAGTCCCGAGATGGGGCTGGCGACGCTGGCGATCGTGGCCATCGTCGGCCTGCTGTTCGCGCTCGTCTACCTGGTCGTGAACTTCGCGATCCAGTTTTACGCCCACGCGATCGTCCTCGACGACGCCGACATCATCGCGGGCTTCAAGCGGAGCGTCGGTCTCGTCCGCCGGAACCTCCTCAGCGTTCTCGGCTACACGGCGATCCTGATCGCCGGGAGCGTCGTCATCGGCGGCCTCAGCGCCGGCGCCTCGATGTTGTTGTCGCCCCAGCCCGCCGCATTGCCCCTGCCGGAGACCTCCCTGCCGCTGCTGGTCGTGGCCGCCGTCGTGTACGTGGTCACGATCGCAGTGGGTGGGGCGTTTTACGCGGCCTACTCGGTGGCGTTCTATCGATCCATCTCGGGGGCCGGTATTGGCGGCGGTGCTTCCGGGGTCGGGAACTCGGCGACTCGGCTCTGAGGAGGTTTGATGGTCGACTTCAGGTACCCCGTACACGAGACGTCCACGCGAGAGATCGACGAATTGGTTGACCGGTTCGACGGCGACGACGATCCTTGATTCGACGTTTCCCATCGATCTGATGACGATGACGGCGCGACGATCGACGCTGCACGGTGCTTCAAACTTATGGGGATCATCTGGGACAAGGTATCTCCACGGGAGTGTCTCTCAGTGATAGTTCAAACCCACAAGGGTTCTTCTGAAACCACCAAGAGACCGTGCAATGCTCGGACTAACATCCAAGCTTCAAACCCACAAGGGTTCTTCTGAAACCGGCCTCGAAGACGTCGAACTCGTCGTCCGACATCAGCTTCAAACCCACAAGGGTTCTTCTGAAACCGAGGCTTTGTAGTCGTCGACGAGGCGGTCTGAACAGCTTCAAACCCACAAGGGTTCTTCTGAAACACGAGCGGGAGGATCGCCTCGACGAACACCTCGTTGCTTCAAACCCACAAGGGTTCTTCTGAAACGCCGGCCGCGGGACTCCCCCGGCGTGGGGGCATCCGAGCTTCAAACCCACAAGGGTTCTTCTGAAACTCGGTTGATGGCCGTCGACGACGCCTCGAAGCGCGTGCTTCAAACCCACAAGGGTTCTTCTGAAACAACGGTTGAAGTGGAAACCGATACGTCCGGGCCGCTTCAAACCCACAAGGGTTCTTCTGAAACTTGACCGGGTTGGACTTTCCGCTCCGTAATATCGCTTCAAACCCACAAGGGTTCTTCTGAA
The DNA here is from genome assembly GCF_002355635.1 of Halopenitus persicus. Taxonomy (GTDB): domain Archaea; phylum Halobacteriota; class Halobacteria; order Halobacteriales; family Haloferacaceae; genus Halopenitus; species Halopenitus persicus_A. Next base: position 1,098,156 of record NZ_AP017558.1, on the reverse strand, counting down.
ACCGACTGAAACGGATATGTGGGGCAGATGGATCAACCAGCTTCAAACCCACAAGGGTTCTTCTGAAACGTCTGGATGCACGACGACGGGTCGCAAACGGAGGCGCTTCAAACCCACAAGGGTTCTTCTGAAACTGGATCCACGTCCTCGAGACGGCCTCCCGCGTGGTGCTTCAAACCCACAAGGGTTCTTCTGAAACAGGAACCAGCGGCGTTCCGGGAGATATTCGCGGCGTGCTTCAAACCCACAAGGGTTCTTCTGAAACCGCGCTGGTGGCTGTAATCGATCTTCTGGCCGGTGCTTCAAACCCACAAGGGTTCTTCTGAAACCGTTGCCCTTCTGCGCGGAGACGTCGGCGCCGCAGCTTCAAACCCACAAGGGTTCTTCTGAAACGCCGCGAGGGCGGCCGAGGAAACGGGCGATCGCGAGCTTCAAACCCACAAGGGTTCTTCTGAAACCGTAATTCGTTTCAAAGGCCCGTTCATACGCAACCGGCTTCAAACCCACAAGGGTTCTTCTGAAACGTTTTGATTACCTTCTGACGCCCCGTGGTCCTCGTCGCTTCAAACCCACAAGGGTTCTTCTGAAACGCCTGTCTCGGCGTCTAACGCTTCTCCCTTCTCGTCGCTTCAAACCCACAAGGGTTCTTCTGAAACCCGGCACGCGAGCCTGACGAACGCCGACAAGCGCGCGCTTCAAACCCACAAGGGTTCTTCTGAAACTCCTGGCGTGGGACACGCTCGACCTTCCGGAGGACGCTTCAAACCCACAAGGGTTCTTCTGAAACCATCGCGGCGGCGAGGAACGGCGAGCGCGTCCCGCTTCAAACCCACAAGGGTTCTTCTGAAACCCAGCAGGTCGAGCCCCTCCTCCCAGCAGGAGTAGCTTCAAACCCACAAGGGTTCTTCTGAAACTGGAGTGCTGTGGTCGAGAGCCCCCGCCCAGCGAGGCTTCAAACCCACAAGGGTTCTTCTGAAACCGGACGTACACGTTCATCGCCGACGACATCCAGGAGCTTCAAACCCACAAGGGTTCTTCTGAAACTCGATCGACCGGCTCGGCGGGCTCGTCGATCACGAGCTTCAAACCCACAAGGGTTCTTCTGAAACGCCGGCTTCCACGGTGATACTGAAGTCCTCGCCGGTCGCTTCAAACCCACAAGGGTTCTTCTGAAACGCCGTTTCCCTTCCCGTTGAACTAATGCTTCGATCGCGCTTCAAACCCACAAGGGTTCTTCTGAAACGATCGAGTTGTCGCCCGCGGCGACCGACGGATCGCCGCTTCAAACCCACAAGGGTTCTTCTGAAACACCGTCTGGCGTCTCGGCGGTCGCCTTGACCCGTGCGCTTCAAACCCACAAGGGTTCTTCTGAAACGGTTATCAGTCCCGTCGACCGCGACTTCACGGATGCTTCAAACCCACAAGGGTTCTTCTGAAACCGCCCGGTCCGCGGTCGTTCCCGAATACCGCTGCTTGCTTCAAACCCACAAGGGTTCTTCTGAAACTCCGTAGCCCGGTGGTCCCCGGCTACACTTCTATATGCTTCAAACCCACAAGGGTTCTTCTGAAACGCGAGCCCTCCCTCGCCGTGTGCAGGGCCGCTCGTGCTTCAAACCCACAAGGGTTCTTCTGAAACCGCGCGCCCTCCCTCGCCGTGTGCAGGGCCGCTAAAGCTTCAAACCCACAAGGGTTCTTCTGAAACTCTCGATGGTCAGGTACTTGTAGATGATGTTACACGCTTCAAACCCACAAGGGTTCTTCTGAAACTCGGTGTCGGTCGTGCTGCTGTTCGTGTCTGTGGTCGCTTCAAACCCACAAGGGTTCTTCTGAAACCGCGAATAGACGTCCAGACGGCAAAAAGGGACGGGGGCTTCAAACCCACAAGGGTTCTTCTGAAACTCGATCTGGATCTCGACGTCCTCGGCGTCGCCGTCGCTTCAAACCCACAAGGGTTCTTCTGAAACACACGACAGCGACAGCGTCACGGGTTCGCCCTGTTCGCTTCAAACCCACAAGGGTTCTTCTGAAACGGCATCGTCGCTCGGCACGTCGAACAGCCGCTCGTCGCTTCAAACCCACAAGGGTTCTTCTGAAACGCCGGCATCTCTCTCAGTTGGACTGGTTGTTTGGTCGCTTCAAACCCACAAGGGTTCTTCTGAAACCGTTTTCTCCTCGCCGACGGTGGTTGACGGGGTGGTGCTTCAAACCCACAAGGGTTCTTCTGAAACGTTTAGCGTGGCGTTTGACTCTACAGTTACATTATTGCTTCAAACCCACAAGGGTTCTTCTGAAACTTTTCGCCGACGTGTCCGTACGTCGTCGGAGAGACGCTTCAAACCCACAAGGGTTCTTCTGAAACCCGCCCTAATTCGGGCGAGCAGAGTCTACTACTCCCCGAATTCACATCAGTATTTTCATCGACCTCCAATACCTCCCAAACCCCTGGGGGATCGATGATATCCAACGCCGAAATTGGACAACCCCGATCGATGAAGACGTAAAACTACGTGAAGCGACTTCCAGGCTCATCGACATCGCCGAAAGTCGAAAACTCGAACGCAGCGGGATTTGAGGATTCGAATACGACGATTGAATCATCTGGTTCCAGTTTCTTTTGAATATCGTTCTTCATTGTAGTAACCTGTCCCTCGGTGAGCTCACCGTAAAAAACGGAGTACTGAAGATGCTCTAGCCGGCGCCGGAGCAGCTTTCGGTACACGCGCGTCCTGTCCGCAGGAACGTCATAGACAACAATAACGTGCATCTCACCACCACCGTTCCGTTGCGTGATATTCTTCTCCGGTTAATATGTGCTTCTTCAGACTCAGAACGTCCGTGCGGACGAGCGTCTTGTAACTCACGTTTCGCTCAAGTCGCGGGTGAGCTACCGTCTCGTCCAAGAGCTTTTCAAACTCTTCAAGCACCGTCATCCGGCCACTTTCGGTTAACAGACAGCCGTCGAGCTCCGATTCGAAATCATCAACCGTGATCTGTTGACGGTTAACTAGTCGAAAAACGAGACGATCAGCCAAGATCGGCTTGAAGATATCGGCGATGTCCAGGGAAAGTGTAAACCTGCGCTCGCCCGGTTCGTGTACGAATCCGACTGTCGGATCGAGTGCAGTTTTTCGGATTGCGGAGACGCAGGTCGTGTACGTCATCCCGTTCAAGAACGAGACGATGGCATTGGCTTCATTTGTCGGTGGGTTATACTGCCGCTTCGTCAACTCGAACGGATCGCGTAGAATTCGATCAAAGCAGCGATAATACGTCTTCCTTGCGTTCCCTTCAACCGCCCGTACTTCGTTGATGGTATCCACTGCTGCCACTTGATCCTTCTCATCAGCGAGGTCCGCAATGGCTTCACTGAAGTTCCCCCTTCGTCCGTCATAGTACCGGAGATTGCTCCGCATATTGTGAATACTGGCCTGTATAATCCGTTGTGCGATGGAGAGTCGTCGGTCATCATCGTAAGCGCGGACCTGCTCGACAACGGTATTTCCGGAGACCTGCCCTCGTTTGGGCAGGTACGATCCCTTATAGTAATCCTTCCATCCGAATACGTGTGCGGGCACACCGTGGTCGTTCAGTAGTCCCAGGGCGCGAGTGTTGAAGTCGATCTGCCCGTGTAGGTATAGTGAGTCGATGGATTCGACCGGCAAATATTCCGTTTCACCAGCCAGCGTGTCGATGCGCAGCGTCCCTTCATTACGAGAGAGTTCACCGTCAGCGAAAACGTGATGGTTTGGCTTTGGCATTGGTTACATCCAGCAGATGTCTTGGTACAGGCAACTATCACAGTACGACTTCTTTTCTAATGCTGGGGGCGTTTCGGCGCCGACTGTGTCCAGGATCCCTTCGACAGTAGCCTCGATTTGAGCTGTCGTCTCTGTGTTCAGTTCGACCTGTTCACGACGGCGTTCGGTCGGATAGGCGAGTACGCCGTCCTTTTCGATATCGTGGACCTCACGCAGATACCAGAGATAAAACAGAAGCTGCATACGAGCCGGCTTTTCCATCGCCGAGGAGACCTTCACCTCCATTATATCTCCGGACTCAAGCACGTCAAGCTGGATCCGGCCATCTATTTGGAAGGACTTTCGCGAACCTTGATAACTGGTTTCGTCGACGTGGGTCCCGCGTTGAATATTGGTCGTTTCCCTATCGATATCAATATCCCGCGACATAAACCAGAGTTCACGCCGACAGACGTGATAGTATTGGACCATAAGTCCCGTAATACGCGTCTTTGGCTCACGCGCAGGCTCACGTTCCGCCGCGACGTATTCAGCTACGCTGGTAGACACCGTTTCAGCCCCCCTGCCGGGGTTTGGGACACTCGGGTGGCATACATATCAGAATAAAGAAGAGATATATAAAGTTAGGGTCGGACGGTGTTTCGTCAGAAGCTCGTGAAGCGCCCCGAGACGCCTTCCGATTCCCGAAGACCACCGTCAGCAAAGTCATATGAGAGACCGCCGCTCCCGGTATACCAGAACACCTGCACGCCATCTGCGGATTCTTCCTTTCCATCGATGCGTGTAATACCCGCGGCATCTTCGATGACGGTCGCAGGGACGGAGATCCGGATGTCGGAACAGTGCTCAAGCATTTCATATGCCTGATGGGGGCGCTCCGAAAACAGGTCTCGGATCTCGTTCAGTCGCCGGCGCTCGGAAGCGGTCATCCCAACCAGAACGTCGAACGTTTGCTGTCCATCAATGAGAGATCTTTTCGCGAGACTCGGCGCGTCCGCCGTTTCAATATATTCTCGGATCCGTCCGCTCGAGAGTTGTTTCTCGCTCAGACGGTCGAAATACTCATCTACCGCTGCTTTCGAGACGTCGACATCGCGTGCGTCCGATGGGTCCGGGACGTTATTGAGGACGTTTCCGATGAGTTCCAGATGAGCAGGCAGCCGGAGTTCCTCACCATGGCGTTCGTATACATAGTGGGCCAGCGGTGGACTACTCGGGCTCTTTGGAGCATCCTCGTCAGTACGAGCAAGCGTCCAGACGGTGACTCGTCCACCGTTCTTTCCCCACTCGTATGAGCGGTTGCAACGGCCCGCTGCCTGCACGATACTATCGGGGGGTGCCACGTCTCGAAACACGTTTTCAAAACTAAGGTCGACGCCCGCCTCGATCGCCTGTGTTGAAACGAGAATCAGGGGAACTTCGCTCGTGGAGAGCCACGTTGCCAGTTGGATCAGAACTCGTCGATCAAACGGCCGATATCGCGAGTTGAGTGTCAGAAGATAGTCCTGACACATCCCGTCGACCTTCGGATACGCCGTTGGATCGAATTCTTGATCGACGATCGGATCCTCAAACCCGGCGTCTTCCAGTACGGCGGCCGCGACTGAGCGAACCGACCGGCAAGTCGTGGCGTCAACATCTTGCCCTTCCAGAACCGTTCTGATCGATCCGCCCAGATGAACGGTTTTCGCTTGATCTTGGATTGCCTCCGTTAGTGCTCGAGAGCTCTGGATGGTGTTACAGATAGCCAAGCAGGAACCTCGTTGACCGGTGCTTTCGAGAATTCGATCTGCGGCAGCGGTATGGCTCAAGTATTGCTTTTCTGGGGCTTCCGACGATGGGTCAAGCGACCGTGCAGTCGTGTCAATCGTGTAGCGAACACGTTCTGCTTCTTCGAAGTACTGTTCTTCCGGGGCGGGAGAAAGCTGGGTCGGATACGTCGGGGTGTCCTCACATCGACCACAGGAGTCGGATGGATGATTTGCGCCGGCATCAAGCAGCGACACCGTCTCTCGATCTCGCAGCAGGGTCGGCTGTGTCGCCGTCATCGCGATGATCCGGGCGTTATACTCGTCTGTCAGCAGAGTCAGCAGGCGTTGGACACCATCCCACCAGCCTTTCGGCAGTGCCTGGGGCTCATCAAGAATCACGACTCCGCCATCCAGGGCGGAGAGCTTCAGACCTTGGCGGTTAGTTGGCCCAGCTAAACTTTCGAAGAGCTGCACGAAGGTGGTGAGAATGGTTCCATCGCGCCAGGCCTCCCCGAGATGCGCGGCGTGCTCGTTAGCATCCGTCTCGTCGACGTCACCGGTCCCGGACCCGTGATGGACGACCGTCTCACTCAAGTAATGATGGACAGTAAGCGCCGATTTCGCCGGGTCGGCGCCCCAGAGATCTTCGTCTTCAAAGATCGCCCGTGTCTGTTCGATGATACTGGTATACGGCAACGCGTAGACGATCGGACGGGGTTCAGACCGCTGCTCCGTCTTCTCGAGTATGTCACGGGCTTCGAATGCTGCCGAGAGACCGGTGAACGTTTTTCCGAGGCCAGTCGGCAGCGAAAGGGTCGCGATCGCGGACTCATCACTGTTTAGCCATTCGTGTGTCCCACGTACCGATTGTCGGCGTGCCCGCTCGCGGTCGTCGTTGAGTCGAGCCGTGAGATCGTTTACCGGGGGTTCACTCCGGAGGTCTGCAATGTACTCCTCGATAACTCCCTTTTTGAGCGTATCAAGATCAAAGACAGCCGTTTCGTCGAGAGGAATCGCATGACTCTTATCGGCAAGCGTGGTGGCAGCCCAGTAGTGGAGAAGTCGATCGTAGAGTCTTGCAGGGAGCTTCTCCGACTCGGGCTCGACGCCACCGAATAGCTCTTCAGCGCTGTGTGCTCGCAGTTCATCCGCTGCAGAGCCGGACCGTGCCCACTCGTAGAATTCACTCCACGCACACCCGGCACCGGCTTGTTCGAACAACTCTGTGACTGCTACTGGCCAGGTTGAGTCGATCGCTTTGAGCTGTGCAGACAGCACCTCCGATCCAGATTCGAAGGCACTCGCAAGCGTTTCTGCAGTATAACTCGCTGTTTTCGGAAGTGCTTGGTGATGACGCGCGATCGCCAGCGTCCCTGCGAGTCGGTCACAAGGTGGTGCATCCAACTCCCCCAGCACGAACCAGGTCGCGAGTGCCCCAAATCGGGCGTGGGCCTTCTCCTCGGGTGGACCGTCGTATTCCCCCCGGACGTACGCTTGGAACTGTGGGGTTGCTTTCCCGATATCGTGAAGCGTCGCGGTGGCTCTGAGATAGTCCGCTCGTTCGTCACCTGGGCCGAACAGGCGACTGGCTCGATCACCAACGATCGCGTTATGTGCCGTCAGTCGGAGGTTTCCGGCGGGCGTCAGACTCGCGTCATCGTATCTGCTCCGAACATCTGGGTCGTCGATCGGATGGGAAATGAGTGGCTGTTTCATCGTTCAAAGCGTGAGGATCAACTGACGGCTACCGGAACACGACGTTCCGATCTCCGACCTGAACGGGCGTCAAATCAGCTTTATCAGCAACTTTCACCCGTTTGTCGCTGCGTTTGGTGAACACGTAATCGTCGAACCGGGTCGTCCGTCGACCGCCCTGTTCGGCCTCCATAATGGCTGGCGACCGTTCCACACCGTAGGACACGCCGGGTTGTGGCACTGTCTCCGATAGCGACACCGGGACGATCGAATCGATAGCATCGGCGTTCGGCTTATGGGTCGGGTTGGCGTCGATCGTGACGTCTTCGATGGTCGCGAGATATTCCGATTTCCCGAGACTTGGTGGGTACACCGAAGTCCCGTTTTTGAGGTGATCTCGTAGGGATTTATGGAAGGATGTGTCCTCAACCGCAACGTCAATTCTGTACACAGGATCCGCAAGCACCTCATAGGCGTGGAGTTGCCGGTCTTTCGTTGTATCTTGGTAGGTGATCTGATACGACCGCCAATGACCACTCGTTTGTGTGACGTCTTGTCCTGGGTCGGTTCCGAGTCCTGTTGTCGGAACGTTGATCGTTCGGAGATCCGCAAGTGGCGTAATGGCGATCGCGGAGCTGTCGCTCTGAAAGACGTCGTAGTAGGAATCCCGGTCCACTCCGACGATCGCTGCCAGCAGCCCGGCCACCGTCGTTCGTGGCGGAATACGGTATGTCTGCTTCGTAACACTGCGTCCAACCCGCTTGAAATGTCCCCACGTGGACCGAATAGTAAAGGACAGACAGCGGTCCGGAACGCCATCACCGTCGATGTGTGGGGTCATTTTGCTGTGATGTTCGTAGGCACTAGTTTGCGAGGTCACGCTCTTCGATGACGTCGATTTCGTGGACGTCATAGCCGTCTTCCGAGAGCACTTCGCCGAAGTCATCAGCAGAGACGGTCACGGATCCTGTGTCGATTGTGAGGCGTCTATCACCAAGGACGTGGATGGTCTTGATACGATCGGAGACATCCGCAAGCGCCTCGAGGAGATCGGACGCATCGACGGTGATGTCGGACACGGATCGGAGCGGCTGTTCGCTTTCTCCGGCGAGATCGAGCAGATTCTGCAGGCCGCCAATATGGAAGTCTTCCTCCGAATACTCTACCCGTATGTAGAGCCGCGGCTCCTGGCCGAGTTTCGACCGCGACGTCGTCTGGTTTTTCAAGGCCCGCCAACACAGCGTATCCAGCCGTTGAACGTCGTCTTCCGAGAGATTCGTCGCCGCAGCGTTGTTGTTGTCCACAAGCCCCCAGAATGGGAAGATCCCGTATTTGATGCGCTTATCATCGAGATCAAAGCCGCCTTGGCGGTTCTCTTCGCCGGTCGAAATGACGCTCGTCAGTGAGTCGTATTCCTCGTTTTCTTCGACTTCATTCAGCGACTTTGAGGGGAGGAACTGAACCGGTCCTTGGAAGTTGTTCGGGAATGAGTCGCTAAGAGCCTGCCGGAACGCCTCGTCTTCTTCATCGTCACTCGATTCGAAGCTGAGTGTTGCGCCGAAATAGCGAACGTCGGTCGCAGCGTCAAGGAATTTCTTTCCGATGTCAGAGACGTCTTCGATATCGTCGGCGTCGTCGACGTCCTCTAAGACGTCTTTAACGAGCGTCGTCCTGGTTCGGGATTCTCCATTGAGCTTTTTCACGTAGATGTCGAAGCCGTCATCGAGGAGTTGGTCCCGAATGTACCGCTTGAGACGGACATCCGTGACAATTCCTTGTCCCGTGTCCGGGTCACGGCGAGGGCGGTTATCACCGATGGGGTTACCGTTAGGGTTGCAGTCCTGTGCGTCGTACACGAAGAGGATCTCCGAGCGGTTTGGTGTCGTCATTGTTATTAGATGTGTGAATATTAGTCAGCGGGCTGTTCTTCGGCCGCACCGCCCTGGTTATCGTCTTTTTTCAGATCGAATGCGACTGGCATCGATCGACGCCCGTGGGCGTGACCAAGCACGTAACAGAACCGAAGTTCGCGCTTATCGATGTCCCATTTCGTCGGCATCTCCTCGGTCGTCTCGAGGAGCTCATCAACCGTTTCCGGGAAGAGGACGTCGCGCTCGTACTCCGAATCGTGTGCGTAGACTTTGGCTTTTTCGAGGGCGGACGTGAGGGCATTTTCGAGCCCGTTTTTCGTGAGCTCGTCGCCCGCTGTCTTCGAATCCAATGGACGACCAACCCCCCGCTCGTTTTCTTGATGCCAGCTTATCTGGCCGACGAGCACGCCTGCAACGGCCGCTGCACGTCGAGCCGTTGCGTCGAAGAGTGGTCGTTCCAGAAAGGAGTTGAACCGTTGTGTTCGAATTTGCGATACCTCCGTCATATCGATGTTGCTGTCCGTGAGTGAAGTCATGTGTTGGTCTGGTTCGATGGGAACGTCAAGGCCATCCAGAAGGCCAGCTCGTGAAAGAGCCTCCAGCTGGACCAGCTGCTGTGCGATTAGTGGGACAGGTGGGGAGTCACCGCCTTCGCTGGCATCATCATATCGATCGAGGTACTCTCCGAAGAGTACCGACGCTTCGATCGGAGTACCAGCGATGATGCGATGGTCGACGATCCGCCGGAAATCATCGCCCTCTTCGTCGCGGTACGCGAAGGTTGAATTCGTGAATTCGTGGCCGGTGATCAACCCATACGCAACCTTTCGCCCCTGATCGCGTTTCGTCGGGAGATCCAGTAGCGGCCACCCTTTATGCGGGATAAAGCCGCCACGCTCCGGATCCAGAGTCGGTCCCTGCCTGGTGTCGACGAGCGCATCAGCCAGCGTGGTTAACCAATACGTGTCGGCGGCCGGTTCCTCAGCGATGACGTTCTTGTCATCGCTAATCGGCATCGTGATCATATAGAACCGAAGCTCGGTCTTTGCGAGGTCACGTATCGTCTCGTCGTCGCTATCTTGGAGCCGGTATGTGACGCGAGCCATCGGTGGCGTCTCCGTCTCGTCGTCATCGGGATTCCGAAGGCCATCGATCGCTCGATAGAGCAACTGCGCTTTTTCGGCAGTGAGCTCACCGGCGAAATAAGGCAGTGTGTACGTCTCTATACCGCCGTTACGGTGGACACAGGCGTCGATCAGGTCCTGACCCTTCGAGAACAACATCGCAACGTCCTCGCTAACCGGATAGTTTCGCCAGGATTCTTGTTTGCGTAGGGCCGGTTGGGCGTCCGGGTGTTTGACCGAGAAAATCCCAAGAGGACTTTCCGGTGTCCCGACGACGTGCTCTTCGTCGCCTGTGACGACGCCGACAGCATCTCCCTCCGATGCACCAGAGTCGATGTTTTTATCGGCAGCGTTACCAGTTGCGTACCGGCGCATCGCTGCATTGAGGACGTCGATATCAGCCGGATGGATCCAGTCGATACCGCGGTCATCCGGTCCCTCGATTTCGGTGGTATCGACGCGGAACCGGATCGTTAGAGCCGTCGGGATGGACTCATCAGCTGGAAGACGCGAAACGATATCCTCCTTGAGGGATCCGAGGCTGTCTGTATCCTTCTCAAAAAGGTCAGCGAGCGCATCGATGATCCAGCCATCCGGATGGCCGTCGTCACCAGTTACGCTCTGAACTCGGTCTTGCCCCGTCCAGGAGCGAACACGGCCGATTATCGTACTCGCGACACCGTTGGCGTCGTTACCGTTTTTCGACCCGATCTGTGTGAGGCTATATTTTGCCCCGCGCCCGGAGGATTTGTGTGAGTACGCCAGCTTCGGAACGTCATCTTCTCGAAGCGGCTGGCGCTCAAACCCTTCCATAGTCGGTGCCTCTCCGGTCAAATCGACATCAACGGTGATGAGACGTCCTTCGTCGACGAACGGATCAAGCTTGCTCGAGGTTGTATAGAGCTCTCCGCCACTTTCGGCGACGGCCAGTACCCCGTACAGAGCCATTACATCCTCGAAGCTTGCCGGCGGACGATCGTGCCAGTATCCGTCGATTGCCTTCCGGAACTGTTCTCTTGTAGGGCTGCTCACGGTCGGGTCACCACCTGTCGGCGTGACATCACTGAACTCCCTCCTGGGCTTGTAGTGCTTCCCGGGGACCGACTTTCGAGTCTTCTTCGATATTGATGAAGCCCAGCCCTAGGGCGTTCCTTTCTCCGAGCCCGGCGTCCAGTGCCAGGTTCAGATGGCGGCGATGGTGTTCGTCGCGAACCTCGTACTTGAATCGCCATTTTGAGAGTATGACCGTCCGTTCCTCGCCTTGCGTCACTTCCAGCGGCAGTGCGAAGGTCTTTATTAGCTCGTATTCGCTGAACAGGTTTCCTTCCCGGTCGGTCGGACCTGGAAGCTCCTCCGGGCAGAATAGGTCGTGTTTCTTATCGAGGTTCTGTTGGATCTGTGTTTGAAGCGGTTTCATCGAGTGCTTCGGTCGCCAGAACACGGCGCCGTCGCCGTCGGGATCGATGTCGTAGTCATCGAGCCTCCAGGGTGGGATACGGACGAGAAGACCGGTCCCGCTCTCGATCGTCCCTCGCGTTCCCGGTTCGCCAACGTCGGGAGAGAGAGGCGTGATCTCAGCCACTTCAAACGGCATCTCCCCGACATTGAATGCTGGATCCTGCGCGAGTCCTGCGGAAACAGCTCGTAACAAATCCGGGTCCGTCGCTGAGACGAGCACGTTCCGCTGTTCTCCTTCAGTGATGTCACCCCACGGAAATATGTTCGAGAAACACAGTCCGATCGGACGGTCCGCGTCATGGAGGTCAGTGAACTCAGTCCCCTCGAGAGCGCGCCAAATCCGGCCTCGAAGCTGGTGGTGAGCAGCGTGGTCATAGACCGCATTTGCTTGGGCCTCGAGCCGGATCAGCAGCCGCATATACTGGCCCGTCGAGATGTTTTTTGGGAGAGCATATCAGTTAGTAACCACAAACCCTCATTTTATAAGTGTTTGTGCAGCGGTAAATGAATATCCAAGCGGTTCATCTGTGCACCGTTAATGCACGCACTCCAGTCCGTCTGCTTCACCTTCTATCAGGTGACGGCTGGAACAGACATATAACCGAATCGGTCCGACTCGTTGCGCGTCGATGTTTATATGTTATATACAACAGGAGAACTGAAAGGTAGCCCTCTCGATGGTTTCGGTTCTCCTCGAGGAGCGTTTGGACCGTCGGCTGAGTCCGTGAGCGTGTTCGCGCCACTGGTGACTTCAATAAATGTGAAAACCCGCCGGCTGGTCTATTCCGGCCTTCAGAGGCGGATAATACGCGGAGTCGCCAACCACTTCGCCCCCGGCCACCACTCACCTACCCGGACGCGAGCTCGACGCCGGTGATCTCGAATCGTGCGCCACCCGCCTCGGACTCGGTCACGCGGACGTTCCAGCCGTGGGCCTCGGCGATCCGCTGGACGATGCTCAGGCCGAACCCGGTTCCGCCGACGTTCGTCGAAAACCCCGCCTCGAAGACCGCGCTGCGGTCCGCATCGGGGATCCCCGGTCCATCGTCCTCGACGTAGAACCCGTCCTCGAGGCCGCCGACCGTCACGGTCACCTCGGGGCCGCCGTGCTCGACTGAATTTCGCATCAGGTTCTCGAACAGCTGTTTGAGCCGCCCCTCGTCGGCCACCACGGTACGATCGCCCTCGATGACCAGCGTGGCGTCGGCCGTCTCGACGGTCTGCCAGCAGGCCCCGGCCAGGGCTGCGAGATCGACCGCATCGGTCTCGGCGACGGCCTCGCCCTCCCGCGCCAGCGTGAGCAGGTCCTCGATGAGCGCCTCCATCCGGCCGTGGGCGCGCTCGACCGCCGCCAGGTGCGGATCCGCACCGTCACCGGTCTCGCGTGCCAGTTGGAGATGGCCCGTCGCGACGTTCAGCGGATTTCGCAGGTCGTGTGAGACGATGCTCGCGAACTCCTCGAGGCGCTCGTTGGCTCGCTTGACCGTCTCGCGTTCGGTCACGTCGATGTACATCGCCAGCGTGCCGACGACCTCGCCGGCCGCGTTCCGCCGCGGGACCGCCCGCAACCGCGTTTCGACGACCTCCCCGTCGGCGGTGACCAACTCCCGTGGCTCGGTTGTGAACTCCCCGTTCAGGGCGTCCGCGTAGCCGCCGTCCTCGATCAGCGACGTTACCGAATCGGCCGTGTAGAAGTCCGCGAGTTCGGTTCCGACGAGCGCGTCCGGGTCGATCCCCAGCGTGTCCGCGAACTGGTTGTTGCAGTCCTCGATGACCGGCCGGCCGTTCTCGGTTCGCGTGACGACCGCCATCACGGGCGCCTCCTCGAACAACGTCCGATACTGGTCCTCGAGCCGGGTCGTCAGGTTCTCAAGCTCCTCGGTCTTCCGCTCGAGCTCCCGTTGGTAACGCTTGGAGTCGTCGATGTCGAGGTGGATCCCGACCGCCCGAACCGGGTCACCGTCCGCGTCCCGCTCGACGATCCTGCCGAGGTCCCGGATCCATTTCCACCCGCCGTCGGCGGTTCGCATTCGGTGCGTGGTGTCGTAGTAGTCCGTTTCTCCTCGCCGATGCGCCTCGAGTGCGTCCGTGACCGCGGCGATGTCGTCGGGATGGACGCGCGTCTCCCACGCGTCGAGGTGTGACTCGAGGTCGTCCAGCTCGTAGCCGAGCATCTCGGCCCACTGGTCGTTGAACTCGACCGTGTCGGTCCGCATGTTCCAGTCCCAGACGCCCAGGTTCGCCCCCTCGACGGCGAGCTCGAGCCGGTTCTTGAGCGACCGGATCTCCTGGAGCCGCTGTTTTTGCTCGGTGATGTCCCGCGAGATGACCACGAACCGGTCGCCGTCGTTCGCCGGCAGGCGAGTCAGGTGCACCTCCACTGGGAACCGCGTCCCGTCCCCGGTCTCGAACGTCGTTTCGACCTCGGTCCGGTCGCCGACGTCCATCCCGTCCCAGATCTCCCGCAGCCCGTCCGGTCCGATCTCCCGGTCGATCTCCCAGACCTTCCGTCCGACGAGCTCCGACTTCGGTTGGTCGAACGCCTCGCAGAACTGCCGGTTCACGTCGACGATGGTCCCGTCGCTGGTGTGGAGGTCGATCATGTCGGGGGAGTTCTCGAAGAGCGCCTCGAGGCGGGCCGTGGTCCGTTCGAGATACTCCTCGCGCGCCTTGGCCTCGGTGACGTCGCTCACACGCACGATGTATCCGCCGGCCGTCGTCGCCCGCTGGGTGCTCACCCGCGTCTCGAGCCAGACCCACGACCCGTTCCTGTGTCGGAAGCGAAACTCGGCGGTGACGACGGTCTCCGCCTCGGACTCGATGACGTCGGCGAACGCCTCGCGGACGGCCCGCTCGTCCTCGGGATGCACGTGCTCGAACACGTGTTCGACGGTCCGCTCGTCCGGCGCGTATCCGGTGAGACGCTGCACGGCCGGGCTTTCATACAGAATCTCGCCCGACTCGTCCACGATCAGGATCCCGTCGGCGAGGGTCCGCACGATCTCCTGATATTGGTCTCTTGTCAATTCCATTATCCGGACATATGGATAATGACTGATTATGAAACCTTTCATTGGCCGACTATCCCGCTCGACGGTGGCGGCTGACGGTCCCTGACGCCGCCACGCGCTGGCTGCGTGCTCTCGAAACGGCACGTTTTCCGTATTCCCGGCCAACATCCGCATATGACCGATGGCTCTCACGACCACCACTCCCACGACGACCAGCACGACCACTCCCACGACGACCAGCACGACCACTCCCATGACGACGATCACCACCAGCACGACCTCGATCAGCTCGAGATCTCGGTCGTCACGATCTCGAGTTCGCGCTCGCTGGACGAGGACGCGACCGGCGATCGCCTCGTGTCGATCCTCGAGGAGGCCGGCCACGAGGTGACGGTTCGGGAACTGGTCCCGGACGACTTCGACCGCGTCCAGGGCACGGTCAATCGGCTCGTCGGGCGGGGCGACGTCGACGCCGTCATCACGACCGGCGGAACCGGAGTCACCCCGGACGACGTCACGCCCGAGGCGGTCCGACCGCTCTTCGAGAAGTCCCTGCCGGGGTTCGGGGAGACCTTCCGCCGGCTCTCGTTCGCGGAGGTCGGAACGAAGACGATCGGGTCGCGGGCGACGGCCGGGATCGCCGACGGCGCGCCGGTCTTCTGTCTGCCGGGATCGACCGATGCGGTCCGACTCGGCCTCGAGGACGTGATCCTGCCCGAGATCGGCCACCTGGCAGGACTGGCGCGACGAGATGACGACGAAGCGGACGCCGATGCGGACGATGCGGACGCCGATGCGGACGATGCGGACGCCAATGCACCGGACTCGAGCACGACCGCGAGGACCGACGAGAACCCAGCCACGGACGCCGACTCGTCGGGTCCCTGACTTCACCTAGTCCGCATCGATGGCGGCCGCGAGGGCGGGCAACGCCCGTTTGACCGCGGCGCCGTCCTCGAGAAAGACGATCGTCCGGGGCGGCCGGACCGCCTTCGGGCGAACGCGAAGGCCGGCCGCCTCGGCCGACGCGGCGACCGCGTCGACCCCGGCGCGGAACTCGAGACGGACGCGCTCGGGCTGAACGAACGCCTCGGCGATCGTCGCGGCATCGTTGGTGGTCGCCTCCGCGTCTGCAACCGTATCCGCCTCCGCGTCTGCAACCGTATCCGCCTCCGCGTCTGCAACCGCCTCCGCCTCCGGGTCTGCATCCGTTTCCGTTCCGGGCACGCGGACGATCCGGTAGGCGAGCGTGCCGTCGAGGGTCGGCTCCACGTCGGGGTCGGCGTCGGTCACCCGGAGGTCGCGGAGGCGGCCCGCGTCGCCGGTGACCTCCGAGGCGAGCAGCTGTGCGATCCGGACGCCGTCCTGCAGCCGGTCGTCGACCATCAGGCGACCCCCTCCGCGGCCGGGGTCCCGTCGCGGGATCCGTCTCCGCCGTCTCTATCTCCATCCCCTCTATCTCCATCTCCGCCGTCTCCATCCTCTCGCTCACCGTCCCCGTCGTCTCCGTCCTCGCCATCCCCGGCCAGGAGGTCCTCCCGGACGTCCGCGGCGAGGGGGCCGACGTCCACGCCCTGCTCGTTGGCGTACAGGACCGCGGCGGCCTCGATCGTGATCTCGAGGCCGCGCTGGCGTTCGTTGATCGCGGCGACGGCGGTTCGTTTGTCCACGCCGGCGTCGACGGCCGCCTCGAGCGCACGCTCGAAGGTGGACTGCTCCCGGAGGATCGACTCGTCGGGGACAAATCCCTCCGGGACCTCCACGGCGTCGACGTCGAACGCGGGGACCAGATCGTCGTCCTCCCGGTCGAGCAGCCCGCGCCCGGCGGCGACGTCGACGAGGCGTTTGGCCTGGTCGGGCGAGAACCAGTCCCGGTCCAGCGAGAGGGCGACGACGAACTCGCCCTCGCCGAGCCGGTTCCGTCCCTGTTGGCGGAACGGGGCCGCGACGGCGGTCCGTAGGCTCATACACGGCCGGGAGCGAGCCACGCCGGTAAAGCTACCGAACCGGAGCGCTCCGCGGCCCCGAGTCGAACGGTTCAAGTATTCGCTCGGCGTTCCTGGGCGTATGAAGGACCAGGGACGCTCCACGCGGAAGCGAACGGGCGGTCGACTGCGACCCGCACACGACAAGAAGCGCCACCAGCTCGGCCGGGAGGCCGCCGAGACGACCGTCGGCGAGCCCCGCTTCCAGTACATCGACGCGCGCGGCACCGACGAGAAGGTCCGCGCCCTCTCGACGAACGTCGCGCAGGTCTCCGTCGACGGCGAGACGGTCTCGGCCGAGATCGAGAACGTCGTCGAGAACCCCGCGAACGTGAACTACGTCCGCCGGAACATCATCACCAAGGGCGCCATCATCGAGACCTCCGAGGGTCGCGCCCGCGTCACCTCCCGTCCGGGCCAGACCGGCCTCGTGAACGCGGTCGCCGTCGACGAGTAACCGCCCGCGCTCCGGCCAACGGCGCCCCGACCAGCGGCGACCCGGACAACCACGCTTTTCGGATCATCAGGTTCGTGAGCCGTGTCGCCGGCGTCCTCCCGGCGCACCAGGCTGCAGCCGATCCGCCGGGCTATCCACGAACGTGAATATCACAGCCGTTCCAAAACGGTTTTTGCACACGACTTCGCAGTATCAGGTGATGACCGCCTACACTGCGACCGTCACCGTCCGGCTCAAGCGGGGCGTGCTCGACCCCGAGGCCGAGACGACGAAGCGGGCGCTCGAACGGCTCGGGTTCGAGCTCGAGGACCTCCGGTCGGCCGACCGGTTCGAGATCGACCTGGAGGCCGACGACGCCGACGCGGCCGCCGAGCGCGCCGGCGAGATGGCCGAGCGCCTGCTCGCGAACCCGACCATCCACGACTACGAGGTCACGGTCGCGGACCGATGACCGTCACCGTCCTGCAGTTCGGCGGGTCGAACTGCGACCGGGACGCCGTCCGGGCGCTTGAACACCTCGGGATCGACGCCGAGCGCCGGTGGCACGCGGACGGCCTCCCCGCCGAGACCGACGGGATCGTCATCCCCGGCGGGTTCTCCTACGGCGATTACCTCCGCGCCGGCGCGATGGCCGCCCGCGCCCCCGTGATGGAGGCGGTTCGCGAGGCGGCGGCCGACGGGACGCCGGTGCTCGGCGTCTGCAACGGCGCCCAGATCGGCGCGGAGTCGGGGCTCGTCGCGGGTGCGTTCACCACCAACGAGAGCGCGCGCTTCCAGTGTGAGCCCGTCCACCTCCGCGTCGAGCGCGCGGACACGCCCTGGACCGCCGCCTACGAGGAGGGCGACGTGATCCGGGTTCCCATCGCCCACGGCGAGGGGCGCTTCGAGATCGACGCGGACGCCCACGAGGCCCTCGCGGCGGACGACCGGATCCTCTTCCGATACTGTGACGCGGACGGAGCCGTCACCGATGCCGCCAACCCCAACGGGTCGACCGGAAACGTCGCCGGGATCCTCGGCGATCGCGAGACGACCGCCGTGTTGATGCCCCATCCCGAGCGTGCAACCCTTCCGGACGTCGCCGCGAGCACGGACGGACAGGGCGTTCTGCGGGCGTTCGCCTAGCGCGTCCGATCGACCCCTCCCCGATCCCCTTCGCTTTACTCCCCCCGATCCCCTTCGCTTTACTTCCCCCGATCCCCTTCGCTTTACTCCCCCCGATCCCCTTCGCTTCACCCCGACGGGAACGCGTTCGTCGTCAAGGGTTTAACCCGTCCCCCCGCTAGATTCATTGTATGAGCCAACAGCAGGGGGAGGACCCGTCCTCCGCCGAGGCCGACACGCAGCGCCGCGACGACGCCGACCGGTTCGCGGGACGCAAGGACGAGGACCTCCGAAGCCGGGACGTGACCGAGGGGGCCGACAAGGCGCCCCACCGGTCGATGTTCCGGGCGATGGGCTTCGACGATACCGACCTCTCCTCCCCGCTCGTGGGGGTTGCAAACCCCGCGGCGGACATCACGCCGTGTAACGTCCACCTCGACGACGTCGCCGACGCGGCGGTCGACGGGATCGGCGCAACCGGCGGGATGCCGATCGAGTTCGGCACGATCACCATCTCCGACGCCATCTCGATGGGGACCGAGGGGATGAAGGCCTCCCTCATCTCCCGTGAGATCATCGCGGACTCGGTCGAGCTCGTCTCCTTCGGCGAGCGGATGGACGGACTGGTGACCGTCGCCGGCTGCGACAAGAACCTCCCCGGGATGATGATGGCCGCGATCCGGACCGATCTGCCCTCCGTGTTCCTGTACGGCGGCTCGATCATGCCCGGCCAGCACGACGGTCGCGACGTCACGATCGTCCAGGTCTTCGAGGGCGTGGGCGCGTACGCGCAGGGCGACATGGACGCCGACGAGCTCGACGATCTGGAGCGGAACGCCTGCCCGGGCGCGGGATCCTGCGGCGGGATGTTCACGGCCAACACGATGGCCTCCCTCTCGGAGGCGCTGGGACTGGCGCCGCTTGGGTCCGCCTCCGCGCCCGCCGAGGACGAGGAGCGCTACGCGGTCGCCGAGCGCGCGGGCGATCTGGCTCTCGACTGCATCGAGAACGACCGCCGACCCTCGGACATCCTGACCCGGAAGTCCTTCGAGAACGCCATCGCGCTCCAGACGGCGATCGGCGGCTCGACGAACGGCGTGCTTCACCTGCTCGCGCTGGCCGCCGAGGCCGGCGTCGACCTCGACATCGAGGACTTCGACGAGATCTCCCGGCGCACCCCGAAGATCGCGGACATGCAGCCCGGCGGGCAGAGCGTGATGAACGACCTCCACGAGATCGGCGGCGTGCCGGTCGTGATCCGCCGGCTGCTCGAGGCGGGCCTGTTCCACGGCGACCAGCTGACGGTCACGGGCCGGACGATCGCGGAGGAGCTCGACCGGCTCGACCTCCCCGACGACGACGCGATCGACGCCGACTTCCTCTACACCGTCGACGAGCCCAAACAGCCCGAGGGCGCCATCAAGATCCTGCAGGGGAACCTCGCGCCGGAGGGTGCGGTCCTGAAGGCGACCGGCCAGGACGAGTTCTACCACCAGGGCCCCGCCCGGATCTTCGAGACCGAGGAGGACGCGATGGAGTACGTCCAGACCGGCGAGATCGACTCCGGCGACGTCATCGTCATCCGCAACGAGGGCCCCACCGGCGGTCCCGGGATGCGCGAGATGCTCGGCGTGACCGCGGCCGTGGTCGGCGCGGGCCACGAGGACGACGTCGCGCTGCTGACCGACGGCCGCTTCTCGGGCGGCACCCGCGGCCCGATGATCGGACACGTCGCCCCCGAAGCGGCACAGGGCGGCCCGATCGGCCTCATCGAGGACGGCGACGAGGTGACCGTCGACATCCCCGAGCGTGAGCTCTCGGTCGACCTCTCCGTCGACGAGCTCGACCGCCGCCGCGAGGAGTGGGAACCGCCGGAGCCGCCCTACTCCGGCGGCGTCCTCGCGAAGTACCACCGCGACTTCGCCTCCGCGTCCCTCGGTGCCGTGACGAACCCCGGACTCACCTCCGACCGCGACGAGTAACCCGGGACACCGCCGGTCGCGACCCGTCGGTCGCGTCAATCGTCGTCGAACAGCTCGCTGATGTCCTCGCCCTTGCTCTCGCCCGGCAGAATGTCGCCGAGCGCCGCCCCCAGCGCGGCGGGCGCCCAGACGACGCACACCCGCGCGAACGCCTCGAGCCGGGTCGGGTCCTCGAGCGCGAGCCGGCCCCACAGGGCCAACATGCCGAACGACCCCCCGAAGGAGACGAGCAGGACGCCGAGATAGCGACGCGGAACGAGCCCGAACACCGGCCGCGTGACTCGCACCTCTCGGATGTCGGCGTAGTACAGCAGTCCGCCGGTCAGCCCGAGGACGAACAGGACGTGCGCGAGGAAAACCACCGGAATCGGTCCGACCCGGACCGCCGTGAACCACCGAGCGATGACGAAGACCCCGTCCTCGACGAGAAACGGGAGCGCGAAGATGACGCTCCCCACGAGCGCCTCGGCCATGTCCCGCGACGTGTATTTATAAATGTGCTCGGTGAAGGCGGTGCTGCCCGGCATCCGCCGAACCAACGAGATGGTCCGTTCGACCTCCCGCCGCTCGTGGGGCTCGTCGACGGTGTCCGAGAGATCGTCGAGCCTGTCGAGCAGGTCCTCGATATCCGGATGCTCCTCGTCGTCGTTCGGTCCATTTCGGACGTCGTCGGGGACATTCCGGGTGCCACCTGCTCCATCCGGGGTGCCACCTGCTCCATCCGGGGTGCCACCTGCTCCATCCCGGTCGGCATCCGAGCTCTCCTCGTCGGTCCCTCCGTCGGCGGCCATACGCGACCCTCGGCGGCCCGGCGCAAAAACCCACGGGCGGACTACGCCGTGGCTTCCCCGCGTGCCCTCACTCCGGGGACTCCTCGAGGAACTCGACGCCGGTGATCTCGAACCGCGCGCCGCCGGTCGCGGACGCGGTCGCTCGGACGTCCCAGCCGTGGGCGTTCGCATACTTCTCGACGATCGCGAGGCCGAATCCGGTGCCGTCGCTCGTTCCCGAGAAGCCGTACTCGAAGACCCGCTCCCGTTCGTCCTCGGGGATCCCGGGACCGTCGTCGGCGACGTAGAAGCCGTCCGGCGCGCCGTCCCCGGCGTCGGACAGCTGGCCGATCTCGATCCGCACGTTCTCGCCGCCGTGTTCGACCGAGTTCGCCAGCAGGTTCTCGAGGATCTGTCGGAGGAGTCCCTCGTCGGCTCGAATCGTGCGGTCGGTCTCGACGGTCAGCGTCGCGTCGGTCGTCTCGACGGTCTGCCAACACCGCCGCGTGACCGCCGACAGATCGATCGGCTGGAGTTCCACGTCGGCGTCCTCGCGGGCGAGCGTCAGCAGGTCCTCGATCAGCGTCTCCATTCGGGCCAGCGACCGGTCGACCGCACCGAGGTGCTCGCTGTCACACTCCGTCATCGCGAGCTCGAGCCGCCCCTGCGCGACGTTGAGGGGATTCCGCAGGTCGTGTGAGGCCACGCTGGTGAACTCCTCGAGGCGTTCGTTCTTGTCGACGAGCTCGCGCTCGTGCTCCCGAAGCGTCTCGGTCCGGTCGACCTGTTCGAGCGCCGTCGCGACGTTCCCGGCGAGGATCTCCCCGAGGACCCGGTCGTGGTCCTCGAAGGCCTCGACGGTCTCCGAGCCCGCGATGAGGACTCCGTACTCTCCCAGCGGGAGGTACATCTCGCTGCGAACGTCGGTCTCGGGATCGTAGACGTCGGCGTCCTCGCGAACGTCGTCGACCGAGAGCGCCCGGCCGGTCTCGTAGACCCGCCAGGCGATGCTTTCCCCCTCGGTGAACGTCGGCGGGTCCCCGACCAGTTCCCGGAGGGCGTCGGTCGCGGCGACCGGGACCAGCCCGCCCCGGTCCTGGTCGTGGAGATGGACCGCGTTGGCCTCGAGGTCGAGGACGTCGCGCGCGGCGGCGACGGCGATCCCGGCGACCGCCTCCCGGGTTCGTGCGGTCATCAACCGCTGACTCGTCTCGCTGAGCGTTTCGAGGCGGCGCTCGTGTCGTTTCCGGTCGGTGACGTCCTGGTAGACCCACAGGTGGCCCCGACCGTCCGGCAGCTCGATCGGACGGTAGCTCCGGGCGACCGTCCGCCCGTCGGCCAGCGTGATCTCCTCCCCTTCGACCGGCTCGCCGTCCGCGATGCGGCGGTCGACCCCCGTACGGAACGCCTCCGGATCGGCGAACCGGTCGCTGACCGTCGCCGCCAGCGCCTCGCAGTCGGCGCCGGCCGCCTCCGCCGGCGACCCGGGCATCTCGAGGAGCTCGAAGATCCGTTCGTTGGCCGCCAACACGGTCCGGTCGACGTCCTCGGCGAGCACGCCGACGGGCAGCGTGTCGAACAGCGTCGAGAGGACCGCGTTCGTCTCCTCGAGCTCGTGTCGCTGGCGCCGCCGTTCGGTGACGTCCTCGAACTGGGAGACGATCGTGATGACGGTCCCGTCGGCGTCGGTGACGACCCGGTTGTGCCACGAGCAGAGGCGCCGATCGCCGGCTTTCGTCACGATCTCGTTGACGCTGTGATAGCCGCCCTTGTCGGCAAGCAGCTGGCGTTCGACCTCGGCGACGTGTCGGCGGATCTCGGACGGAACGATCGGGAGCCAGGTCCCGCCGACGAGGTCGGCCGCCTCGTAGCCCGTGATCGCCTCCGCCGCCGCGTTGACCCGCCGGATCGTGAACGTCTCGTCGTAGACGATCGTTCCCAGCGGCGACTGGTCGATGAACCGCGAGAGCCGGCGCTGGCTCTCGGCGAGCGCCTGCCGGGATCGGTACTGATCGACCGCGTTCTCGACCCGATTGGCGAGCACCGTGTACGCGTCCATCCGCGGCCCTTTTTGGATGTAATCCGTGACGCCGGCCGAGATCGCCTCGCTGGCGATCTCCTCGGAACCCTTGGCGGTAAAGAGGACGAACGGAACGTCCGGATCGATCTCCCGGACGTGCTCGAGGAGCGCCAGCCCGGTCAGGTCCGGCATGTCGTAATCCGAGACGATACAGTCGATCGCGCCCTCCCGAACCCGGTCGAGCCCCGCGTGCGCGTCGGTCTCGGTGACGACCGTGAACGCGTCGTTCTCGCGTTCCAGCGCGACCGCCGTCAGCTCGGCGACGTCGGGGTCGTCGTCGACGTGGAGCACTCGTATTCCCTCGGACGAGTCCGTCGTCGGGTACTCGTAGGGGCGGTCGGCCATGGTCGTCGTCACTACTCACGGACGACACCTATAGCTTCGTGTCCGCCCGTCGATCGGCCGGCGTCGTGTCGGTTGGATAGCAGAAATCGTCACGACGGACTCGCATCGGACGGGTCGGAGTCGGACGGGTCGGAGTCGGGTCCGGCGTCGCGGCGACGAACCGCAACCCCGCTCCGATCACCCAACGTGACGGCGGGTGCAGTCGGGACAGAGCGTGCTCCGCACGCTGTGTTCCGGGATCGAGGCCCCACAGCGCCAGCACGTCGACCGGGAGATCGTGTATTCGGTGTGTGACTCGATCGACACGTGTTCACGTGTATTCCGCATATGGTGTTCGAACGGACGGGTATAGTAAATACTTCCGTACAAACGGATTATTATTGTTTAATGTGATCTGTGAATGCGTCATCTCGGCAGACATATATAGCGGTGTTGTCGGCTATTATAAACTGATTAACCCGTGTTCGGCGTCGGTCGACCCGACGGTCGGCCTGCGGCTGGCCCCGGTTGGAACCATCACATATGCATCCCGAGTTCAGCGAGGCAGTCGAGGATCACCACGACAGGATCGACGTATCGGCGCACGATGAGGTCTACATCATCGGGGACGTCCACGGGAGCCGAGACACCCTCGACCGACTCCTCGCGGACTGTGCGGTGGGCGAGGACGACCTCGTGCTGTTCGTCGGCGACCTCGTTCGAAAGGGACCGGACAGTCCGGGCGTCATCGACGTCGTTCGCGACGATCCGCGGTTCCGCAGCGTTCGGGGAAACAACGAGCAGAAGATCGTGCGTGGCGACACGGACCCACAGTGGCTTCGGGAAGGGGATCGGGCGTACCTCGAGACGCTTCCCGTCGTGATCTCCTTCGCCGACGCGCTCGTGGTCCACGGCGGCGTCGACCCGACCCGGCCGCTCGAAAGTCACACGGTCGAGGAGCTATTGACGATGCGTGCGCCGAACGGTGACGGATACGATGGCCCGTTCTGGTACGACGACTATGACGGTCCCCACCGCGTGTTTTTCGGCCACACCGTTCACGAATCCCCGGTGGAACGGGAGTTCGCCGTCGGGCTCGACACCGGCTGCGTCTACGGCGGGACGCTCACCGCATACCGGTACCGGCACGATGACTTCGTTGCCACGGATCCTGCAGTAACACACCGGTCCCGGGCGGATTCGAAGGTCGTTTCCCCGATCTGACGCCTCCGTCTACAGATACGCAAGGCGAGTGCCTCGGGGTCGTTCGGAAACGTTCGATTTCCGTGATGACGAGACGCGGAGCGTCTCGACCCACTTGACCCCGAGGCGGTTCACCGGATCGTTCCGTACTCCGACCGAAGGCGATCGCGGGCACCCGACCGCGTCTTGAAATATCGTCGGTTTCCATCGGTCGTTCTGACCGCCCACTCGTAGGACTCGCTATCGGGATGGTACCATCGCTCCGAATACGTCTCGAACACCGAGATGTCTCCCGAGAGCGTCCGATCGTCGTCGGAACCATCGGGATTCGTCGGACCGTCGTCGGAACCATCGGGATTCGTCGGACCGTCGTCGGAACCATCGGGATCGGTTCCGTGGGGGACCTCCAACGCCGTGTCCGTCTCGGCTTCCGCCGTCTCGGCTTCCGCTGTCTCGGATTCCGCATCGCTCACGGGCTGGACGGCCTCCGAGTCCTCGGTCACGAGGAGCTCCTCGTCGATCGCGTCCGTCTCGATCCGCAGTCCCATCCCGGCGTTGTGATCGAGGGCGGCGTCCGTCGCGTCCATCAAGAGGTGCTGGATGTCACGAACCGACTCCTCCTCGCTCGGGGTGGTCCGTTCGTAGCTTCCGTCGCTTTGCATCACCCACCGACGACGATTATCACGCAGCGAGGCCTCCAGTATGAACCGGAGCTGCCGCCGGAGCCGTTCGTTCTCCACGGGCGTGACGGCTTCGACCCGGTGGTCGAGGTTTCGCGTCATCCAGTCGGCCGATCCGAGATACCACTCCGGCGTCCCGCCGTTCTCGAAGTAGAAGATCCGGGCGTGTTCGAGGAACCGACCGACGATGGAATGGACGGTGATGTTCTCGCTTACTCCCTCGATGCCCGGCCGGAGTCGACAGATGTCCCTGACAAGCAGATCGATGTCGACGCCGGCCCTCGAGGCTCGATAGAGCTCCTCGACCATCGACGGGTCCTCGAGTCCGTTCACCTTCACCACGATGCGTGCCCGACGACCGGACCGAGCGTGTTCGGCTTCCCGTCTCACCATCTCGGTGAACCGCTCGCGCATCGTCACGGGGGCGATGAGGAGCTTCCGGAAGCGGTCGTCGAGCGTCGGGCCGGTGAAGAAGTTGAACACCTTCGTGAGATCGAGGCCGATGTCACGATCGGCGGTCAACAGCCCCAGGTCGGAATACCCCTTCGCGGTTCCGGAGTGGTAGTTTCCGGTCCCGACGTGGGAGTACAGCTTGACCCCGTCGTCCTCCCGCCGAACCACGAGCGCGGTCTTGGTGTGCGTTTTCAACCCAACGGTCCCGTAGGCGACGTGGATGCCCTCCTCCTCGAGCTGACGCACCCACTCGAGGTTGTTCCGTTCGTCGAACCGGGCTTTGAGTTCGACCATCACGGCCACCTGTTTGCCGTTGTCCGCCGCGTCGATCAGGCTCTGGATGACCTTCGAGTCGCTCGCGGTTCGATAGATGGCCGCCTTCACCGCAAGCACGTCCGGATCGTGTGCCGCCGCATCGAGGAACCGTTGTACCGTCCCCTCGAATGAGTGGTAGGGATGATGGACGAGAACGTCCCCCTTGCGGATCTCACGGAAGACGTCCGCGGTTGCGGCCCGTGATTCGGTGGCCGTCGGTTCCGTAGTCGGTGATTCCGTAGTCGGTGATTCGGTGGCCGTCGATTCCGTAGTCGGTGATTCCGTAGTCGGTGATTCGGTGGCCGTCGATTCCGTAGTCGGTGATTCGGTGGCCGTCGATTCCGTAGTCGGTGATTCCGTAGTCGGTGATTCGGTGGCCGTCGGTCCCAACCGCGGGTGGGGCCGTGGTTTCCAGTCGGGGAGTTTGAGGTCCGAGCGGTTGCAGTCGGTGAGCGAGAAGAAATCCGAGAAGTCGATCGGTCCTCGTCGATGGAACACCTCTCGATCGTCGACGTCCAGTTGGTCCGTGAGAATCGCGAGCGATTCGTCGGGCATGTCGGCGTCGACCTCCAGCCGGACGACCGTCGCAAAGCGGCGTTGTTCGAGCACCTCCTCGACCAGATCGATGAGGTCCTCGGCGACCTCCTCGTTGCGTCGCACCTCCGCGTTCCGCGTGACCTTGAACTTCGACACGTCACGGACGTCGAGACCCGGCAGGAGGAGATCGAGATTGGCCTCGATGAGGTCCTCGATGAGGACGTAGTGGTGTGTCTCGCCCGGAACCTCGACCAGTCGTGGTTGGTTCGATGGGATCTTGATACGGGTGAACCTCGGCTCGTCGGCATCGCTCGCGGACAGCACCGCAAGGGACAGCGAGCGGTTCGAGATGAACGGAAACGGGTGCGCCGGATCGAACACGAGCGGCGTCAGCGTCGGCAGGATGGACTCCTCGAAGTAGTCCCGAAGCGTCTCCCGCTCGTCCGCCGGGAGCGTCTCGTGATCGCGGATCGCGATGCCCGACTCGGCGAGCGTCGGTTTCAGCGTCGTCCGCCAGTACTCGGATTGTTCTCGAAACAGCGGGCGGGCAGCCTCGAGGACCTCCTCCCACTGTTGGGCGGGCGTTCGCCCGTCCGGCGTCGTGGTCCTGACGTTCGCGTCGATCTGCTGTTTGAGTCCGCCGACCCGTTTCATGAAGAACTCGTCGGTGTTCTTCGTGAAGAACGCGAGAAACCGAAGCCGTTCGAGCGGTGGATTCCGCTCGTCCAGTCCTTCCCGAAGCACGCGCTCCTGAAACGCGAGTTCGGAGAGCTCCCGATTGAGATAGTAGTCGGGATCCGTGAGATCGATTTCGGTCGCCGACTCGCCGTTCGACTGCTGTGTACTGTGATGCATATGTTCGACTGATTCGATGGGGGAACGTCCGTCTCCGACACGCGCTCCGACGCGTCCTCGGGGGGACCCGCCGATCGGCACCGGCGGACCGTATCGACCGATATCGACCCCGGACCGGCGTACAACGACGATCAGCTCCACACGTCGGACCGAGGGGTCGGTGGGAAAATCCGGACGACTCGGTGAACGGGTGGGGGGCGTCCGTCCGTGACCGGAACCCGGCCGGGATCCATCCGCCGATCCGCGTCGACCGTCCGCCCGTCGACGAGCGGTTCCGGCAGCCGGGACGGCCCGCCGGAGGCCGTCGTCGGACGTCCGGTGGGTTCGAACCGCGGCGTTGATTCCACCGCGGCCGTTCGCGCCGAAGGAACCATCATTTATGGGATATATTTGCCGGATGAAACCGGAACTCATCCCGTCGTCGATCGGACGAACGGAGCCACAGATCGGACGCAGTGGGCCGATCTCCTGTGGCATACGGGAGGGATATCCCGGCCAGCACAAATAACCCGCTTAATAGGTATATTGTTAGATATATACCGCGACGTATGGGTAATCGAC
The DNA here is from genome assembly GCF_002355635.1 of Halopenitus persicus. Taxonomy (GTDB): domain Archaea; phylum Halobacteriota; class Halobacteria; order Halobacteriales; family Haloferacaceae; genus Halopenitus; species Halopenitus persicus_A. The sequence goes on along the minus strand of NZ_AP017558.1, from coordinate 1,070,182 downwards.
GCAATACCGGAGCACCGGTCAGTCCCGTGGCCGGTCAAGAGAGGCGGGCGTCGATCGGAGAGCAGGTGAGTGGGTCAGGGAGGAAAGGAGTCGAGCGGGACCGAGTCGCCCCGAGCCGTAGCCGGTCACGCGACCGGCGGCGTGACGAGCGGACGACGCATTCGAAGTTCCATCGACCGGGTTTCCTCGGCGGTGAAGCCGTACTTCCGGTATAACGCGATCGCCGCGTCGTTCGACCGTTCGACGTGCAACTCGACCGCGGTCGCGTCGGCCGCGGCGCCACAGTCGAGGAGTTCGCCCAGGGTTCGCGTCCCGATCGTGGCGCCCTGGTAGTCGGGGTGGACGAAGATCGCGAGTTCGAGCGTCTCCCCGTCGACCGGCACGAGAACCGCGTGACCGACCGGTTCGCCCCGGTGGTCGGCGACCACGTGGATGCCCTCGAGCCCGGTCAGCCAGCCGCGTATCAGATCGGTCCCGATCGGCGGGATCCCCTGGGCGCGGTCGTCCGCCTCGAAGTCCGCGTACATCCCGACGAGCGCGTCGACGTCCGGCGGGTCGCCCTCGACCGTGCGAAGCCGTATCAACCGATCGCGGCGATCGGTGAATCGAACCGTTTTGCCGCTCTCAAACTGATCGATCGATGTGTATATATCCGAATTAAATTCCGATTTCGACATTGGTCGCTCGATTCGTCCCACGTCCTCGCCACGTAAAAGGATTGATTCGTACGTATATATACAATAAAGGGAATATAAATATGGTTCAGGGAGGGTGATCCACGAGCACGGCGGACGATTCGACGAGCGGTCCAGCGGACGACTCGTCGCGGGCGCTTCGCCGGTGTCCGGGACGCGAGCGGCGAGGAGCGCGAGCGGCGATGGATTGAACACCGCTCCGGCGACATACTGTGGGTATGGGTATCACTTCTCAAGACGAGATCGATGAGCTCCGTCAGGAAGCGGACGGTGCCCTCCGAGTGCTTGCGACGTATGATCGGGACGGGTACGATCCCATATACGTTCGCGATGACGTCGAGCCGAAGTTGGAGACCGTCGCGGAGGAGATCCACGACGAACTCGTCATTCAGGGGATGGGCCGGGAGTACCTCGAACAGCTGTTTGCCGCGGGCGAACTGCATTGCTCCATGCATCGGTTCGACGAGATCACCACCTTCCACTTTCTGGACGAGCGGTTCACGGGGCTCTTCGCGAGCGTTGACTCCGGTGCGGACGTTCCGCTTGCTACGTTCACGGATTCATGTCGGGAGCTTCTGTAAACTACCCCACCCTACTCGCTCACGGCTTCGCCGTTCGCTTCGTTGAGGGTGGGGCTTTCGCGTGGACTCCCGTTCTGGCCGCCATCGGCGGAAGGCTCGTAATCGCCATTCACGTTCAATGTCCCGCGATTCAAGCGCACGTTTACGGGTACGCCTCCGCCCGACGACTTTTGCGCCGAGCGGAGATACTTCAGGCCAATATTCTTCGCCGCGTTGTAGTCGGCGTTCACTTCGTAGCCACACTTCACACAACAGAATCGTTCTTGCGTCTGGCGGTTCTCTCGGAGCGTCGTCCCGCACTTAGAACACCGCTGGCTCGTGTACGCAGGACTCACCTGTTCGACCGAGATACCGAACATCTCGGCTTTGTATTCGACGTACTCGAACAAACGTCGGAACGCCCATGCGTGGAATTTCTTGACGTTCGGCATCCGCTCACGAATCCCTGTCAGGTTCTCAAAGGCAATCACGCTACAGCCGTTTTCGACGGCTTCCGCGACGAGTTCTTTCGAGACGGTGTGTAAGAAGTGGTCGTAGCGACCCGTCTCGGTACGTCCAACCGACTGGACGGTTTCGTGAGCTGTCCGCGTTCCACGCTGTTGAAGCGAGCCGCGTCGTTTCTCGAACTCGCGGTGCCAGTGGTTCAACTCTGACCCGTTCCAGAACGCACCTGTCGAGGCAACGGCGACGTTTTCGATGCCGAGGTCAACGCCGAGGACTGTGTTGTGCCCGTCGTTGCCGTCGTCGGCAGTCTCGAACTCCACGTCCGCCTTTGTTCGGACGTGAAGGTAGAACTCACCGTCGCGGTAGTGGAGTTCCCCGCCAGTCACTTCGTAGTCGTCGTTGAACAGGTACTCCGAGTGGGGCGTTTCGCGGCTCTCGTCGGGAAGGACGTACTCCGCAGTGATACGACCTTCGACGGTCGAGAGAGTCGCGTGGTCGTCATTGAACGTCGCACACCGCTTGTCGTAGACGAGCGTCGGCGCGGAGAAGTGCGGCTTCCCCGCGTAGTCGCCTTGCTTCCACCGAGCGACGATGCTCTGTACGGCGTCGGCGGCCTTGTTGCGAGCGTTCTGGACGAGATTCGCTTGGAGACGCGTCTCGGCACGCACATCGTCGTAGGTTTCGCGTTGGAGCTCGGCTTTGCTCGTGGTCTTGTACTCGCCTTGCCACGCGTGGTCGACGACGTAGTTGGCAGCCCACAGGAACTCGGAGATGGTTTCGTGGAGGAGGTCGGCGTCGCTGTCGGCCACGTCGAGTTTGACGGGGACGGTGCGACGTACCTCCATCCGTGTTTCAGATGTAAGCTGTTGTTTTTATATTAGTAACGGTTCGGTAGGGAGTCAGCCAGCCATCGAACGTGGTTGGTGTAGTACCGTGTCGGTTTCCTCTCCGACCTACTCGCTCGCTCCTTGAGGTCGGAGGCTCCACCTTGCATTACGCTGAAACGACCGGGAACTGGAGCGTGCGTCTCGACGGTCCCGCTGATGCGGAATCGCTGCTAACTCCTTCTCGTCGTGTGGTGCGGGGATTTTATCATATCGTGCGGAAAAACGATCCACGTCTACCGGGTTCCGCTATTTATGACGTCCACCATCCCTCCGAGATCCGGTTTCTATGCGTTGGGGATCATCTGTTTTAGCCTTGGTACGCAGCACGCTCTCTTTGAGGGCCGTGGGTTGGAAACCGTCCTCGAATCGTTCATCATCTGGAGCCTTTCCGCCCTCGTGTTTTTCACCGCCTACACGCTCCCCCGTCGAGACGTCTCCCTCGGCGGCCGATGGCGGGCCCTGGGAGTCAGCGTCGGCGTGACGGCCGCGTTCATACTCCTCGCAGTCGCCGTCTGGTTGACGTGGGCCATCAGGGGCCCGGTCCGTGAGTTCTCCTTTCTCGTCTCCTTTGCCGGCACCCTTGGTGCGGTGGTCGGCACACGAACCAGCCTCTACGCCGTTGAAGGCAACGAACGTCTCAAAGAGGCACAGGAACTCTCCAAGCTGCTCACGATCAACCAACGTGTGCTGCGCCACAACATTCGAAACGAACTCTCCATCGCACTCGGGCATCTCGAGGATCTCGAAACGGTCGACAGCACCGAGGACATCCCGGAGACGGCGCGTCTCATCCGCCGCCATCTGCAGGACCTTCTCGAGGCGACCGATCGGACTCGTCGGATCGTGTCGATCTGGGAAACGGATACCCGACGCGAATTCGACCTTGTGGAAGACGTCCAAACGCACGTTGCACGGATCCGGGAGGACCACCCGGGAATAACGCTCAGGACGGAGCTTCCGGAGACGTGCCGAGTACGGGCACATCCGGCGCTCTCGCTCGCGATCGAGGAAGCGATAGTGAACGCGATCGAACATAACACGCCCGACGTCACGGTGATCGTTTCCATCCACACGCGGGACGACGGGACGGTGATCACCGAGGTCGCGGATACGGGGACGGGGATGTCGGAAGAGGACTGGCAGCCGATCGAACTTCCCGAAGAGACGCCGCTTTCCCACACCGAGGGACTCGGCTTGTGGATCATGTACTGGACGGCGACGATGTCCGGCGGACGAGTCGAGTTCGCGGAAAACGAGCCGCAGGGCGCGATCGTTCGAGTGCTGCTTCCTCCGGAGCCGTCCTTCCTTTCGCTGTTCTCTGATACGTCGGCTACTCGGTAGCTGGGCTGGGTTGCCCGTTTCCTTACACCGATCCGACGATGACTGTGGACCCCTCACCGGAACCGATGCGGCGTATCTCCCGCCCGGAATCCCTCAACCGAGAACTCACGATCGGACACCCCCGATCGCCGAGCCGTCGGCTGGTTTTGAACCTATCCGGAAATTAGAAACTGATAATTTCTGATGGGACCACCGAGAATCGAACTCGGGTCATACCGACCCCATCGGCATAGGATACCACTACCCCATGGTCCCAGGGTGCGTTCGAATCGAGGGGTGTGCCTTAATTAAGGGCTTCGTTTCGGCTGCCGGCGGGCGCGCCGATCCTCAGACCAGCACGCGCTCGAGATCGGCGACGGTCCCCGACTCGGCGTCGGGATCGCCGACGAGCCGACCGAGACAGACCGCGCTCCCGTTCGGTAGGTAGCAGGCGACGAGCGGCGCGTCCGCGCCGTCGGGGACGGTGCCCGCCGCGGCGACCTCGGCGGCCGGGCCGGTGCCGACGTCGACGTCGATCACGCCGGGCGCGTAGACGGGCGCGCCGGTCGCGACGGTCGCGGCCGCCGAGGGGGCGATCGTGATCGCGGGCAGGTGTTCGAGGGCCTCCTCGGCGGGCCGAACGACCTCACGGAGGAACGCCGCGTCGCCCTCGCGGGCCCACGCCAGCGCGTCCCACAGATCCTGCAGCGTGTGGAGGTCGGCGTCGTCGAAGGGGTCGGTCGCGGTGCGGCGCAACGCGCCCATGTGGCCGCCCGTGCCCAGCGCGAGCCCGAGATCGTGACACAGCTTGCGGACGTAGGTCCCCGACTCACACCGAACCCGGAGGAGCGCGTGGCGGTCCTCGACCTCGAGGACGTCCAGATCGTGGATCGTCCGCGTTCGGAGCCGCCGACTCACGGCGCTCTTTCGCGGGGGTTTCTGGTAGATCTCCCCCTCGAACTCGGCGATGACGGCTTCGAGGTCCGACGGCGCGGCCGCGTGCAGCTCCAGCTCGGCGACGTACTCCTTGTGCCCCTCGAGAAACACCTGGGCCGCGCGCGTGGCGGTCCCGGTGAGCGTCGGGAGACAGCCCGTCACCTTCGGGTCGAGCGTCCCGGAGTGAGCGACGCCGTCGATGGCCGGTCCGTCCGGGTCGAGGTCCTCGAGGGCGTCGTTGATCCCGTCCCGCACCCACGCGGACACCTGGTGGGAGGAGGGGCCGGCCGGCTTGTCCAGGTTGACCGCGCCGAACCGCAGCAGCTCCGCCGGCGACCGGTCCGTGGGGGCCGGCCGGAGGCGGTCCGCCGGGGACGCGGAGTCGGGGCCGGATGTGGCTTCGGAATCGGCTCCGGCGGTGCCTCCGGCTGCAGCATCGCTGCCGCCATCGTGAGCGTCGGCGTCCTCGGCGTCGGTGTGGTCGACCATTTCGTGCTCGTGTTCCTTCGGTCGCGATCGCTTAAAAGTCGTATCGGACGCCCTCGACGGGGTGTTTGCCCTCGTCGAGCGCGGGCTCGTAGGCCTCCACGGTCGCGACGATCGACTCGCGGACCGCGTCCGGGCCCCACCGTGCGGTATTGTAGACGACGTCGTAGATCGAGAGGTCCTCGATGTCGATGTCGTAGTACTCCCGGTAGCGTTTCGCCTCGCTCTCCTCGCGCCGGCGCGTCTCCTCGCGGGCCCGGTCGACGTCCTTCCCCTCGCGGTCGGCGATCCGGGCCGCGCGGACGTCGAGGGGGGCGTCGAGCCAGATCCGGACGTCGGCGTGGTCGCCGGCCAGCCAGCCGGCCAGCCGGGACTCGAGGACGACGTCGTCCCGCGTCGTCGCGATCTCACGGAGGCGGCGGTCGAGGTCGCGGTCGATCCGGTCGTCGGTCTCGGCGTGTTCGTTGAACTCGACCGGCGTCATGTCGTTCTCGGCGGCCATCTCCCGGAAGATGTCGCCGCCGCTGACGTGCTCGAGGTCGAGCGCCTCCGCGAGTCCGACGGCCGTGGTACTCTTCCCGCTTCCCGGCGGGCCGGAGACGGTCAGTAACATATCCCCACTCACTGGAGCGGCTTACAAACGATTGTCGTTTCCAGGCGGGTCCGACCTCCGGGTTTCGGGTAGAGCCGACGCCGGACTTCAGTAGGGCCGGGCTCCACCGGCGGTCGCCGCGACGACTCGCAAACCCCTAAGTCCCGGCGCACGAATCCCGGGTATGGTCGAGGCGCCACAAACCGACGAAGGATGGTTCGCCCTCCACGACGTCCGGTCGATCGACTGGGACGCCTGGCGGGCGGCACCCGAACGCGAACGCGAACGGGCGATCGAGGAGGGAAACCGCTTTCTGTCGGCCCGCGAGTCGCTCGCCGACGCCGAGGCGGGCGACTCGGCGGTCTTCTCGATCCTCGGACACAAGGGCGATCTGCTGTTCCTCCATTTCCGGCCCGAACTGGACGACCTCTCGGCGATCGAACGCCGCTTCGAGGACACCGCCTTCGCGGGATTCACGGAGCGTGAGACCTCCTACGTCACCGTCACCGAGGTCTCGGGCTACGTCTCCGACGACTACTTCGAGGGGAACGAGGAGGAGATCGACGAGGGGCTCCGTCGCTACATCGAGGGGAAGCTCAAGCCCGAGATCCCCGACGACGAGTACGTCTCCTTCTATCCGATGAGCAAGCGCCGCGGCGAGGAATACAACTGGTACGACCTCTCCTTCGAGGACCGCGCCGATCTGATGGCGGGCCACGGCGAGGTCGGCCGGGAGTACGCCGGCCGCATCAAGCAGGTGATCGCCTCCTCGGTCGGCTTCGACGACCACGAGTGGGGCGTCACCCTCTTCGGCGCCGACCCCACGGACCTCAAGGACATCGTCTACGAGATGCGCTTCGATCCCGCCTCCTCTCGGTACGGCGAGTTCGGCGACTTCCTCGTGGGGCGGCGCTTCCCGCCCACGGACCTCGGCGCGTACCTCGACGGCGCGAAGGTCCCGACGAGCGAGTACGGTGGTGACGGCGACGGCCACCATCACGGTGGTTCGGGCGGCCACCACCACGGTGGCGACGACGACGGTCACCACGGAAGCGGGGACGGCGACGGTCACCACGACGACGCCGATGAACACCGTCACGACGACGCCGATGCCTCCGATGACGTCGATTCCGATTCGATCCGCGGCGAACTCGAGGACCTCGACGTCTACGCCGGTCAGCCCCACGGCGAGGACGTCTTTGCGACGGTCCTGTACAGCGAGGCCGACGTCGACGAGCTCTTCGGGGAGGTCGAGGGGCTGCGCGGCAACTTCGACCACTACGACACCCACGTGAAGACGGCGGTCTACGAGGGACACGCGACCGACCGCGCCGCGGTCGTCTCCATCTGGGAGACCGCGTCGGCCGCCGAGACCGCGGCCGGCTTCCTCTCTGAGCTGCCGGGAATCGTCGCCCGTGCGGGCGAGGAGTCCGGCTTCGGGACGATGGGGATGTTCTACACCGTGGTGCCCGACCACCGGGAGGACTTCGTCGACACCTTCGACGACGTCGCCGGGCTGCTCGACGGGATGGACGGCCACCTCGAGACGGATCTGATGGCCAACGTCGAGGACGAGAACGACATGTTCATCGCCAGCCAGTGGCGCGCGAAGGAGGACGCGATGGCGTTCTTCCGGTCGGAGGAGTTCACGGAGACCGTCAAGTGGGGCCGGGAAGTCCTCGCGGACCGACCGCGGCACGTCTTCCTGGCGTGACGGCCTCGTCGGCCGGCCAGCGGTGACGGTATCGAAACACCCATCCCACCTTGCCGGCAACGGACCGGTACCAGCCCCTGCCTATGACCGAGAAACGCGAGTACACCGGCGACTACGCGGACAAGACGCTGTACATCCCCGGCCCCACCGAGGTCCGGGAGGACGTCCTCGAGGCGATGGCCGAGCCGATGTTCGGCCACCGGATGGACCGAATGACCGACCTCTACACCACGATCGTCGAGGACACCAAGACCTTCCTCGGAACCGATAACGACGTCATCGTGCTCACCGCCTCCGGCACCGAGTTCATGGAGAGCGCGATCTGCAACCTCGTCGACGAGGACGTCCTCGTGACGACCTGCGGGAGCTTCAGCGAGCGCCAGGCCAACGTCGCCGAACGGATCGGCAAGGACGTCGACACCCTCGAGTACGAGTGGGGACGGGCCGTCAAACCGGAGGACGTCCGGGCGGCTCTCGAGGAGCCCGACGCCGACTACGACGCCGTCACCTGCGTGATGAACGAGAGCTCGACCGGCGTCCGCAACCCCGTCGAGGAGATCGGCGACGTCCTCGCCGAGTACCCGGACACGTTGTTCGTCGTCGACGCCGTCTCCGCGCTCGGCGGGGATTTCGTCGACATCGACGAGCACGGCATCGACGTGCTCTTTACGTCGGTCCAGAAGGCCTTCGCGATGCCCCCCGGACTGGCGGTTTGCGTGGTCAGCGACGACGCCTACGACCGGGAGGTCGCCTCCGAGTCGGCCTCCTGGTACGGCGGCTTCCAGCGATCGCTCGATTACTACGACCGCAAGGGGCAGACCCACTCCACGCCCGCGATCCCGATCATGCTCGCGTACCGCACACAGATGAAGCACATGCTCGAGGAGGGTCACCACGAGCGTGATCAGCGCCACCGCGAGATGGCCGAATACACTCGCGAGTGGGCCCGCGAGCACTTCGATCTCTTCCCTGAGGAGGGGTACGAGTCGCAGACGGTGAGCTGCATCGAGAACACGCGGGACGTCGACGTCGCCGCGACGATCGAGACCGTCTCCGCGGAGTACGACATGGTCTTCTCGAACGGCTACGGCTCGACCCTGGGCGAGCGGACGTTCCGGATCGGCCATATGGGCGAACACACGGTCGAGAGCATCCGAACCCTGACCGACGCCATCGAGGACGTCGCCGGGCTGTAGCGACGCGACGGCCGACCCGATCCACGTGCGCGAGCCGTCCGACCGCCTCCCGTGCCGCCGCCCTTTTGCCCGCAGCCGCCCAACGTGGGGTATGACCCACCAACCGCTCGTCGTGTACTCCGACTACGTCTGCCCGTTCTGTTATCTCGGCCGCGTCGCCCTCGAGCGCTACGAGGACGATCGCGGGTCGCCGGTCGCGCTCGAGTGGCGCCCGTTCGACCTCCGGGGTCACGAGCGCGGCCCTGATGGAGAGCTCCGGACGGACGTCGAGGACGGCAAGGACGACGACTACTACGAGCAGGCCGAGGCGAACGTTCGCAAGCTGCAGGAGCGATACGACGCCGAGATGGCCCAGACGCTCCGGCGGGACGTCGACTCCTGGCCGACCCAACAGGCCTCCCTGTACGTCCGCGAAACCGCGCCCGAGACGTGGCGCACGTTCGACGAGGCGCTGTTCGACGCCCTCTGGCGCGACGGCCGGGACATCGGCGACCCCGACGTGATCGCCGACGTCGGCGGCGACGCCGGTCTCGACCCCGACGCCGTCCGGTCGGCCGCGACCGACGACGGAGAGTGGCACGACCGGCTCGCGGACGCCTTTGACGACGCCCGCGAGTTCGGCGTCTCCGGAGTGCCGACCTGGATCTACGGCGACCACGCCGCCCGCGGCGCGGTTCCGCCGGAGCACCTCGAACGGCTCATCGAGGCCCCCGACGCGTCGGCGTAGGCGGCCCTTGGCGTCGTTCCGACGTCTTGGCGTCGGTGGAGGTGCCTCTGTTGATGATTACTTTCTAATACCACTACTGAATATCGGGTGGTATGACCGATTCCGACGACGCGACTGCGGACTCGGCTCGGCCGCCGGTGGCGCTCACCATCGCGGGCAGCGACAGCGGCGGCGGGGCCGGGATCCAGGCCGACCTGAAGACGATGACCGCTCACGACGTCTTCGGCACGTCCGTGGTCACGGCGACGACCGCCCAGCACACCCGCGGCGTGATCGACGTCTCCCCGCTTCCGGCCGCACACGTCGAACGCCAGTACGCGGCCGTCCTCGAGGACTTCGACGTCCGCGCGGTCAAGACGGGGATGCTCGCGACCGCGGACACCGTCGAAGCCGTGACGGATCGCCTTGGCAGGCCGGACATGGCGGCGGGAACGGCGACGAGCGCCACCTCGGGATTCGACGGCCCCGTCGTCGTCGATCCGGTACTGATCGCCGAGAGCGGCGACCGGCTGCTTCCGCCGGCCGCCGAGGACGCCTACGCGGACCTCATCGCCGCGGCGACGCTCGTCACCCCGAACGCGGACGAGGCGTCGGTCCTGACCGACCGCGACGTCGTCGACGTCGACTCGGCTGCCGCCGCCGCGCGCGATCTCCTCGAGACGGGCGCCGACGCGGCGCTGGTCACCGGCGGGCATCTCGACGCCGGACCCACGCCCGGCGAGTCCGTCGTGGACGTGTTCCTCGCCGCCGACGACGCGAAGCCGACCCGCATCGTCTCCCCTCGGATCGACACCGCCGCGACCCACGGCTCCGGGTGCACCCTCTCGAGCGCGATCGCCGCGCGGCTCGCACGCGGTGAATCCCTCGAGGCTGCGGTCGAGGCGGCCGCGCGGGGGCTGAGCGACGCGGTTCGCGCCGCCTACGACGTCGGCGACGGCCCGGGCGCGGTGAACCCGACGCAACTGGACCGGTGACCGAGACGTCCTAAGCGACCGCTCGGCCGTCCCGGGGGACCGCGGCGACCGCAGCGTTTTACCTTTCGACCGTCGGAGGGTGGGTATATGGCTACCGGGATCGTCGAGGAGTTCCTCGCGCTGAAATCCGAGACCGACGCCGACCTCCTGACGATGCAGTGTGGCGACTTCTACGAGTTCTTCGCGGAGGACGCCGAGACGGTCGGCGAGGAGCTCGAGTTAAAGGTCTCCCAGAAGTCCTCCCACGGATCCTCCTACCCGATGGCGGGCGTTCCGATCGACGACCTGACGCCGTACGTCAGGGCGCTCGTCGACCGGGGGTACCGCGTCGCGGTCGCCGACCAGTACGAGACGGACGACGGTCACGCCCGCGAGATCACCCGGGTCGTCACGCCGGGGACCTTCCTCGAGACGACCGACGCCGAGGCACAGTACCTCGCGACGATCGTCCGCGAGGGTGGTTCCGGGGGAGGGACTGGAAGCGGGACCGGGGATGGACCCCGAAACGGAACCGAAACCGGTGACGACGGACGAGGCGACCGGAAGGGGCCCTTCGGGCTCGCGTTCGTCGACGTGACGACCGGGCGGTTCCGCGTGACGACCGCGGCCGACGCCGCCGAGCTCCGGTCGGAGCTGTACCGGCACGATCCGGCGGAGATCGTTCCCGGCCCCGGCGTCCGCGAGGACGACGCGCTGCTCGAGGGGATCCGCGAGGCAGTCGACACCACGCTCTCGGTGCACACGAGCGAGGCGTTCGCCCCGGGACGCGCGCGGCGGACGGTTCGCGACCAGTTCGGCGACGGTGCTCTGGAGGGGGTCGGACTGGAGTCCGATCTCCCGATCCGCGCCGCCGGGGGCGCGCTCGCGTACGTCGCGGAGACGGGGGCCGGCGTGCTGGCGTCGATCACCCGGCTGCGGACCGACGGGGACGCCGACCGCGTCGCGCTCGACGCGACGACCCAGCGCAACCTCGAGTTGACCGAGACGATCCGCGGCACGTCGGACGGGTCGCTGTTCGAGACCGTCGACCACACCGTCACGAGCGCCGGCGGCCGGCTGCTCCGCGAGTGGATCACGCGCCCGCACCGGGACGCAGCCGAGCTGCGGCGGCGACACGACGCCGTCGAGACGCTTGCCGGCGCCGCGCTCGCCCGAGACGAGCTCCGGGAGGGCCTCGAGGGCGCCTACGACCTCGAGCGGCTGGCGGCGCGGGCCACCTCGGGCAGCGCGGGCCCGCGGCAGCTGCTCTCGGTCCGCGACACGCTCGCGATCCTCCCGCGGCTCGCGGAGACGACCTCGGAAACGGCGCTCGCTGACTCGCCGATCGCGGCCGTCCTCGAGGAGCTCGACCGCGAGGCCGCGGACGATCTCCGGACGGAGCTCGCGGACGCGCTCGCTGACGATCCACCGAGCTCGGCCGGACGGGGCGTCATCGCGCGTGGCTACGACGCCGAGCTCGACGAGCTGATCGACCGCCACCAGGAGGCCCTCGAGTGGCTCGACGGCCTGGCCGACCGCGAGAAGCGCCGACACGGGCTCTCACACGTCACCGTCGACCGGAACAAGACCGACGGCTACTACATCCAGGTCGGCAAGTCCTCGGCCGGCGGCGTGCCCGACGCCTACCGGGAGATCAAGACGCTGAAGAACTCGAAGCGGTTCGTCACCGAGGAGCTGCGCGAGCGCGAGCGGGAGATCCTCCGGATCGAGGAGGCGCGCGAGGAGCGGGAGTCCGAGCTGTTCGGCGAGCTGCGCGAGCGCGTCGCGACCCGGTCCGAGCTGTTGCAGTCGATCGGCCGGGCGCTGGCGGAGATCGACGTCCTCTCCTCGCTCGCGGAGCACGCCGCGGCGAGCGACTGGACGCGACCGACGGTCGCCGACCCCGGCGTGCTCGACATCGAGGCGGGGCGCCATCCCGTCGTCGAGCGGACGACCGACTTCGTCCCGAACGACCTCCGGCTCGACCCGGACCGCGGCTTCCTGATCGTCACCGGCCCGAACATGAGCGGCAAGTCGACGTATATGCGCCAGGCCGCGCTCATCACGCTGCTCGCGCAGATCGGAAGCTTCGTCCCGGCCCGGTCGGCCCGCATCGGCCTCGTGGACGGGATCTACACGCGCGTCGGCGCGCTCGACGAGCTCGCGCAGGGCCGGTCGACGTTCATGGTCGAGATGCAGGAGCTGTCGAACATCCTCCATTCGGCCACCGAGGAGTCGCTGGTCATCCTCGACGAGGTCGGCCGCGGAACGGCGACCTACGACGGGATCTCGATCGCGTGGGCGGCCACCGAGTACCTCCACAACCGGGTGCGCGCCCGGACGCTGTTCGCGACCCACTATCACGAGCTCACGACGCTCGCCGAGCACCTCCCGCGCGTCGAAAACGTCCACGTGGCGGTCGACGACGGCGGGACCGGATCCGACGCGGACGGCGACGTCACCTTCCTGTGGACCGTTCGCGAGGGGCCGACCGACCGGTCCTACGGCGTCCACGTCGCCGACATCGCCGGCGTTCCGGATCCGGTCGTCGACCGGGCCGGGGAGGTGCTCGACCGCCTCCGCGAGGAGAAGGCGATCGAGGCACGCGGCGGCGACGCCGGGACGACCGGCGGGTCGGGGGACGGGACGACCCAGGCGGTCTTCGACCTCTCGGCTGGGTCGTTCGCGGACTCCGATGCCGAAGCCGGCGACGGGTCACCCGCCGGAGCCGGCGACGGGGATGATTCCCGGGCCGGGACCGCGTCCGGAGCTTCGGTCACCGAGGTCGGCGACGCCGATGTACCGGTCGCCGGCGACGGACGTGGCGGTCCACCCCCCGCTCTCGATCCCGAGGTCGAAGCCGTGATCGAGGAACTCACCGACGTCGACGTCAACGAGACGCCGCCCTTGGAGCTCGCGACGCGCGTCCAGGAGTGGCAGCGGCGGGTCGACGACGAGGAGTAGCCGGTCACGGACGGCATCGACCCAACCGTCTAGATCACCGTTGCGATCGCCTCGTCGATCGCGTCCCGATACTCGTCGGCCTCGTAGCCGAGCCGCGCCCGCCAGACGTCCTGATAGGCGGGGTGAAGAAGCGGCACCACCGGCGCCCCGATCCCGGCGTCGATCGGTTCCAGGACCGCATCGAGGAAGCCGTCGAGCTCCGTTCCGGCGCCGTCGTCGTCGGGGGCGCCGGCCCCATCGCTTCCGACCGCGAGGACGGACGTGGTCGCGTGTTTGCCGGTCGGACAGACGACGTCGGGACCGACGCGCTCCAGCTCCGTCCGGAGGTGGTGCCGACAGGTCGACAGCTCCGCCGCGGTCGGCTCCCGGTGTGTCGGTTCCTCGGCCTCGCGGTCCCGCGGAAAACACTTGACGGCGTTGGTGTAGTAGGTCCGGCGGCCGTAGCCGATCGATTCGAACAGCCGCCGGATGCGTCGCCCGGAGTGGCTCGCGGTGTAGGCCTTCCCGGTCAGGTTCCCGCCGCGCCACCGCTCCGCGTCCGGGTCCCCGGCGGCGGGCGCCTCGCCGATCACCATCACCGCGGCGTCGAGGGGACCGGTTCCCCAGCCGATGCACGTCCGGTCCTCGGGGAGGCGGTCACAGCGGGAACAGTCCGGTTCGAGGACGTGTCTCCGCGCGGGGAACTCGGGGCCCTCGTTCGGTCCTTTCGGTGCGGGCTCGTCCATCCGATCCGCGGTCACCTCATTCGGTCGGCAGTCACCTCATTCGGTCGGCAGTCACCTCATTCGGTCAGCGGCATCGCGATGCCGAACACGAGCACCGACAGGAGCGCGATGAGCGGCCCGAAGAACTCCATCGTGAGGAACGCGGTATCGAGCGTCGGGGGGATCCCGCCGCCGGCGCCGACGGTCAATTCCGCGATCGCGCCGATCGCGAACAGCGCCGCGCCGACGGCGACGCCGCCCTTCGTCAACGATCCGTAATCCATCTCGCCGTATCGCCCGGCCATACCGGCCATATCCGGCTGACGGTGCTATACACGTTTTGGTTCCCGCCTCGGCGGAGGCGGTCCTGCCCCACGCCCGACGCGAAAGGTTCAGGTTCGTTGGGTGCCGACGCGACGGTATGTCGAAACTCCTCGCGCCCGAGGTCATCGAAGTCGCCGAACTTCTCGGGTTGACGCTCGGAACCGGCCTGGTCTCCTCGGTCGGCATCTACCTCGAGGACCTCGGGCTCGCGGCCGTCACCGGGGGAAATCTCAAAATGGGCGCCTGGTTCCTCGGGATGGGGTTGATCGCGCTGTACGTCGGCGTTTACCTGCTCGGCTACGAGACCCTTCGCCCGCGCCTGTTCGGCGATGCGTCGCCGGACGGCGACGCGGCCTAACCGCTTCTCAGCGCGCCGCGCATTTCCGTTATAAGTAAGGCGCGTATTTCCTTTATAAATAAGGCGCGCACGTCCGTTATAGGCGAGCCGCGATCATCGGAGCGACCGAGGCCTCGCTGCAGGCCCGCTCGACCGTGTCGGTGCCGATGATCCGCTCGACGCCGGCCGCGCGAAGCTTCGTCACGGCGCTGCCGGCGAGGACGGGATGCACGCAGGCCGCGACGACCCGGTCGGCGCCGCGCTCCTGTAGGACCGCGATCGATTTGCTCATCGTCGATCCGGTCGCGATGATGTCGTCGACCACGACGACGTCCCGGTCCGCGACCGGGGCGTCCGAGGGCGTGATCTCGACGGAGCCGTCCTCCCGGTCGCGGCGCTTCTCGAAGTAGTCGGTCGCCCCCGAGCCGGAGGCGTCACGAAGCGTCTCGGCGATCCCGATCGCGCCCGCATCCGGCGCGAGAAAGAGGGGGTCACGCAGCTTCGGCAGCGGCGCCGCGAGCGCGCCCGCGGCGTCGACGATCTCGACGGGGACCGAGAAGAACTCCTCGACCGATTCCTCGTGCGGGTTGACGAGGATGACCCGGTCCGTTCCGGTCGAGACCGCCCGCGCCATCGCGCGCGCCGAGACCGGCTGTCCCGGCTTGAACGACTGATCCTGTCGCGCGTAGCCCAGATAGGGGATCACCGTCGTCACCGCGCTCGCGCCCGCCTCCCGCACCGCATCCTGCAGCTGGAGGAGCTCGATCCAGTCGCCGTCGGCCACCGTCGAGGCGACGACCGTCGCCTCCTCGCCGGCGAACTCCGGGACGGCCGCCAGCTGCTCGCCGTCAGCGAAGCGCTCGAACGTCGGGGTGGCGAGCGGGGTTCCCGTCTCGTCCGCGAGGGCGGCTGCGAGCGTCTGCGTGCCGGAACTCGGTACGATCATGTCGGTCAGTTTCTCGAAGCGGCTTAAACCGGTTTTCGTTCCGAACGCTCGCTCGGGGTCTCGAGACCCGTCACTCCCTCGCGTGCGTCGCGATCCCGCCGATCTCGCGGATGCCCAGGATCTGGTGGCGCCAGCCGTCCCCGGCGTCGACGCACAGCGCGCCGGCATCCGTTACCGCGATCGCGATCCCCGGACCGTACGCAAGCGCCGTCACGGTCCCTGCCATCGGGAGCGACCGGTGCTCCCAGGCGTCCCGGTCCCAGCCGGTGCTCGCGTGCGCGAACAGCCCCTCCGTGGTTGCCGCGAGGGCGTGTCCATCCCCGTCGGCGGCCACGTGGCTCGTCGCGGCCTCGATCGACTCCATCCAACCGTTCGCGAGCCAGTAGAGCCCGTCGTCGGTCGCGGCCAGCGGAACGCCCGCTCCGGCGACGTCGCGGGCGTCACGCAGCCCGACGTGCTCGAGACCGGCTCGCCGTTCCGATCCGTCGTCGTCGATCGGTCCCTCGCCCGAGCCACCGATCATCCCGTCACCTTCGCCCATCGCCGCCGGGCCGTCGACCGCGGTCACCCGATGGACGCCGTCGGCGGCCGCGACGAGCCCGGAATCGATCGCCCGCGGTTCGTCGACGCTCCCGATGTCCAGCGTTCCGGGCCGGTTCGCGGTCGCTTCGTCGACGCTCACGGAGACGACGTCTCCGTCGGCCGTCGCCGCGAGGAATCGGGCAGACGTGCCCGCCTCATTGGTCCCGTCGCCGCTTCCATCCCGATTTGGGGTCGGGAGACCGACCGCGGTCGTCGGCCCGACTCCGATCGGTTCGAGCCCGTCGTCAGCCTCCTCGATCGCGCCCACCAGGAGATCATCGGCCGTCGCGACGGCGATCACGTCGGGCCCCCCCGACCGGCTGGCGACCGCGACGTCCCGAGCCGTGACGCCGGCGACCAGCCCGAACTCCCCGATCTTGTCCCCCGAGACGGCGACCCGAACGAGTCCGTCTGCGCTGGCGACGTAGACGTCGGTCCGGCCGGTGGAGCCGGCGTACACCCGTTTCTCCTCGATCGAGATGTCGTCCTCGGCGGGCATCGTTCGCCACTGCGATCCGCGTCCGGGAAAAGGTTCCCGAACGACGTGACGGTCGCCACCGGGTGGCGTCCCCTTATGTCCCCCTCGAGCGCGGAGGATGCCACAGCCGCGAGCGTGGATCGAACGGACTCATCGCGATCGGGGAGCGACGAGCGACCCTCAACGGAACTCAGGCCGGGCTTCGTCCGACTCCGGCGTCGGCACCCGGGTCCATGGTCTCGATTTCGACCTCGATCTCGTCCGGGTCGAGTCCGATCCGGGCGAACTGCGTCCGGACGTGCTCCTCGGCGGCCGCGACCGCGCGGTCGCGGGACTCGAAGCCGCGCGGCGCCGGCTCCTCGAAGGCGATCCGGATCTCCTCGCCGTCGACCGTCAGGGCGGCGCCGCCGCTGTCGACTTCATAGAAGGCGTCACAGACCCAGACGTACGGCGCGTCCTCTTCGGGGGCGCCAGCGTAGCTCGGCGGTTCCTCGCCTCGCTCGAAGACGGTCCCGGTCAACGCCGTTCCGCCGCCGCGTCCGGTCACGAGCAACATACGATGAGCTACGGGCTCGAGACGGTTAGCCACCCGGGTCCGCCGTGGCGACGTCCGGACGGCTCGGGGGAAAGCGATTTGCCCCTTCCCCGGCGTGTGGTAGGTATGACTCTCGAGGACTTCACCGAGTTCTCCGCCGACGACGAGGACGCGATCGACGGCGAGCGCTCGGATGCAGCGGATTCCGCCGACGTCGCTGAGCCGGCCGGAGCCGGTGACGGAACTGCCGGCGGCACGCCGGCAGGCGATGGGGCGGTGACCGGCGACGGAACGACGAGCGACGACGTCACTGCCGACGCGTCGAGTCCTTTCGAGCGATACGCCGTCGAGGCGACCGGCGAGGACGACGGACTCGGCGTCGTCTCGGTCTCCCAGGGGCTTCGGGTCGCCGAGGATGCGGAGGAGACGACGCTGCGGGCGTTCGTGACGACCGGGAACCGGGAGTCGGTCCGACTCGGGAAATACCTGATCGTCCCGTATCCCGACGGGGAGCGGCTCTTCTGTCGGATCACCGGCCTCGAGTACGCCCAGGAGTTCCGGTCGGACGACGCGACCGAGATCCACGCCCGCCGCCAGATGCGCCGCGAGGAGTTCTCCGAGCGCGACTACAAGTTCGTCGCCGACCTGGAGCCGATGTCGGTCGTCTACGACGACGGTGGGGACCGCAAGCGGCGAATGACCGACCGCGTCCCGAAGCCGGGTGCGGTGGTCGAGGAGGCCGCCGACGCCGCGGAGATCAAGACCGGCCTGAAGATCCCCGAGGACGGGGTTTTCCTCGGCCACCTCTCGGTCGGCGGCGAGACGGTCGAGACCGCAGCCAGCCCGCCGACCGTCGACTACCGGCTGAACGACGACTACACCGACGGCGACCCGCTGGTGTTCCGGCACAGCCTCGTGGCCGGCGGGACCGGATCCGGGAAGACCCACGCCGCCAAGAACGTCCTCCGGCAGTACCTCGATCCCGACCGCACCTACGAGATGGACGACGGGCGGGAGGCCCGGATGGCGGTCGTGCAGTTCGACCCGCAGGACGAGTACGCCCAGATGCACGACGACAACCCGGCGATCGACGACGCCTACGCCCGGCGGCTCGAGCGGGAGGGGATCGCCCACGGCGGCCACGACGACACCGTGGCACTGGTGCCGACGACCCCGAACGCGACGTACCCGGGCGAGGGCCACCGCGCCGAGCGGGTCGCGTTCACCATCCCCTTCTCGCTCGTGCGCGACCGGCCGTGGCTCGTCGCCGGCTCGAGCCTGAACGACAACCAGTACGCCGGGCTCGTGACCCTGCTGAAGCGGTTCTTCCGCGACTACGGCGACGACGGAACCTACGATCAGTTCCTCGCCTTCCTCGACGACCCGGTCTTAAAGGAGGAGCTCCACGAGTCGGGGCGGATCCACGAGGCCACCTTCGACGCGGTCAAACGGCGTGCCCGCGCCGTTCCCGGCGGCGTCTTCGACGGCGACGCCCGTCCCATCACCGACCTCGACCACACGCTGGTTCGCCCGGGCGGACTCACCGTGATCCCGACGTACCATCTGCCGACCTCGCGGCAAAAGGAGATGTTCGTGCTCGCCGTCTCGTCGTACCTGATCGACGACAAGCTCTCGAACGACCCGACCAGCGACCGGATCAAGGAGACGCCGCTGCTGGTCGGGATGGACGAGGCGCACAACTTCCTGGCGGACGCCGACAACGTCCAGGCGCGGAAGGTGATCGGGAAGTTCACCGAGGCGGCCAAGCAGGGCCGCAAGGAGCGGCTCGGGCTGTTCCTCATCACGCAGGACCCCCAGGACGTCGCCGAGTCGGTCTTCAAACAGATCAACACCACGGTCGTGTTGAACCTCGGCGACGAGGACGCGATCGCAAGCGTCAACATCCCGACCACACTCGCCGGGAAGGTGCCGTACATGGAGAAGGGACAGATGGTCGTCTACTCGCCCGACAACTCCGAGCCGGTCGAGCTGATCGGCCTCCCGCGGTGTCTCACCCGCCACGGATCCTGAACGTCCGACGACCATACGAGCGACCCCGACGCTTTTGACGGTTCCCGAGGAATCCCGCGACGATGACCAAACGACTACTCGTCCCCGTCGACGGATCGGACTGCTCGGCCGACGCCCTGGCGTTCGCCGCCGCTGAATGGCCGGACGCGGAGCTGGTGTTATTACACGTGATCAACCCTGCCCGGTCGGCGTCGGGCTCGGAGTTGGGAATGCCGGGAGCGGTCGAGCAGTGGTACGAGAACGCGACGACGCTCTCCGAGACGATCCTCTCGAACGCCGCCGCGACCGTGGACCGCGACGTGGAGACGCTGACCGAGGTCGGCAGGCCGGGTAACACCATTCGGGAGGTCGCGGAGGCCGAGGACGTCGACGGCATCGTCATCGGAAGCCACGGTCGAACCGGCGTCTCCAGGGTCCTGCTCGGCAGCGTTGCGGAGGGCGTCGTTCGGAAGGCGTCCGTGCCGGTAACCGTCGTTCGGTGACCGTCGTTCGGTGACCGGACGGAGCGAACGTCCGTCCGTTCGCAACTCGGCGTCTCCCGGCGCTAGAAGATGTTCGCCTGCTGATACACGGAGATCCCCTCGCTCGTGATCTCGTAGGGCTTCGTCTCCCGGGAGTGGTTCGCGTTGCGGATCTTCTGGATCTCGATCGCCAGCCGGGTCTCGCGGAAGTCGGAGGGGCGGACGTACTGGAGGATGAACACGGCGTCGGTGAGGTACTCGACGATCCCGTGTCTGGAGGCGTAGGGGTTCGACTCGCTGGCCTCCGAGATGAGCATCGTCGTCACGCCGGCCTCCTTGAGCGACCTGGTGAAATCGAAGATCTCCGACCGGCGCTTGGCCGGGTGGTCGTACATCATCTCGAGCAGCGACACCGAGTCCAACACCAGTCGCTCGGCGTCGAACTCGCGGATGAGCCGGCCGAGCTCGTTGCCGATCGAGGCCAGCGAGTTGGCCATCTCGATCGGATCGATCGCGACGACCGAGAGCAGCCCCTTCGACTCGTACCCGCGAAAGTCGTATCCCTTCTCCTCGGCCGTCGAGAGGATCGCCTCCCGGCTCTCCTCGAGGGTGATGTAGACGCCGCGGTCGCCGTTCGTGAGTGCCTCGTGGAGGAACTGGAGCGCGAACGTCGTCTTCCCGGTTCCGGCGGCGCCGATCGTCGTGATGAGCGACCGGCGGGGGACGCCGCCGAGGATCATCTCGTCGAGGCCCTCGATCCCCAGATCCATCCGCTCGATGTCGGAGTCCAACTCCGCGTCATCGAAGTCCGTCTCACCCGGCGGGACCGCGGACCCCTCGCCGGCACCCACGTCGCCGAACTCAGCGAAGCCGAACTCCCCGTTCGGACCGTCGCCAGCCCCTGGACTGCCGGCCCCTGGACCGCCGGCACTTGGACCGCCGGCACTTGGACCGCCGGCGTCTCGAGCCGGACCGATCCCGGCGCCACTGAAGGGGTCGTCGGCGTCCCCGGGCCCGCCTTCGTCGCCATCGTTCCTCGTGCCGTCCTCGAAGCCGCCGGCGCCGAGTGGTCCCTCGGCGTCCGGCTCGTCGGTTTCCGGAGGCCTTCCTGTCGTCTCGTCCGTGTCAGCTGCCGGCTTCGCTTCGTCGTCGTTCCTCCGGTTTGCTTCGTCGTCGTTCCTCCGGTTCGCTTCGTCGTCGTTCCTCCGGTTCGCTTCGGCCTGCTCAGCCGGAGTCGTCCCGGCGGTCGCGTCCGATCTCGATTCGGCGAGTTCGCGACGCGCCCGCTCGAACCAGTCCTCCTCCGCGTCCTCGTCCTCGGATCGGTCGCGTCCGTCCCCGGATCCGCCGTCCTCGGTCATCGATTCCCTCCGGGTCGGCCGCCGTGGCTCGAGCCGTCGGAGCGGATCGACGGCGTTCCGCGGCGGCGTCGGGGCTCGCCGTCCGGTCGACGGCTCGGTCGCGTCCCCCCTCGACGACGTCCCATACCCGACCGATGGGCGGGTCGCGGCTTGAAACTTTACGTGTAGGTTTTTTATTCGGGGACCGAACCCGGCGGTATGGACGTCGGGATCGTCGCGCAGAAGGAGAACCCCCGTGCGGCAGCGCTCGTCGACTCGCTCGCGGACGCGCTCACCGACCGCGGGGTGGCCGTC
This sequence comes from Halopenitus persicus, assembly GCF_002355635.1. Taxonomy (GTDB): domain Archaea; phylum Halobacteriota; class Halobacteria; order Halobacteriales; family Haloferacaceae; genus Halopenitus; species Halopenitus persicus_A. Next base: position 1,048,634 of record NZ_AP017558.1, on the reverse strand, counting down.
CGGATCGACGAACTGACAGCGGACGCGATCGAGACGGCGGGGAATCCCGTCTCGGCGTTCGACGAGTGCGACCTCGTCGTGGCGATCGGCGGCGACGGGACGTTCCTGTTCGCGGCCCGCAACGCCGACGGCACGCCCGTCCTCGGCGTCAACCTCGGGGAGGTCGGGTTCCTCAACGCGGTCGCGCCCGAGGACGCCGAGGACGCGGTCCTCGAGGAGGTCGCCGCGTTCCGTGACGGTGACATGGACGTCCGCGAGGCGCCGCGGCTGGTGGCGAGGGTCGGCGAGTGGTGCTCCACCCCGGCGGCAAACGAGATCACGGTCCAGGGCGAGCGACGGGGCCGCGGCGGCGGGATCGACTACGAGGTTCGCGTCGACGGGGCGTTATACTCCGGCACCCACGCGGACGGCGTGCTCGTGGCGACCCAGACCGGTTCGACGGCGTACAACCTCTCGGAGGACGGACCGATACTCCATCCGGGCGTCGAGGCGGTCGTCCTCAACGAGATGTGTGCCGACGAGGGGATGGCCCCGCTCGCGGTCGACTCCGACGCCGAGATCACGGTGACGGTCACGGGGGCCGGAACCGAGTCGGCGGTCGTCATCAGCGACGGTCGCCAGCCGACCGCCTTCGAGCCCCCGATCGACGTGACCGTCTCCCGCGCCGCGGTCCCGATGCGGATCGCCGGCCCGCGCTCGGACTTCTTCGCGGCGCTCGGCAAACTGGAGTGATCCCGGATGGCACGCATCGGCGTCGACGAGGCCGGCAAGGGCCCCGTGCTCGGACCGATGGTCGCCGCCGCCGTCCGGGCTGACCCCGCGGACCTCCCGGACGGGATCGACGACTCGAAACGACTCACGTCCGAGCGCCGCGCCACGCTCGACGAGCGACTGCGGGCGGCTCCCGCCGTCGACGTCGGGGCCGCGGCGATCGAGCCCGCCGAGATCGACGACCCCGAGACCGATATGAACACGCTCACCGTCTCGGCACAGGCGCGCGCGGTTCTGGATCTCCTGGCGTCGTCCGGATCGGCGGCCGATTCGTTGACGGCTGCGTCGCCGGCCGATCCCGAGCGGCGGCTCCGCCTGCTCGTCGACGCCGGGGACGTCTCCGAGGAGCGATTCGGGCGGCGCGTCCGGGAGGCCCTCGAGGAGGCGCTTCCAGGAGATCCGGACCGTGAAGACCCGCCGGGCGTCTCGGTCACCGCCCGCCACGGCGCCGACGCCGACTCGCCGCTCGTGGGCGCCGCCTCGATCGTGGCCAAGGTCGAGCGCGACCGCCGGATCGAGGCGATCGACGACCGGTTTCCCGAGTACGACGGGGTCGGGAGCGGCTATCCGAGCGACCCGACCACCACGGCGTTTCTGGAGGCGTACGTGGCCGACACCGGCGACGTTCCCGAGTGTGCACGCCGGTCCTGGCGGACGTGTGAACGGCTGCTTGTGGCCAACGAACAGTCGGGACTCGAGGAGTTCTGAGAACGCGGTCCGGAACTCGTCACCGGTCGGTCAGCAGCATCCGGAGGATGTCCCCGTATGCCGGCCGGGTAACGAGAACGCCGATGAGGACGCCGAGGATGGTGAAGATGGCGAACCCGGAGAGGTCGCCGAGGCTCAACACCATCAGCGGCGACATCGCGATGATCGTCGTCGCGGCGGCGGCGCCGATCACCCAGAAGGCCCGTCGGAACCGGGAGTCGAAGACCTTCTTCGAGCTGACGTCGCCCTCGCTCATCACCTCGTCGGCGATGATAACGAGGTCGTCGACGCCGGTCCCGACCACCGCGATGAATCCGGCGATGACCGCGAGATCGAGGGGATAGCCGAGGAGCGCGGCGAACCCGAGCAGCGTATACACCTCCGTCAGCGCCGTCACGATCATCGGCAGCGCGACCGTCGCCTCGCGGTACCGTAGGAACACCATTCCGGCCACGGCGAACACGGAGAGGATCCCGATAACGAGCGAGTAGGTCTTGAACTGCTCGCCCTGGGTCGGCGAGATGTACGAGGAGGACCCCTCGCCCAGCTCGGCCGGCAGAGCGCCGGCACGGAGGTTGATCGAGATCTGTTGGGCACGCTCGAAGGAATCGTTTCCGACCCCGGTCGTCAGCCGGAAGCTGGGGTCGTTCGCCCAGGTCCCGCCCGTCATGCTGCGGAGCAGGTCGCCGTCCATTCCGAAGGAATTGACGACCTCTCCGTCGACCACGAGCAGGAGACACGGCTCCTCGCTTTCGGCGTAATCCGCGCTACACCGCCAGCCGTCGGTTCCGGGGTTTCCCGCCTCGCCGTCGGCCTGTCTGATCGCCTGTTGAAGCTGCTGTGCCGGCGTCGCCTCTCCCTCCGGCGCGGTGTCGACGACCGAAACCGGAACGTATGCACCGCCGCCTTGCCCGCGACTGGCTGTCCCGACGTTCTCGAAGTCGTCCTGGGTCACCACGGCGCGATTGCGGGTCCCGTTTCCGCCGTTCGGAATGAAGACGTCGATCCGGACGGTCCCGCGTTCGGCGATCAGCTCCTCGACGTCCTCGCGGTCCTCGCCGGGCACCTCGATCAGGATGAACGACCGGCCGTCCGCGTCGACGATCTCGCGGACGCTGCCGCCGGAGAGGCCCGCTTCGTTGATCTTCCCCTCGATGACCTCGATGGTCGCCTCGCGGGTCTCCTCGGTGACGCCCGGTCTGACGCCGTCGTAGGTGTAGCCGGCGGCCTCGATCGCCGCGGTGAACTCCGTCTCGGAGACGTTCGTGTCGGTCACCTCGACGGCACCGGTGCCGCCCTCGGCGGCTTCGTCCAACTCGGCGTTGACGCTCGTACTCGTCGTGTTCGATAGCTCGGCGGCCACGTTGCTCGCAACCGTCGCTGGATCGTCACCCTGGAAGGCGACATCGGTGGCCGTGTAGCCGACGAGCGGTGCTCGGATCCGTGTCCCCCCGTCGAGGTCGAGCCCGAACTGGAGGTTCGTCAGTCCGTCGGCGGTGCCGGTCGACCCGTCGTCCGCGCCGATCCCCTCGGCGCCGGCGGTCGGCGCGAACTGTGGGGCGAAGAGGACGACCGTCGCGGCCAGGACGGCGACCACGAGGAGCCCGACGCGCCAGTGGCGTTTGATCGAGTCGATCATCTATCGACGCACCCCCTCGAAGGAGTACCAGCGAAGCAGTGAGACGTTGAGCAGGTACGTGTTCATCAGGTCAGCACACAGCCCGACGGCGAGGATGATGCCGATGTTTCGAAGCAGGTCGATCCCGAAGATCCAGGCGACGATCGCCATCACGATCATCGCGGCGATGGACGTGATCGTCATCGTCACGCCGGTGCGCATCGCGCGCTGGACGGACTCGTAGAAGTCGCCGGTCCGGCGCAACACGGAGTTGTTCAACAGGATGTCCGAGTCGACGGAGTACCCGATGATCATCAAAAGCGCCGCGACCGTCCCGAGCGTCATCTCGATCCCGAGGAGGTTCATCACGGCGACCGGGATGACGATGTCGGAGAACGCCGAGATGACCACCGCGATCGACGGCACGAACGTGCGGAACATCGCGAAGACGAGCACGCTCATCCCGAGGAACGCGATCACGACGCCGCCGAGCGCCTGGATCTGCACGCCGCTGCCGTAGCTCGGGGAGACGATGTCCTCGCCGGTGACCGTGAAGCCGGCGTCCTCGGCCTCGCCCGCGATATCACCGAAGTCGAAATCGCCGCTTTCGCTATCCTCCGGAAGGTCCTCCTGACGGAACGTCACGATGTACGTCTCGTCGCCCGGCACGTATTGGATCGAGGAAGGTTCGATCGAGAAGGTGTCCGGGTCCTCGAGTTGCGCGCGTGCCTCGGGGGTTCCCATCTCGAGATCCGACGTCTCGGACGCCGACAGTCGCAGTTCTGCGCCGCCCGTGAACTCGACGCCCAGATCCGCCGGGGCACCCGTCGCGAGGTACCACCCGCCGAGGATCAGCAGCGCCACCGCCAGGACCGCGAGCGGGATCGCGACCAGCTGACGGTTGGTGTAGTCCGTGTACTCGACCTCCGGTACCTCGATCGCTACCATATGTTTCCGGGGTCCGGCTGCGCGCCGAATAAGCTTTCTTATCGCCAGCCACGACGTCGGTCGGTCCTCATCGCCCGCACGACGTCGGTCGATCGCCGAAAGGCGTTACTCCCGCCACCTCGTATGAGTGACTATGTCACACAACGACCTAACCGACTCGACGGCGACCGCCACGTCGGCGCGACCGACCGCGACGCGGGTCGTCCTCTCGCTGCCGGAGGGCGTGAGCGGCTGGGTCCGCTCACAGATCGATACCGACCGCTATCGGGGGTATTTCCGCCGGACGCTCGGCGAGGTCGCCGTCGGCGACGTGACCGAGGAGTTCGTCGACATCGGTTGCTGCGGGAACAACCTCGACATCTCGTTTCGCGTCGAGCGGATCGAGGTCGGCGGCGGGATGGACGGCGGAGCCGCGGACGGCGTTGACGATGGAGTCGCGGACGGCGTTGACGATGGAGTCGCGGACGGCGTTGGCGGTGGAACCGCGGACGGCGTTGGCGGTGGAACCGCGGACGGGACCGCCGTCGAGGTCGCCGTCGTCGACGAGAACACGGCGATCGAGTACGTCGATCGTACGGGCGACGTCGAAGGGGGCTGGAAAGTTCAGAGCGCGGACGGGCCGACGCGGTGAGGCGCCGTCGGCTGCGTCTGCGGCGACGGAATCCTTATCCCGAGCGATCGCCTACCATCGCGTGGACAGAGGGAGCTCGACCCCCGTGCAGCGGGCGGTTTCGCCGCCCAACGCATGAGGAAAGTCCCCCCACCGGCCGGACGGGCGACCGGGTGCAAGCCCGGAGCCGGAGACGGCTGGCGCTGGAACAGAAACGAGACCCCCTGCCCCGACCGATGAGGCGTGCGAACCGACCCGCAAGGGAAGGGAGCCAACCCGCCGAGGGATATGCGACGCCTCGCGTCGCAGAACGCTCGAACGGCCTCGCCGTGAGAGACGCGGCGCCCCGCGCCGCTGACGGGCAGGAACGGATGGAACGGCGAATCCTCGCCGGTGCAAGTCCGCGCCGATAGGTAGTCCGGCCACGGCGCGGACGCTCAGCCGAATGTCGAGTCGAACGGAAGGGGGCTTACTCCCCTCAGTCCGCCAGCATTCGTGAGCCGCGGCGCCGTTCCTCGTGAGCGGCGGCGCCGTTCCGGTCGAACGGACGCGCTTATACGCGTTCACGCGCAACCCGACGTATGATATTCGAGGACCTCCCGACGACCCCGCGCGCGGAGGAACTCATCGACAAGGCGTTCTCGCGGGCCGCCCGGGCCGGCCGGGCGAAGTCCGGTCACGAGGCCCAGGAGTCGATGCTGCGGACCGCCGGCAACGTGCTCTCCGATAACCTCTCGAACGTGGTGACGTCCTGGCCCGACTTCGAGTACGACGTCGACCCGTTCTACTACGAGCTCGCGGACGCGATCGTCGACGTCGACGAGCTCCGCCAGTCCCTCTCGGAGGTGATGTGGGCGAGCCGCCAGATCGAGTCGATCCGCGACGAGTACACGACGAAGCTGCGTCGAAGCGACGTCGATACGGCGCGCAAACACCGCAAGCAGGCGTTCGCCCGAATGGCCGACATCGCCGAGGAGGTCGCGGACGACCTCCGTTTGATCGGCGACGCCCGCGACGACCTGAAGACGCTGCCCGACATCCGGACCGACGAACCCGCGATCGTCGTGGCCGGCTACCCGAACGTCGGCAAGTCCTCGTTCGTCAACCGGGTCACCCGCGCCTCCAACGAGATCGCCGAGTACCCCTTCACCACCCGCGGCGTGCAGATCGGCCACTTCGAGCGCGACCACGTTCGCTATCAGATCGTCGACACGCCGGGGCTGCTCGACCGCCCGCTGGAGGAGCGCAACGACATCGAGCTGCAGGCCGTCTCCGCGCTCGAACACCTCGCCGACTGCGTCCTCTTCGTCGTCGACGCCTCGGGCGACTGCGGGTATCCGATCGACGTCCAGTTGGCGCTCCGCGACGAGCTGGCGTCGCTGTTCGGCGCGGACGTCCCGCTGCTCACCGTCTGCAACAAGCGGGACCGGTCGACCGACGTCGAGGCCGACGCCTATATGAGCGTCACCGAGGACGAGAACGTCGAGGCGGTGCTGGACATGGCCGTCGACGCCGTCGGCTACGAGCCGGACCTCCCGTCGCGGGAGTGACCGCGGGGACGTTTCGGAGCCCTCGTTCGGTCACACCGAGGTCCCGCCGCGACCGCCGCGCAGGATGGCGTCCTGTAACAACAGTCCGCCGCCGATCCCCAACAGCGCGATGCCCAGCCACGCGATCGGTCCCTCCCCGTCGACGGCGACGACGAGGAAGCCGGCGCTCGCGAGCAGGTGGCCGGCCATCTGCTCGTAGTAGCCCTCCCGTCCGTACGCGACCGCAACCGCCGCGAAGCCGACGCCGCACGCGCCCAGCGCGAGGCGCACGGCGGCGACGCTCGCGATTCCCGGCGCGAGCACCTGCACCACCGCCGCAGCGGCGCCCGCCGCCGCCAGGACGGCGACGACCGCGACGACCGCACGGACCGGGTCGTTCATCATGTTAGTTATACACACACCAGGCCTTTAAACCCCAGTCAGACACCCGTCATCGGCGGGTTCGTGGATGAAACTGGTGGCCGGTAGAGTCCGTTCAGACGCGCCGATATCGGCCGCGGGATTCGGAGACCTCGCCGCGTCGTCGGAGCTTCTCGAGGAGGTCGCGAGCCGCCTCGGCGGGGACGCCGTCCGCCGCCGCGTACGAGACGATCCCCTCCTCGGTCGGCTCCTCGGCCGCCTCGACCGCCTCGCGGACGACCTCGATCCGGGAGCGTCCGCCTGCGTTCCCGCCGGCTCCCGACGAGGGGCGGTCCTCGACCGCGGTGACCGCGTCGGGATCGATCCCCACGCCCTCGAGGTACTCGCGGTCGTCGATCCCCGCCTCCTCGGCCCGTTCCGCGAGTTCGCTCGCGTGTGCCACCTCGGCGAACGCCTCGGAGTCGCCGTGCTTCTTCGCGAGGAGTGCCGACCGCGCCTCCCGCGCCGCCTCGCGGTCAGCGGACTCGAAGAAGCGCTTGAGCCGGTCGGTCTGATGACGTTTCTCACAGCGGGGACAGGTGGCGGTCTCGCTCGTCTCGGGATCCGCCAGCAGCCACAGCGCCGCACACTCGTTGCAGCCGACGACCGCGTACATGGTTTCGCGTTGCTTCCCCGCGGACGTGAACGTGGTGGTCCTCCGCGGAGGCGGACGTGAACGTGGTGGTCCCCCGCGGATGCTGACTCGTGAGCGCGGCGTCCCCGCCTCGAGGACCGCCGCGTCGAACTGCCACCCTTTTTACTCCGGCGAGCCGGAGACGCTCCCAATGAGCGAGTACGACTACGAGGAGCTGGGCCTCGTCGCCGGGCTGGAGATCCACCAGCAGCTCGACACGGCGACGAAGCTGTTCTGTGACTCCCCGACGACGCTCCGGGAGCCCGAGGAGGCCGACCGCGAGTTCACTCGATACCTCCACCCGACGAAGAGCGAGCTCGGCGAGCTCGACGAGGCCGCTCTCGAGGAGAGCCGCGTCGACCGCGAGTTCACCTACCTCGCGTACGACACCACCTGCCTCGTCGAGGAGGACGACGAGCCGCCCCACCGCCTCGACGAGGAGGCGCTCTCGGTGGCCCTCCAGATCGCCGACCTGCTCGACGTGACCGTCGTCGACCAGGCCCACGTGATGCGCAAGCTCGTCATCGACGGGTCGAACACCTCCGGGTTCCAGCGCACGTTGCTGCTCGGTCAGGACGGCGAGATCGAGACCGACGACGGACCGGTCTCGATCGTGGACCTGCTGCTCGAGGAGGAGTCGGCCCAGCGCGTCGAGGAGACCGACGACGGGGTGGTCTACTCGCTGGACCGGCTCGGGATCCCGCTCGTGGAGATCGGGACCGGACCGGACATTCACAGCCCGGCCCAGGCGCGGGAGGCCGCCGAGCGGATCGGGACCCTGCTCCGGTCGACCGGGTCGGTCAAGCGAGGTCTCGGCACGATCCGCCAGGACGTGAACGTCTCCATCGCCGAGGGCGCCCGCGTGGAGATCAAGGGCGTGCAGGACCTCCAGGGGATCGAGGACATCGTCCGCAGCGAGGTCCGCCGACAGAGCGAACTCGTCGACATCGCCGAGGAGCTGTCGGACCGTGACGCCGCGGTCGGCGAGCCTCGCGAGGTGACGGACGTGTTCGCGGACACCGACTCCGGGGTCATTCGCGGCGCGCTCGAGGACGGCGGCGCCGTCACCGCGGTCCCGCTGTACGGCTTCGACGGCCTCGTCGGCCGGGAGATCCAGCCCGACCGGCGGCTCGGCACGGAGCTGTCCGACCACGCCAAGCGGCACGGCGCCGGCGGCATCTTCCACACCGACGAGCTGCCGGCCTACGGCGTCACCGAGGCCGAGGTCGCCTCCCTCCGCGAGGCGGTCGACGCGGACCCCGAGGACGCGGTGGCGATCGTCGCCGCGGGTCCCGAAACCGCCGATCTGGCGATCGAGGCGGCCGCCGAGCGCGCCGCGGCCGCGATCGAGGGCGTTCCCGAGGAGACCCGTGACGCGAACGAGGACGGAACCACCCGATATCTCCGTCCGCTGCCCGGCGCCGCTCGAATGTACCCCGAGACCGACGTCCCGCCGGTCGAGCCCGACCCGAGCGAGGTGGAGACGCCGGAGCTGCTCGACGAGAAGGCCGACCGATACGTCGAGGAGTTCGGCCTCGATCCGGGACTCGCGGAACAGATCGCGTTCGGACAGCGGTTCCCGCTGTTCGAGACCGCCGTCGACCGCGGCGGCGACGCGACGCTTGCGGCCACGACGCTGGCGTCGACGACGACCGAGCTGCGCCGGAACGGCGTCGCGATCGAGCGCGTCGACGACGAGCAGTTCCTCGGCGTGCTCGCGCTCGTCGAGTCCGGCGACCTCGCCAAGGAGGGCGTCGGGGAGGTCCTCGCGGAGATCGCCGACGATCCGACCCTGTCGGCCGAGGCGGCCGTCGAGGCCGCGGGCTTGGCGGGCGTCGACCGCGAGACCGTTCGGGAGGCCGTCAGCGAGGTCGTCGAGCGCAACGCCGACCAGGTGGAGACCGAGGGCATGGGGGCCTTCTCCGGGCTGATGGGCGAGGCGATGGGCGCATTGCGGGGGAAGGCCGACGGCGAGGTCGTCTCGGAGGTCCTCCGCGAGGAGATCGGGAAGCGCACGTAGGCGCGCGGCGGCAGACGAGACGCGCGGTCGTGGACCGCCGGCCGAGCCCGTTCAGTCGGTCAGTTCCTCGCTCAGCGACTCCAGGTCGTAGGTCGCCGGGCCGCGTGGCTCGTCGCGCAGCGTCGAGATGACGAACGTGGAGTTCGTCCGCTCGACCTCCGGGAGCGCCTCGAAGTCCCCGATCAGCCGCTCGACGGCGTCCGACGAGGAGAGCCGCGCGAGAACGATGAAGTCGGTCTCGCCCATGGTGAAGTACGCCTGCGTGACGCCCTCGACGGTCAGCAGCTCGTCGGCGAACTCCTCGTAGGGGCCGTCGTAGTCGGCGAGGATCTCGACGATCACCGTCACCCCGAGGCCGAGCTCCTCGTGGTCGAAGTCGTAGAGGTCGTTCCGGATGACCCCCGCGTCGCGGAGGTTGTTCAGCCGGTAGTGGATGGTCGAGACCGGAATGTCCGTTTCCTCGTGGAGCCGTTCCGGGCTGCCGGTGCCGAGGTCGGCGATGGCCTTCAACAGCCGTACGTCGCGGTCGTCCATGGGCGGCGTTTCGGTTCGGGATCCATTGATATTCCGATCGATATTCTTGGATCCGTCTCCAACCGAGGCGGACGAAATCGGAACCACATCGATCGAGGTCCAATTGTTTGATCTATCATCACCTATATCCGAGGATCTTATAGATGAGTTTAAGAATATGGGGATACTCCGATCTGATATCCAATGAACGGAGATTCGTTGCTGTCGTCTCCGATCTCGGTCGTCGCGGCGTTCTCCCTCCTCGCGGTGCTGTGGGGCGGCTCGTTCGTCGCGATCGAGATCGGGCTGGAGTATTTCCCCCCGCTGCTGTTCGCGGGGGCGCGCTACGCGATCGCCGGCGCGATCGTGTTGGGGTACGCCGTGGTTGTCGGCACCCGCTGGATCCCCCGCACGCGAACCGAATGGTCGAGCATCGCCGTCACCGGCGTCCTCGTCATCGCGGTCTATCACGCGTTCCTGTACGTCGGCGAGCTCTACGTTCCGGGGGCGATCGCGGCCGTGATCGTCAGCCTCTCTCCGGTGTTAACCGCCGCCTTTGCCGCCGTTCTCCTGCCCAACGAGCGCGTCGGCCCGGTCGAGGTCGGCGGGTTCCTGATCGGGATACTCGGGGTCGCGATGATCGCGAGTCCTTCGACCGAGGGGCTCGTCTCCGCCGAGCTGATCGGCGTCGGGTTGGTGCTCGTGAGCGCGGCGTCGTTCGCGCTCGGGGCGGTGCTTCTTCGCCCGCTCCGGACGGAGTTCCCGATCGTCGCCCTCCAGGGCTGGGCGATGGTGATCGGGGCGGGACTCCTCGGTGTGGGCGCCGCGCTCACCGGCGAGTCGCTCGTCGACGTCACGCTCACGCCGACGGCGATCGGGACGCTCGCGTACCTCGCGTTGCTGTCGGGCGTGGTCGCGTTCCTCATCTACTTCGCCCTGCTGGACGCCGTCGGTCCGACCCAGCTCCACCTGATCGGCTACGCGGAGCCGGTCACCGCCGCGGCGGCCAGCTGGCTGGTCCTCGGTCACCTCGTCGACGGCGACGCGCTGCTCGGGTTCCTCGCGGTTCTCGTCGGCTTCCTCGTCCTCGAGCGCGACGCGATCCGCCGACTCGTTCACGCGCGGCTCCCGGCACGCGTGTGAACGGCGACGCAGTCGTGACCGGTGTGGCGACGCAGTCGTGACCAGTGCGGCGACGCAGTCGTGACCAGTGCGGCGACGCAGTCGTGACCGGTGCGGCGACGCAGTCGTGACCGGTGTGGCGGTGGGTCGCCGCCGAAACGTCCGCCGGCCGCTACATGTACATCCTGTCGTCCGGGAGGTCGGCTTGCTCCTCCTCCATCCGTTCGGCCAGATCGGCGTAGTACTGCTGTATCTCGGCGGCGAACGCCTCCAGCGGCCCCGAATCGATCTCGACGTCGTAGACGGTCGTGACCGTCTCGACGAGCCGGATCGCGGCCTCGACGTCGGGGACCTGTGCGTGGACCGGCGTCACGTATACGCAAACCTCCAGCGAGGAGTCGATCCCGCGCTCGAGCAGCGCCGCGTTCGTCCCGTCCAGAAAGCCCGACGCCATCCCCTCGATTCCGGCGTCCTCGAGCCGGTGCTCGCGGTAGTCGTCGGTCGCGACGTAGTAGGTCCGGTGTCCCTCCGGCCCGTGCGGTACCGGCACCCCCGAGAGCACGACGACCTCAGAGACCCCGTTGGCGCCGGTCCATTCGAGGATCGACCGCGCGAAGGACTCGCCGAGCTGGACGGGGACGAGCAGCTCCCCGACCAGCACGGTGAGCTCGAGGTCGTCACGGGAGAACAGCCGCGTCGGGTGGCGCGGTCGGCCGTTCTCGAATGGCGTGATCGACGGGAACCCTTCGGCGGTGACGTGGCCCGTCTCGTGGAGGTCGAGCGTGTCGACCAGGTAGTTGACCGCCGTCAGTCCCGCCAGTCCGTAGTTCGAGAACCCGGCCACCAGCACGTCGCTCGGGTCGGATTCGTGTGTGATCTCGAAGCTCGGATCGCGTCGACGGGAGTCGGACATAGCCGGCCGGTTCTCCCGGCGACGTCTTATCGGTTCGGGTCGGGTCGACGAGACGGACGGCGTCCACGCGACCACCGAGGCGTGCCGACGAGGAAACGCTTTTTCCGGTGGGCATCCCCCATCCGCCATGGACTCCACGGCGATCGTGCTCGCCTCGCCGGTGACCGAGACGGTGCCCGAGTGGGCGCGGGTTCCCGGCGTCGAGCTGCTCCTCGCCGTGGCAGTGCTCGCCGTCGGGGTGTGGCTCTCGAAGCTGTTGGTGCGGCTTCTCGGGCGTCCGGTCGCCCGCCGGTTCCATCGCCAGAGCGTCGCGCAGACGATCCTTCGCGGTGTCCGCGTCACGACCGTGATCACGGCGCTGTTCCTGGCCGGCTGGGTCGCGGGTCTCGGCCTGCCCGACCTGGTGTTGTCGGTCACCGTCTTCTCGGCCGTGGTGGGCGTCGTCCTCGCGCCGCTCATCGGGAACGTCATCAACGGCCTGTTCGTGCTCGCCGATCAACCCTTCGAGATCGGTGATATGATCGAGCTCGACGACGGCCGCCGTGGGTTCGTTGAGGACATCACCATCCGCTACACGAAGGTGATCACCCTCGACAACACCTTCCTCGTGATCCCGAACTCGAACACGCGAGGGCGGGACATCACGAACTACTCGGCGGAGGACGAACGGACGCGGCTCTCGCTCGAGCTGCTCGTCACCTACGAGTGCGACGTCGACGAGGCGCGTCGGCTGATGGAGCGGGCCGCTCGTGACTGCGAGGGCGTCATCGATGGCGGCCCCGACATCCGGATCGGAACGGCGCGGTACGTCGCTCGCCCCGATTGCCGGCTCGCCGAGTACGGTGACGACGGGATCCTTCTGCGGCTCCGCTACTGGGCGAAGAAGCCGTACAAGATCAACAAGCTCCAGTCGCAGGTGAACTCCCGCATCTGGGAGCTGATCGCCGACGCCGACGTCGAGGTCGCCTACCCGCACCGCCACCTCGTCTTCGACGAGACCAGCGGCGTGGCGCGGGTCGGCGTTCCGATCGACGACGACGCGGACGTGGACCCCGATGGGCCCGTCGATCCCGAAGCCGTCGTCGATGGCGGGGACACCACGCCCACACCCTCGGAGGACACCACGCCCACACCCTCGGAGGACACCACGACTTCATTCTCAGAGGGGCCCGCCGACTCCCGGTGACCCTCTTCCACAAAGCCCCGGACTACGGAAACGGGTGATACGCTCGGTCGAGGTCGGGCTCGAACCCCATCGTCTCCGGGACCGACCGGGCCCGGTCGCCGAAGAACGGCTCGCCGGTGAAAAGCGGCTGGGCCGCCGGAACGAGGACGCGCGTCGCCTCGAACCCGAGCGCCTCGAGGTCGCGGGTGGTCAGCCGCGTCGCGTACGCCGTCAGGCCGGCCTCCCCGATCCGGTCCAGGACGGCGTCCAGCTCCGCGGTTCCGTCAAGGGTCGGTTCACCCACGGTTCCCGAGTCCACGGAGACGGCCGGATCGAAGAACGCCCGCGTCTCGTCCGGGAACGAGGCGTGATGGCCGATCGCCCCGCCCTGCTCGGCGGCCGCGTCGGGGCCCATCGACCGGAGCTCCATCCAGTTTTGAAGCGCCTCGGAGACGGCCGACCGGGCCGCCGCGAGGGGATCGAGGTCGGCGGCCGACCCGGCGGCGAACCGCGGCCAGTCGCCCTCGCGGTGGACGCCCGCGGCGACGACCGGGACGTCGACGTCCGTCGTCACGAGCAGGGTCTCGATCGTCAGATCCTCCGCGCGGGCTCGCTTGCGGAGCTCGACCAGTGCCGTCGCGTCGTCGGTCGGTCCCTCGGTTTCGACTGCGTCGTCGGTTGGTCCTTCGGATCCGGCTGCGTCGTCGCCCGACCGTGACCCCTCGCCCCGTCCACCGCGATCATCGTCGACCCAGTTCGTGAGGCCCTCCACGGACAGCTCGAGGGGATCGAACGTCGAGTACCACGCGGTCATCGTCGCGTCGCGTTCGATCGTCTCGTAGAGCCCGGACAGCAGCGCGTCCACCCCGGAGGATCCGAGGCCGAGGCCGGTGGTGATGGCGGGGCGGAATCGGTCCGAAGGCGGCGGGAAGCGCACGAACTCCGCGGGGAGGTGCACGCGCTCGTCGGCGTCCAGGCGGGTGCCGGGCACCCACGGGATCGGGTCCGTCGGGTCGAGGGCGACCGGGTCCGGCGTGACGAAGTCGGCAGGCCGAACCGGGTTCTCGACCCCGCTCGCGGGCGCCCGTTCGTGGTCCACTGACCGATACACGCCGGCCGCGTACCGCTCGAGCCCCTCGCCGAGCGCCTTCATGAAGGCGGCGTCCCAGTCGACGTCGACGCCGGCCGCGAACTCCGCCGCCCGCGCGTCGCTGAAGCCGCGGGTGTCGGCCGTCCCCGCGATGTAGTACGGCACCGGGAACGATTCGCGTTCCCCGACCTCCGCGATCGGGCCAACCCGGTCGTCGACCGCGCGCTCCGCGCGGTCGAGCGTCTCGCCGAGCGCCGACTCGCGGTGCGTTCGTGGAACTGCGGTCGAGCGGGAGTCGGCGGTGGCCGTCTCCTCGGCACACCCACAGCCCGGGGCGGGAAGCAGGGTTCGCTCCGGGCCGGGGATCTCGACGACGGCGTCGCCGGGGCCATCGGACCCCTCGGACAGGAAGGCGATCGTGCGTCGGCCGGCCACCGCACCGGCGTACCGGACCGCCGACCGGACGCCGGTGGGCCGATCCGCCGTCTCGGGATCGCCCGCGGCGACGCGTGCGCGGAGGCAGTCGTAACACGTCGCGTCCAGCACCGTCACCGCGGCGTCGATCCCCTCGATCGGATGGCCGCCGACCCCGCCGACCTCGACCGCGGTCCAGGCGTCGAGCGCCTCGCTGGCGGCGGCGAAGGCCGGATCGCCGGTCGTGGCCGCGACGACGGCGAAGTCGACCCCCGAGAGGAGGTCCGGGTCGGCGTCCATCGGGAGGACGTTCACTTCGACGTCGCCGAGCGCCGCCTCGACCGCCTCGATCGCGGGACCGTCGCCGACGAGACCGATATCCATACCCGGCGTATGGGGACGCTCGAGAAAAACCCACGGTCCGGTTCGGGGCGATGATCGTGGTTCGGGACGACGGCCGACCCGCGGTCGTTCGTCCAAGCCGGGTGGCCGTCGTTCGTCCAAGCCGGGTGGCCGTCGTTCGTCCAAGCCGGGTGGCCGTCGTTCGTCCAAGCCGGGTGGCCGTCGTTCGTCCAAGCCGGGTGGCCGTCGTTCGTCCAAGCCGGGTGGCCGTCGCTTCGGGCCCGCGGTCAGTCGTCCGACCCGAGCGCGGACTCGCCGACCGGATCGTGGCCCTCGATCCGCTCCTGGCCGCCCATGTACGGCCGGAGCGCCTCGGGGACCGTGACCGTCCCGTCGGGGTTCTGGTAGTACTCCAGGATCGCGACGACGATGCGGGGCACGGCGAGGCCGGACCCGTTGAGCGTGTGGAGGTACTCGGCCGACTCGTGGTGCTCCTCGCGATATTTGATGTCCGCACGGCGCGCCTGGAAGTCCTCGAAGTTCGAGACGCTGGAGACCTCAAGCCACCGTCCGCCGCGGTCGGGGCCCTCGGCCATGTCGTCGGCGGGCGCCCACACCTCGATGTCGTATTTCTTCGCCTGCGTGAAGCCGAGGTCGCCGGTACACATCTCGAGGATCCGGTAGGGGAGCTTGAGCCGGCGGAGGACCTCCTCGGCCTCGTCGAGGAGCCCCTCGAACCGCTCGGCGCTCTCCTCGGGGCGGACGAAGTTCACCATCTCGACCTTGTTGAACTGGTGGACCCGGACGATCCCGCGCGTCTCGGTGCCGTGTTCGCCGGCCTCCTGGCGGAAATTCGGCGAGTAGGCCTGGTACTTCAGCGGGAGGTCCTCCGAGAGGAGGATCTCCTCGCGGTGGAGGTTGGTGACGGGGACCTCCGCGGTCGGGAGCAGCCACAGGTCGTCCTCGTCGTATGGCTCCTCGTTCGAGCCCTCGATCCGGTAGGCGTCCTCGGTGAACTTCGGGAACTGGCCGGTTCCCTCCATCGACCGGCTGGCGACCGGCAGCGGCGGGAAGACGTCGCGGTAGCCCTGCTCGCGGTGGACGTCGAGCATGAACTGCACGAGCGCGTGCTCGAGCCGGGCGCCCTCGCCCATCGCGAAGTAGAAGCCGCCGCCGGAGACCTTCGTCGCGCGGTCGAACTCGAGGATCCCGAGCTCCTCGCCGAGGTCGTAATGCGGGGTCACCGTCGCGGGCAGCTCGCGCAGGTCGTCGAACATCTCGCGGCGGCGCTCGACGTTCTCGGACTCGTCGTCGCCGACCGGCACCGACTCGTCCGGGATCTGCGGCAGCTCCAGCAGCGCCGCCTCCAGTTCGGCCTCCAGCTCGTCGGCGCGCTCTTCGATCTCCTGTAGCTCGGTTTTGAGCTCCTGGGAGCGCTCGATCGCTTCCTGGGCCGCCGCCTCGTCGCCGGCCTGTTTCAACTCGCCGATCCGCGAGGAGACCTCGTTGCGCTCGTGACGGAGGTCGTCCCCGTGCGATTTGCGCTCCCGCCACTCCTCGTCGATCTCGAGGATCCGATCGAGGTCGACGTCGACGCCCTTGTTCCGCAGGGCCTCGCGGACCGTCTCCGGGTTCTCCCGGACGAATTGACGCGACAGCATTTGGCAACGCTTTCGCCGGGGCACCCAAAACCGTATCGGAGCCACGCCGCAGGTGACGCTCGCGCCCGGCGGTGGGACGCTGCGCCGGTGGGACGCTGCGCCGGTGGGACGCTGCGCCGGTGGGACGCTGCGCCGGTGGGACGCTGCGCCGGACACGAACCATCCCCCGCCCGACGCGACCGCGCACCCCCGCGTTTTTATCGGGTGGCGGCGAACCTTTCGGTGAGATGGAGGTCACGCTGCTCGGCACCGGCGACACCACCGGGACGCCGACCGTCGGCTGCGACTGTGACACCTGTACGGCCGCCCGCGACCGGGGGATCTCCCGCTCCCGGTTCTCCGTCCACGTTCGCCACGAGGGAACCGACGAGTCGCTGCTGGTCGACTTCAGCCCCGACTTCCGCCAGCAGTTCCTCGACAACGACGTCCCGCTGCCGGACGCCGGGCTCGTCACGCACATCCACTTCGACCACCTCGACGGGCTGGGGAACGCCTACCGCGTCTTCGACGCGCTCACCGTCCACGCTCCCGACGAGGTCGACCCCGTCACCGACGAGAGCGTCGCCGACACCGTCCGCCGGAAGTACGATTACCTCGAGGACCGGATCGGCGTCGCGGCTCACGACCCGTTCGAGCCCTTCGAGACCTGCGGGTTCGAGGTCCGGTTCGTCCCGGTCGACCACCCGCCGCTGGTCTGCTACGGCGTCGCGATCGAGGAGCCCGAAACGGGCGCGAAACTGTCGCTGACCGGCGACTCGAGCTACGACGTCCCCGCGGAGTCGCGGGAGGTTCTCGCCGACCCCGACCTGCTGCTGGCCGACGCCATCGTCCCCGCCTCGCTGTGTGAACACCACCCGATGGGCGGCCGTCACGAGCGCACGGACGGCACGCCGCGCACCTTCGGCACGAAGCACATGACCCGCGAAGGGGCCCTCGATCTGGCCGACGAGTTGAACGCGACCGAGACGCGGCTGGTCCACCTCGCGCACTTCTACCCGGTCGACGAGGCCTTCGAGGAGCCGCTCGCGGTCGACGGCGAACGATACCGGTTGAGCTGAAGCCGGACGTCCCGCAGCCGCAGCCTCGAGGGGTCGTGGCCGACGCTACCCGAACCGGTCGAGTCCCGCCTGCCTGCGCGGCGCGCCGTCGGGCTCCGCGACCCACGCCGAGTTGGCCGCCCGCAGCGTTTCGTGGTCCGTTTCGGGCGGGTCGGCCGGCTCGTGTGCCGCACAGCCCTCCCCGCAGTCGCGACCGGGATCCACCACGCGATCGAACCGATCGCAGTAGGGACCGCCGTCCGCGGTCGTGCTCGCGTGGGCACACCCCGGCGGGTCAGGTCGCCAGCCCTTCCCGTAGGCCCGCTCCGCGATCCGGCGGCGCTTCCGGGCCTTCGCGGCCGGACTCACGACCTCGACGTCGGTTCGAAGGCCCTCCTCGGCGACGACCTCGATGCCCGGCCGCTCGACCGGGAGGACCTCCGGGTCGCGAACGACCTCCCGACCGCCGGTCTCGGGGTCGACGCGCTGCACGCCGACCGCCTCCGGGATCCGGTTTAAATGCGCGCGGGTGACGTGGGAGGCCGTCGCGAGCCACACCCGGTCGAAGAGGCCGAGCTCGACGTCGAACCGGAGCTGCGACCGCAGGTCGCCGGGACGGCCGAGATCCGGATTGTTCTCGATCGCGACGAGCTCGCCCACCCAGTCGTCCGGGTAGCGGGCGGTCGCGCGAACGCGGTCCCGACCGCTGCGCCGCTCCCGTTCGAGGTAGCCGATCTCGACCGCCGTCTCGACCACGCTTCGTGCTCGTTCGGGCGGCAGATCGAACGCGTCGGCGACCGGGACGGCGGTTCCGGGACCGACGTCGGCCTCGAGGGCCGCGTCGGGGATCGACGCCGGAGTTATCGACGCCCGGTCGGCGAACGCCGGTCCGGGCTCGAGGACGCAAACGTCGACGATCCGGGCGCCCGGCCGCGCGACCGCGCCGCCGAGCTGGCGGGCCACGACGCGGTCGGGGTCCTCGAGGGCCGCACACAGCGCCAGCTCGAACCGGAACTCCGAGTCGACCCTGGCGTCCATACCGACCGGCCGGTCCGGATCGACAAAAGCCTGTTCCGCCGCTTGACGACGAGGACGCCAGCCGCGTCGTTCGGCGGTCGACGCTGCGGGTGACTCGCCGCGACCGCGTCGAACCCGAAACCCGTATTCGCGCCCGCGGCCTATCGGCGCGATATGCGCCGCGTCACGCGGAACCTCCTGATCGCGATCGCGATCGTCGCCCTGGCGCTGCTCGCGCTCGGCGCCCTGCCGGGATATCTCGGCACGGGCGACCCCTACCACCTCACCGTCGAGCCGACCGACGCCGACGGCCCCGCGGTCGACGTCTCGACCGCGACCGACCGCCGGTATCCGTATCTGACGAGCGCGCTCGTCGCGGCGGACGCTGGTGACGGCCGGTCGGACGGCTACCAGGAGGGCCCCTTCGGAATCAAGGAGCACTTCACGCACACGCCGTTCGACGAGCAGGATGCCCTCCAGCGGCGAAACCGGGACGCGGTCCGCGAGGACGGGCGCGTCCTGATCGACCACGAAGGCGAACGGTATTACGTCGACGTGACCAGAGTCCCGAGCGAAACCAATGAGTGAGGATCGCTCCGACCGACAGTCGACGGATGCGGGAGAATCCGCCTCATCAGCCGGGACGCCCGCCGACCCGCCGCTCGGGCACGAACCGGCCGCCGATCTCCGCGATCTCCCGGCCTTCTCCGACGGCCGGAGCCACTCGCTGCCCGGCGAGCCGGACTGGCCCGTCGAGTCGGTCGCCGTCGAGTACGAGACGGGCTGGTTGACCGCCGGCTACGACCGGGTCGAGCAGCCCGATGGCACCGCGAAGGACTACTACTGGGCGGAGCTGCCGCCCGCGACCGTCGTGGTCGCGATCGCCGACGACGAGGTCCTGTTCGTCGAACAGTACCGACCCACGATCCGCCAGCAGCAGCTCGAGCTGCCGGCCGGGATCGTCGAGCGCGGCGAGTCCTACGCGGACGCCGCCGCGCGCGAGCTGGCCGAGGAGACCGGCTTCGCGCCCGCCGAGACGACGCTGCTCCAGGAGGTGTGGTGTTCCACCGGCGTGTTGCGCCACCGGCGCGGCTACGTGCTCGCCCGGGGGCTCGAGGCGGTCGAACGGGACCTGGACACGAACGAGTTCCTCGACCCGCGCGCGGTGAGCGTCGACGAGGCGCTCGAAACCGCCCGACGCCCCGGCTGTAACGACGCGACCCTCGAGGGGCTGCTGATCGCGAAAGCTGACGGTTACCTCGACGATCGGTGATCGTCCGTCCGGCCATAGTATTTATAACTGACCGTTCTACCGGAAATGGGCGCCATCGATAGCCTATTAGTCGCCGGCGCTGCAACCCCGACGCGATGACGAACCCGCCCGAGGGATCCGTCCTGTTGTCCGATGACCCGCCGCTCGACCTCCGGCTCTCGGAGGCCGAACTCGAAACGACCCGCGACCGGATCGTCTCGTTCATCGCGGAGACGGTCGAGGCCGCCGGCGCCGAGGGTGCCGTCCTCGGGCTTTCCGGCGGGATCGACTCGACGCTCACCGCCTACCTCGCTGTGACGGCGCTGGGCGCGGACGGGCTCCACGGGATCACGATGCCCGCGACGGTCAACGACCCGGAGACGATGAGCGACGCCGAACGCGTCGCCGAGGAGCTGGGGATCGACTACGACGTCGTCGAGATCGACCCCATCGCCGAGACGATCTTCGATCGCTATCCGGCGGCGGCCGAGGACGCGACCGCGAAGGGAAACGTCTACGTCCGGACCCGGGCCGTGCTCAACTACTTCGTCGCCAACGCCGAGAACCGGATCGTTCTCGGGACCGGCAACCGGTCGGAGGCCGCGACGGGCTATTTCACCAAGTACGGCGACCAGGCGGTCGACTGCAACCCGATCGGCAACCTCTACAAGATGCAGGTGCGCCAGCTGGCCGCCCACGTCGGGGTTCCCCGCGACCTGGTGATGCAGACGCCGACCGCCGGAATGTGGACCGGCCAGACCGACGAATCGGAGATGGGCGTCGATTACGACACCCTGGACGCGATCCTCGCGACCCACGTCCACGGTCCCCTTTCGAAGGACGCCACGGTCCGTGAGCTCGGCGTCGAACCCGAGCAGGTCGAGACGGTCGTCGATCTTCACGCGGCAAGCGCGCACAAACGTCGCCTGCCCCCCGCGCCGGACCGATAACGCTCCGGGTGTTCCCCGTCAGTCCCGACGTGTGGCCGCGTGGATGACCGTCAGTCCCGACGTGTGGCCGCGTGCGTGAACACGAACTCGCGAAGGAGCTTCCCCGCGAGCGCCGCAGTCTGGCCGTCGTCGCGGTCGTTCACCTCGACGACGTCGACGCCGCCGGCGTGTGGCGCGACCGCCCGAACCGCGTCCCGCAGTTCCCGCGGTGAGAGGCCGAACGGCTCCATCGTGCCGGTACCGGGCGCGTATCCGGGGTCGGCGGCGTCGATGTCGACGGAGAGGTAGGCCGAGTCGCCGTCGAGGACGCCGTCCGCTTGCATCGACCGTATCCACTCGCCGACGTCCTCGGGCGGGACGACCGTCACGTCGTCCGCCTCGGCGCGCTCCCACTCGGCGGGCGAGCCGGTGCGGGCGCCGACCACGTACGCGTGGTCGACGGTATCGAGCGCCCGGCGGGTGACGCAGGCGTGGTTCCAGTCGTTCCCGGCGTAGTCGTCCCGGAGGTCGAGGTGGGCGTCGAGCACCACGAGGACGTCGGGATCGACGGCCTCGACGCCGGCGTAGGTGACGGTGTGCTCGCCGCCGATCGTCGCCGGGACGGCGTCGTCGAGGACGACGCTCCGGAGCTCGGCGGCGAGGTGATCGAGGTAGGCGGAAACGTCGTCCCACGGGTGGACGTCGCCGGCGTCGTGGACGCTCAGGTCGGTGAAGCGGCTCGCCGTCCGATGGTCGTAATCGTCGTAGGATTCGGAAAACTGCCGGACGCGATCCGGTCCGAACCGGGTGCCCGGCTGAAAGGTGGTCGTGGCATCGAGGGGAGCGCCGACGACCACGTAGGAGGCAGCCTCGCGATCGGTCGTCGCTCCCGGGAACATCTCGATTATCCGACGATCTTCCGTTGTCCCTCGTACTCGAGGTACTCGATCTCGTCGTCGGAGGCGAGGCTCTCGTCCTCGGGGATGCGCATCGTGAACGTCTCGTAGGTGTCCAGGTCCATCACCTGGGCGTCGTCGCCGGAGACGGAGACGACCTGGCCCTGCTTACGCTCGATGATCGGGACCCAGACCTTCGCGTCGACGGGCTGGGAGAGGGACCGCTTCTTATCGTCGAAGACGCCCTTGCCCTCGATGCGGGCCTTGGCGCTGCCGTGTTTCCCCGGCTTCGCGGTGCTGTAGTGGTTGATCTTGCACGGCGACTCCTCCATCATCACGTAGCTGCCCTCTTGCAGTTCGCGAACCTGCTTTTGCTCACGAGGCATACCTCCGCTTCCCTCGCGGCCGGTATAAACGGTTTGGAACGTGTTCGGCGGGAAGTCGCGTCCCGATCCGGTCGACATCTCGCACCACGCCCGTCGTCACTCTCTGTCGTCGTCACTCCGCGTCGTCGTGGTCGTCGCTCCCGTCGTCCGGCGGAAACTGTCCGGAGATGAGGAAGCTCACGGCGATGAAGACGATGAACCCGGCGCCGACCGCGGCGGTCGTCTGGACGACGAACGGGATGTCGTGATACCAGGCGTACCGGTCGACGACGATGATGGCGAGGATCGCCACCAGGATCGCCTTCTGCTCGTCCGTCGGATCCCGGATCGCCCCTTTGACGTCGGCGGCGAGCTCGTTCACGAGGCCCATTGATGGCCGAACGTTGGCGGGCCGCGTGGAACCGTGTTTCGATCGTCACTCGCGATCGACTGGCTTTGGCGATCCGACGACCGCCGCTAGATCGTGAACAGCTCGCGCGGGAAGTCGGCGAGGGGCTCGGCGCCGGTGGCCGTCACGTGGAACGTCTCCGACAGCTCGACGCCGAAGTCGTCCTCCCAGATGCCCGGGATCATGTGGAACGTCATGTCCTCCTCGAGGACGGTCTCGTCGCCGGGTCGGATGCTGGCGGTGTGCTCGCCCCAGTCCGGCGGGTAGCCGAGCCCCATCGAGTAGCCGATCCGGTCCTCCTTCTCGAGGCCGTACTGGGCGATCGTCTCCCGCCAGGCCTTCTCGACGGCCTCGCAGGTGACGCCGGGCTCGACGGCGTCGAGGGCGGCCTCGATCCCCTCGATGACGACCTCGGCCGTCTCCCGCACTTCCGCGGGCGGGTCGCCGACGTAGGCGGTCCGCGCCAGCGGCGAGTGGTACCGGTGCCGGCAGCCCGACAGCTCGATGAGCACGAGCTCGTCGTCGCTGAACGGCCGGTCGGTCCAGGTGAGATGGGGCGTGCCGGTGTGGTCGCCGGAGGGCATCAGCGGCACGATCGAGGGGTAGTCGCCGCCGTATTCGTCCGTTCCGCGGATCAGGCGCTCGTAGATCGCCGCGGCGGCCTCGTACTCGGGGACGCCGGCATCGATCGCGTCCAGGCCGGCCAGCATCGCCTCCTCCGAGATGCGGGCGGCCTCGCGCATGTATTCGAGCTCCTGCTCGGACTTCTTAATGCGGATCCACCCGACCAGCAGCGTGGCGTCCTCGAAGTCGGCGTCGGGGAGGTTCGACTGTAGCCGCGTGTACGACTTCGCGGTGAAGTAGGAGGCGTCCATCTCCAGGCCGATCCGGCCGTCCGCGACCCCGAGGTCCTCCAGGACGCCCGCGACGTAGTCCATCGGATGAAGGTCGTACGGCGAGTGGACGTGGTCGTCGCTGTACGCCCGGATGCTCTCCTCGGAGAGCCACGTGGTCGCGCGGGCGCCGTTGCCGTCCATGTCCCGGCCGACCCACACCGGCTCGTCGCGCTCCCGGGTGACGATCACGGCCTGATGAACGTAGAAGGACCAGCCGTCGTAGCCGGCGAGGTAGTTCATGTTCGCCGGGTCGGCGACCACGATCGCGTCGAGCCCTTCCTCGCGCAGGCGTTCCCTCGTGCGTTCGACGCGCCGTTCGTACTCCGATTCGGTGAAGAGGTTTCGTGACATGACAACGAGTCTCTACTGAAGGGTCGGCGCAACGAAGTAAAAATTTTTCGTGTATGTCGGGAACGGATTCCGTATACGAAGCTGTAGCCTCGGTTACGCGACGTCGATCAGACCGCGGGCGGCTCGACCGGCTCGTCCGCGGCGTCGCGCCAGGGCCGGGTCGGTTCCCAGCCGAGCAGCCGCTCCGCCTTGGCCGTCGAGTAGGCCGACGCGTCCCCCTCGACCGAGCAGTCCTCGGGCAGCCGGCCGTAGTGATCCCGCATCAGGTCCCGAAGCGGTTCCCCCAGCGCGTTGTCGGGGCCGACGCAGTTGAACGCCTCGTGGCCCTCGATCGCGGTTTCGACGTCGGTTGCCCCGTCATCACCCGCCGGCGCGGTGACGCCCGCGAGCGCGGCGACGACGAGGTCGGCCACGTCCCGGACGTCCACGTACGACCAGTAGTTGCCGGCGCCGGCGGACCGGTCCGTGACGTAGTCCGGATCCCGGCAGGGGTACGATCCCGGCTCCTGGATCCAGGAGGGCCGGATCGAGGCGATCGAGACGCCGTCGCGGCGCGCGACCGTCTCGGCGATCTCCTCGCCCACGACCTTCGAGAGCCCGTAGGGGTCCTCCGGACGCAGCGCGTGGTTCTCCGTGATCGGGAGCTCGTCCGGAACCGGCGTCTCGGCGGCGAAGAAGAAGCCGTAGGCGCCGTCCGAGGACGCCTGGACGACGTCCGCGCCGACGCGTCCGGCGGCCGTGAGCACGTTGTGGGCCGCCAGCGTGTTGTTCCGGTAGAGGTCGACGCCGGGATGGGTTCCGGCGACCGGGATCGCGGCCCAATGCACCACCGCGTCGGGGTCGATCGCGGTGATCGCGTCGAAGGTCCCGCCCGCGTCCGTGAGGTCGAGCGCCCGGTACTCCACGTCCGGATGGCCGCCGTTCGCCGGGAGCTCGCGGTCCAGACACGTGACGTCGTGGTCGGCCGTGAGCGCGTCGACGATCCAGCGACCGGAGGTCCCGCGGCCGCCGGTGACGATGACGTTCATTTCGGGACTCTCGTTGACGTTCATGCCGGCACTCTCGCGGCCGGCGTCCAAAACGTGACGGGATCGATCGGTCGTCCACCGGGTTCGGCCGGCGACGATCGCTTGCGGCGCTCGGGGACGACGGTCAGTATCCCTGCGCGTTGCCGTCCTTTCGCGGGTCGGTCGCCCCCGAGAGCACGCCGTCGTCGTTCCGGACGAGCTGTGCCCCGCCGAACTCGCTCGCGGTGAGGGTTCGAACCCGGTGGCCCCGCCGGACGAGTCCGGCGGCGAGCTCGTCGTCGAACTGCGGTTCGAGCGCGAGTTCCCCCGACTCCCGGTATCGCCAGCGCGGCTCGTCGAGCGCGCGCTGGATCGGCATTCCGTAGTCGACGACGTTCGTGATCACCTGGAGGTGGCCCTGGGGCTGCATGTAGCCACCCATCACGCCGAAAGCCGCCCAGTCGGCATCGCCGAGCCGCGCGATCCCCGGAATGAGGGTGTGGAAGGGGCGCTTCTCCGGCTCGAGCGCGTTCGGGTGGTCGGGGTCGAGCGAGAACGAGGCGCCGCGGTTCTGCAGGGCGATCCCCGTCTCGCCGGCCACGAGCCCCGATCCGAAGCCAGCGAACCGGGAGTTGATGTAGGAGACGACGTTCCCCTCGTCGTCTGCGACGGTCAACAGGACGGTGTCGGCGTCCTCCGCGTTCGCGTTCGGGACCCCGAAGGAGACGTCGTGATTCGCACGCGGGCCGACCTCCTGGGCGCGCCGTCGGGCCCACTCCGTCGATCCGAGCGGCGGGTGGTCCTCGTAGTCGGGATCGGTGATGTACCGATGGCCGTCGTGGAACGCGACCTTCATCGCCTCCGCGAGCCGGTGGACCCGGTCGACCGAGCCGTACGCGCACTCGCCGGCGTCGAGCTCGGCGGCGACGTTCAGCGCCTCGAGCGCGATGAGCCCCTGGTTGTTCGGCGGCAGTTCGTGGACCGTCGCCCCGTTGTAGGTCGTCGAAACAGGGTCGGGCCACTCGACCGAGAAGTCGGCGAGGTCCTCGACGGTCAGGAACCCGCCCTGCTCCTGCACCGCGGTCGCGATCGCCTCGGCGATCCCGCCCTCGTAGACGACGTCGGCGCCGTCCTCGGCGACCCGGCGGAGCGACTCGCCGAGCTTCGGCAGCGTGACGAACTGGCCGGCCTTCGGGGCGGCGTCCCCGAAGAGGAACGCAGCGCGCGCGTGGTCGGTCTCGAAGACCTCCTCGCCGTGTTCCCACTGGGAGGCGACGACCTCGGAGACGGGGAACCCCTCGGTCGCGTAGCGGATCGCGGGCTGGAGCAGCTCGTCGAGCGGCTTGCGACCCAGCTCCCGCGCGGTCGCCTCCCAGCCCCGGGCGGTTCCGGGGACGGTCACCGTGTGTGGACCCCGAAACGGCATCCCGTCGGCGTCGGGGCCGAGTCGGTCGCGGACCGCCTCGATCGTCGCGTCGGCCGGCGCGCCGCCGCAGGCGCGCATCGCGCCCACCTCGTCGTCGGCGGTGCGGTAGAGCGCGAAGACGTCGCCGCCGAGGCCGGTCGAGGTCGGCTCGACCACGTTCAGCGCCGCCGCGGTCGCGACGGCCGCGTCGAAGGCGTTGCCTCCGTCGCGGAGGGTCTCGATGCCGGCCTGCGCGGCCAGCGGCTGGCTCGTGGCGACCACGCCACGCTGCCCGTACACCGTCGAGCGTCGGGACGTGAACCGGTCCAGGTTCGGATCCATAGTCGACGCTCGATTCCGCCGCCCATATATCCACCCCTCGTCTAGCATCGTCGATGACGACCGGTCCCGCTCCGCCGATCGGCGCCGCCCGCGTGCCGCCGGGAGCCGACGCCGTCCTCGTCCGCGTCGGCGCCATCGGCACCAAGAGCGAGCGCGTCCGGTACGAGATGCAGTCGCAGCTCGGCCGGAACCTGCGCGCGCTCCTCGCCGACCGCGGGATCGACGCGTCGGTTCGACACCGCCGAAACCGGCCGATTCTGGAGCCGACGGGGTCCGGGGCCGGTTCCGACGCGGCGTCGTCGCCGGACGACCATCCGGATCCGGGGACCGTCGCCGCCGCCGTCGACGCCGCGACCGACGCGCCGGGCGTGGTCTCCGCGAGCCCGGCGGTGACCGTCGCTCCCACGGCGACGGCGGTCACGGACGCGCTGGCGACCGTCGCGGCCGACCGGTTCGACGGCGGAAGCTTCGCGGTCCGGGTCAACCGCGTCGGCGACCATCCGTTCACGAGCGAGGACCTCGAGCGCGAGGGGGGCAGCGCGGTCTTCGAGGCGGTCACGGACCGGGACCCGACCGTGGACCTGGAGGACCCGGACGTGACGTTCCGCGCCGACGTCGCCGACGAGGAGGCGTTCGTCTTCGTCGAGAAGCATCCGGGGCCGGGCGGGCTCCCGCTGGGGAGCCAGCGGCCCCTGATCGCCCTGCTTTCGGGCGGGATCGACTCGCCGGTGGCCGCCTTCGAGGTGATGCGGCGCGGCGCGCCGGTCACGCCGGTCTATCTCGACCTGGGCGATTTCGGCGGTCCGGACCACCGCGCCCGGGCCGAGGAGGCGGCTCGAACCCTGGCGGAGTACGCCCCGAACCATCTCGACGCGATCCACGTCGTCGACGCCGGCGATGTCTGTCGGCGGCTCGCAGGGACGCTCGAGCAGGGTCGGATGCTCGTCTTCCGCCGGTTCATGTACCGGGTCGCCGCGGATATCTCGGCGGACCGCGGCGCCACCGGAGTCGTCACGGGGGAGGTGATCGGCCAGAAGTCGAGCCAGACCACACAGAACCTCTCCGTGCTCGACTCCGTCACCGACTTTCCGATCCACCGGCCGCTGCTCACGCTCGACAAGCCGACGATCGTCGAGCGGGCCGAGCGGATCGGCACCCGCGACACCGCCGACATCACGGTCGGCTGCGACCGGTTCGCGCCCGACCGGGTCGAGACGCGGGCCGGCCGCGAGCAGATCGCCGACATCGAACCCGACTGGCTGCGCGACGCCGCCCGCGAGGCGGCCGACGGAGCCGAGCGCGTCCCGTTGTAGCACGGCGTGAGGGGTCGATCCTTCGAACGTCCACGACGCTCTATATAAAAACACCGTCGCTTCCGGTCGACGGGGAATCCCCCGCGTCCACTTTACATCTCCCCACACTCGATGCGAGTGGGCAGTCCTGATATGGCGGCCGATTCGGCCGTCTCCGAAACCCACCTGCCCGCTGCGTGAACACGCGTCCCGCTCGTCCCCGGGACGTCGTTGTCCCATCGTCTGAAGTCGCCCGTTACGCGAGACGTTCCTGACACCGATCATTTAAAAATGACTGGTAGTTCCCCCGAGTTAACTCATATCACTGCGCGATCAGTGTCGGATCCGCCATCCGTAAAATGCGTCTCCCGGAACTAACGCGTCGTATAAACGGTCAATGATGCGTCTACGTACGGTTTATGGATCGTATGTGTATCCAACAACCATTTATAACTCACGTCGTCGTTAGTGAAACCTCTCAAATGTGTGCTATTTACGCCCTCTTCGCAAGTATCTGAATTAGTATATTTCGTAGACGTGTATAGAATTCATCATTTATATACCGGGGAAATTTCGGCTTCGACGACGCTCGCCGTTGCTCGGTATGACAATCTTAATGAGTCCGTTCGGCAAGCTATGACTGATGAACGTTACCGTACTCGGAGCCGGCACGATGGGACACGGTATCGCACAGGTGACCGCGATGGCGGGCCACGACGTCACGATCCGCGACATCGAGACGGGGATCCTCGATGACGGGGTCGACGCGATCGAGAAGAACCTGCAGGGCGGCGTCGAGCGCGACAAGCTGACGCAGGCCGAGGCGGACGCGGCCCTCGACCGTATCGACACGACGACCGACCTCGCGGACGCGGTCGCGGACGCGTCGTTCGTGATCGAGGCCGTCCCCGAGGACCTCGACCTCAAACGCGACACCTTCGCGGACGTGGAGGAACACGTCGCCGACGACGCGATCATCGCCAGCAACACCTCCTCGCTGTCGATGACGGCGATCGCCGACGCCCTGGAGCGCCCCGAGCGCGCGGTCGGGCTCCACTTCTTCAATCCCGTCCACATTATGGGGCTCGTGGAGATCATCGTCGCCGAACAGACGAGCGAGGGGACGCTCGCCGCGGCGACCGATCTCGTCGAGGAGATCGACAAGGAGCCGGTGACGGTCACCGATACCGCGGGGTTCGCCTCCTCACGACTCGGGGTCGCGCTCGGCGTCGAGGCGATCCGGATGCTCGAGGAGGGCGTCGCCTCCGCCGAGGACATCGACCAGGCGATGGAGCTCGGCTACAACCACCCGATGGGCCCCCTCGAGCTGACCGACGTGGTCGGACTCGACGTCCGCCTCGACATCCTCGAGTACCTCCGCGAGGAGCTCGGCGAACGGTTCAAGCCGCCACAGACCCTCAAACGCAAGGTCCGCGCGGGCAAGCTCGGGAAGAAGTCCGGCGAGGGCTTCTACGTCTGGGAGGACGGCGAGGTCGTCGGCGTCAGCGGGGACGACGACCGATGACTGGAAACGACGCCGACGCGGACGCGTCCGCCGCGGATGCGACCGCCGCGACCGACGATGCCGATGTCATCGAAGCCGCAGCCGACTGTGACACCGTCGACGTGGCGGTCGACGACCTCGCCGAGGGTGTCGCGACGATCACGATCTCGCGACCGGACGCGCGGAACGCGCTCGATGCGACGGTCCGCGAGGAGTTCTCGAGCGTCCTCGCGGCGGTCGACGACGACGATTCGGTCCGGGTCGTCGTGGTGACCGGCGACCCCGAGGGGAAGGCGTTCGTCGCGGGCGCGGACGTGGGCGAGTTCCGCGACCGGGACGCGATCGACCAGCGCGAGGTCAGCGAGCGCCCCCGGATCTACGAGCGCGTCGCGGAGCTCTCGAAGCCCGTGATCGCCCGGATCAACGGCCACGCGCTGGGCGGTGGCTGCGAGCTCGCGCAGGCGTGTGACGTTCGGATCGCCTCCACGCGCGCGAAGCTCGGCCAGCCCGAGATCAACCTGGGTATCATCCCCGGCGGCGGCGGCACGCAGCGGCTCCCCCGGATCGTCGGCACCGGGCAGGCATTGCGGTTGATCCTCTCCGGCGAGCTGATCGACGCCGCGGAGGCGGCCGAGATCGGCCTCGTCGACGAGGTGTACGAGCCCGACGAGCTCGACGAGCGAGTCGCCGAGCTGGCGGGAATGATGGCCGACAAGAGCCTCGTGGCGCTCGAGTTCGCCAAGGACGCGGTCCGGGCGAGCGGGCAACTCGGGCTCGAGGACGGCATCGAATACGAGGCCGAGCTGTTCAGCCAGCTGTTCGCCACCGCCGACAAGGACGAGGGGATCGCGGCGTTCTTCGAGGACCGCGACCCCGAGTGGAACGACGCCTAACCGGGGACGCTGAGGCGGTCACACCCCGGTGAACTCCGGGCAGTCACTCCCCGGTGAACTCCGGGCAGTCACTCCCCGGTGAACTCCGGATCCCGATCCTCACGGAACGCCGCGACGCCCTCCTCGTGGTCCGCCGTCTTCAACAGCGTGCTCTGGGCGAGCGACTCGACGAACCCGGCGGTCCGGGTGTCAGTGTCGCGCGCCGTGTTGACCGCCCGCTTGGCCAGCCCGAGCGCCTGCGGCGGCCCCTCAAGCAGGTCCTCGGCGTAGGCCGCGGCGGCGGCGGCGGGGTCGTCCTCCACGCGTTCGACCAGGCCGACGTCGGCCGCCTCCGCGCCGTCGATCAGCTCGCCGGAGAAGATCAGGTCCTTGGCGACGCCGGGACCGACGAGCTGGACGAAGCGGGAGCAGCCGCCGAGCCCGGGGATGAGGCCGATGTTGTGTTCCGGGAACCCGAGCGTCGCGTCGGGGGCGACGATCCGGACGTCGCACGCGAGCGCGAGCTCGAGGCCGCCGCCGACGCAGGTGCCCTCGATCGCGGCGATCACGGGCTTTTCGATCGTCTCGAGCCCGTCGAAGACGCGGCCGAGGACGCGGGAGTTGCGCCGGAACTCGGCGGTGGTCCACTCCTGAGCCTCCTCGAAGAGCCCGACGTCGGCACCCACCGAGAACACCTTCGGGGTGCCCGCGAAGACGACGACGCGGACCCGGTCCTCCCGGAGGACGTCGAGCGCGTCGGCCAGTTCGTGGCGCATCGGCTGGCTGATCGCGTTCACCGGGTCGTTTGCCAGTCTGACGGTCGCGATTCCGTCCTCGGAAACGGTGACATCGAGCGTGTCGAAGGTCGGCGTCTGGTCGGTCATCGATAGGTGGTCGCTCGACGGACGTCGACTTGTATCGATCGATCCTGCGCGCCGGCGCGTACGGGGTAGCCGTTGCGTGCGCAGGCAACCGGCTCGAGCCAACGCGGTTCAGTCCCCAACGCGGTTCAGTCCCACTCGGGGTCGCGGCCCTCGAGGAACGCGTCGAGCCCCTCGTCGAAGGTGTCGGTCCCGCTCATCCGCTTGATCGCGGTGCGTTCCTGCTCGAGATGCTGGCTCAGCCGACCCTCGTAGGAGGCGTCGACGAGCGTCTTCGTCTCGGCGTGAACGTCGGTCGGGCCGGCCGCGAGCTCGCGCGCGCGGTCGGTGACGGTCTCGAGGAACGCCTCGGCCGAGCCGCCGTAGGCCGCGTTCGCGAAGCCGAGGTCGACCGCCTCCGCTGCGTCGATCGGTTCGGGATCGAACAGCAGCTCGCGGGCCTTGTACGGGCCGACCGTCTTGACGAGGAAGAAGGAGATGGCGTTGTCCGGCGTCAGGCCGATCCGAGCGAAGGCGGTGTCCAGCGTCGCCGACTCGTGGAGGTAGTTGAGGTCCGACGCGAGCATGAAGCCGAGCCCGCCGCCGGCCGCGACCCCGGTCACGGCGGAGATCACCGGTCCGGGAAACTCCCGAACGGCGCGGATGTACCGGCTCGAGGCCGCCGCGATGGTGTCGATCGTGACCGGCCGCATCTCCGCCGGCGCCTCGCGGATGAACTCCAGGTCCGCGCCCGCGGAGAACTCACCCTCGCCGTACACTACCAGGCAGTCGACCTCGTCGGCCAGCGCCTCGACCGCCGCGGCCATCGCCTCGAGCTTGGGCGGCCGGAACACGTTCAGCCGGCGGTCGCCTCGCTCCATCACCAGCCTGGCGACGCGACCGCGGCGGTCCCCGTCGCGCTCCGTGTTCCGGCCGCTCCTGCCGTCACGCCCGGCGAGGCGCTCGATGCGGACTTCCTCGTGCACGCGCTCGGTATCGAACTCGGCCATCATCGCCGTCGTCCGCATCCCCGGGATCGACCGACGGGGACCGGCGGTTCGACTCCACTCGACGCGCTCGGCGGTCGCGATACGACGTCCATATCGACCGGTGGTCCGTTGAGGCGTTTATACCTTCCGCCGATCGCGAGGAGGTGTGACCGCCTCGACGTGGGTTGCCCCGCGCCGCCCGAAACGGGAGCAATGGTTGCCGGATGAGGCGGCAAATATGGCTGGGGAAAACCAACAAGTATAACGCGACGAACTATCATGAGATAGGGTAGATGCAGCCATCAGTACCACAGGAGTACCTTCCGGACGAGTCGGACCGACCGGATTACATCCACCCGCTCCCGGAACTCCACTACACGCAGGAGATCAACGCCGCCGAACAGCTCGTCGACGTCCACGTGCGCAACGGTCACGGCGACGCCGTGGCGATCCACTTCGAGGACGAGGAGATCACCTACGCCGAGCTGCAGGAGCGTGTCAACCGGATGGGGAACGCGCTGTCCGACCTCGGCGTCGAGGCCGGCGACCGCGTCGTCGCCCGGTTCCCGAACCGTCCCGAAGCCATCGTCACCTGTCTGGCGGTCCAGAAGATCGGCGCGGTCGCGCTCCCGTCGATGAAGCTACTGCGCGCCAAGGAACTGCGGTACATCATCGACAACGCCGAGGCGTCGACGGTCGTCGTCTACGACGACCTACTCGAGGAGGTCAATAACGCGCTGCCCGACCTCGACACCGTCGAGGACGTGATCGTGGCCCAGCGCAACGGCGTCGAACACGACCATCACGACTACGACGAGCTCCTCGCGGACGCCAGCCCCGAACTCGAGGCGTACCCCACCGAGCGCGACGACCTGGCTCTGATGCTGTACACGAGCGGCACGACCGGTCGGCCGAAGGGTGCGATCCACACCCACCGGCACGTCCTCGCGACGGCGGACGGGTACGCACGCTACTGCATCGAGCCGACCGCCGACGACGTCTTCGGCGGCAACCCGCCCCTGCCGTTCGCGTACGGCTACGGGGACCTGGTCACGTTCCCGCTCCGCTTCGGCGCGAGCGTGAGCCTCGTCGAGAACGCCTCGCCGGAGGACCTCCTCGAGGCCACCGAGGATCACGGCATCACCGTGATGTGTTCGATCCCGACCGGCTACAACCAGATGCTCTCCCAGCACCCGGACGCCACCGAGGAGTACGACCTCTCCTCGCTCCGGCTCGGGCTCAGCGCCGGCGAGCCGCTCACGCCGACCACCTTCGAGAACGTCAAGGAGGAGTACGGCATCAAGCTCCTCGACGGGATCGGCACCACGGAGATGCTCCACATCTTCATCAGCCACCGGCACGACGAGGAGATCGACCCGAGCGCGACCGGGTTCGCGGTCCCCGGCTACGAGGCGAAGATCATCGACCCGGACACGGGCGAGGAGTGTGAACGCGGCGAGGCCGGACTGCTGGCCGTTCGCGGCCCGACCGGCGTCGAGTACTGGAATCGACCGGAAAAACAGGAGGACGCCGTCGAGGACGGCTGGTCGCTGCCGGGCGACATCTTCGTCCAGCGCGAGGACGGCCGTTTCGAGTACAAGTCCCGCAACGACGACCTCATCGTCTCCAGCGGATACAACATCCCCGGCCCGGAGGTCGAGGCCGTCGTCGAGGAGGTCGCGGAGGTCGCGGAGGTCGCCGTCGTGGGCAGCCCGCACGAGGAGCGCGGCGAGATCGTGAAGGCGTTCGTCGTCACCGCAGAGGACGTCACGGGCGACGACGCGCTCGTCGAGACGATCCAGAACCACGTCAAGGACACGCTCGCCCCATACAAGTACCCTCGCGCGGTCGAGTTCGTCGAGTCCCTCCCGCGGACCGAGACGGGCAAGATCCGCCGGACCGAGCTTCGCGAACGCGAGCGTCAATAACTTCGTGCGTCGTGCAGTAACTTCCGTTCGACTGCAGTAATCCCTCGAAATACGCCGTCCGAACGCGGTCGGATCGGCCGTCGATCCGGCGTCCACCGGCGCGTTTTTCGTGCGACTTCCCCCATCCGCCGTCACGAGGTACGTGTGGGGACGTCGCTCCCGCTATGCGTATACGAAACCGTATACGAGAGCGTATACGGAAACGGCCGCCGGATCGTCCGTCCCTCAGCGACGCCGGCCCCTATTATCACAACTATACGGTTGTAAGGTAGGCTGGTCACGCGGGGACCGCCCCGATCGAACCGGGGACACGAACGGATGGGCGACGAACTATCCCGATCGATCGGGTGGTGTATACGATATACGTATACACCAACGACGGACACACGTCGGTGGTCGGGAACACGCGGTGCCTCGGTGCTCCGCGAACCGGCAGTGGAACTCGGATGGTGTGGATCGCGGCGGAGCTGGCTCCAACGCGGTCGTCGGATGACA
Source organism: Halopenitus persicus (assembly GCF_002355635.1). Taxonomy (GTDB): domain Archaea; phylum Halobacteriota; class Halobacteria; order Halobacteriales; family Haloferacaceae; genus Halopenitus; species Halopenitus persicus_A. Next base: position 1,014,310 of record NZ_AP017558.1, on the reverse strand, counting down.
TCCGACGGGCAGCAAAGTCGCTAAGCGACTTTGCGACGGCGAAGAACGTCGGCTTCGGATCCTCCGTTCGGAGGCCGTTGCCCCGCACGGAGGCCGTTGCCTCGCACGAAGGCCGTTGCCCCGCACGGACGGGCGACACGTCACCTCGCCCCACGGCCAGCGAGGCTGAACGTAACTGGCGGCTACTCGTCTGCCAGGAGGATCGGTCGGAACGGGTGTCCATCGACAAGCCCCGCTTTCGGGCGGGACGGTGACTGAGAACCGACGGTCGACCGCATCGACATCGACGGATCGGCGGCCCACGTCGGGCGTCTGTTAGGCGGTCCACCGACCGCCGTGCGTCGATTTCCGTTCAGGGACCGCGGTCCGTCTCGAGCTTGAGGTCGGCACGCGGCTTCGCGATACATGTCAACACGTATCCCTCCTCCTTCTCGGAGTCGGAGAGGAACATTCCCTCGGTCTGATCGACGTCGCTCGGGTCGCTGTCGCCGGCGAGCTTGGCCGAACAGACGCCACAGACGCCCATCCGGCACTGGTAGGGCATGTCGATCCCGGCGGCCTCGGCGGCCTCCAGGATCGGTTCGTTCTCCGCGACCTCGATCGTCCGGTCGAGGTCGACGAACTCGACGGTGTGGGTCTCGACCATGCTTAGGCGTCCTCGTCGACGCGCCGTTCGTAGACGTGTTCGACCGGCTCGAAGCCCTGATTGCGGTAGAACTCGGCGGAGTCCTCGTCGCCGTGCATCACGTCGACGCGGTAGAAGTCAACCTCGCGGGGATCCTCCGCGAACCACTCGTGGGCGACGTCGACCATCCGTCGGCCGAGTCCCTCGTTGCGGTGGTCCTCCATAACGTAGTGTCCGTTGATGTAGCCGTGATTCTTCAGGCGGAAGATCGGGTGATTGCCCCGCACGCGCGCTTCGAGAACTCCGACGAGGTCGCCGGAGTCGGCGTCTTCGGCGACCACGACGGTGCCGTATTTGGAGTTGAGCAGCTGGTTCTCGAAGTACTTCAGCCACCGATCGTTGGCGCTTTCCTTGTGCCGGTAGCGCTCGTCGTACTTCGAGAGGTGTTCGGTGAATCCGTGCCAGAGCTCGAGGAGTTCTTCGCCATCGTCGGACTCGGCGTGTCGAACCTCGTAGGTCATACGAGCCCGAATGACGCCGAGGATTAAAAAAGTCGCCCTCCGCGACGGTCGGCTCGCCCGTCCGAGACCGCCGCGTTCGGGCGGTCAGTTACGCCGTTCGTATACAGAAAAGGATTATAACCCTCGGTGGCTAACGCATTCATAGCGAGTCAGCTATGCCCACGGAAGCGAAACTCAAAGAGCAAGTACAGAACGGGAAGATGATCGAGTCGCGCGACGAGATGACTGAGGGCTACGAGAAGGCGCTCAAGCAGATCCTCACCGTCTCGGGCGACACCGAGTTGATGAGCGCGCCCGCCTACTACGAGCAGTCGCTCAACGCGCCGTCGATGGACGCCCGCGCGTCCTGTATCAGCGTCATCCAGGACGAGCTCGGCCACGGCCACATCGCCTATCGACTCCTCGAGGACCTCGGCGAGGACCGCCACGACCTCATCTACGAGCGGGAACCGCACGAGTTCCGGAACACGTACGGGTTCGACCAGCACATCGACAACTTCGCGGAGCTCGTCAGCGCGCACGGGATGTTCGACCGCGCGGGGATCGTCCTCCTCAGCGACGTTCACGAGAACACCTCCTACGCGCCCTGGAAGCGCGCGCTCACGAAGGTGAACAAGGAGGAGCAGTTCCACCTGCGCCACGGCGAGACCTGGATGCGCCGGCTCGCCAACAAAAGCGACAAGACGCGCGCGAAGCTCCAGGACGCCATCGACTGGATGTTCCCGATGGCGATCGAGTGGTTCGGCCTGCCGGACGACAAGAAGAAACACGACGAGCAGCTCGAGTACCGCATCAAGGGCAAGACGAACGACGAGCTGCGCGAGGACTGGCTCGAGCGCGCGATGCCGCTGATGAACGAGCTCGAACTCGACGTTCCGGCCCACTACGACGACGAGGCCGACGAGTACGTCCTCGATTACGAGTTCCCGGTCGCCTTCGACGAGGAGAACAAGGAGTGGCGCTTCGACGAGCCGATCTCCTGGGACGACGTCATCGACCGCTGGCGCGGTCGCGGCCCGGCCAACGAGAAGTACGTCGACCTGATCCAGTCGAAGACCGTCGAAGTGCAGGTGTAAGATGTCCTGTAGCACCCCGACGCCGGACGACTCGACGCCGGACGACTCCACGGCTCCCGCGACCTCCAGCGACTTCATCGAACGTCGCCGCCGGGACGCGACGGGCTTCGAGGCGGAGGTCTGGGACGTCGTCGACGAGATCCCGGACCCGCACATCCCGGTGAGCCTCGTCGAGATGGGGATGATCTACGACGTCGACTACGCGGACGGCCACGTCGACGTCGAGATGACCTTCCCCTGTATGGGCTGTCCCGCCTACGACATGATCCACAACGACATCGAGAGCTGCCTGCTCGTGTACGACCGGGTGGACTCGGTCGACGTGGACGTCGTCTGGGAGCCCGTCTGGTCGAAGGAGATGCTGACGGCGGACGTCCGCCGGAAGATGAACGAATCGGGCATCAGCCTGTAACACAGCCACCGAGACACACCGAAACAGCAGACAACGATGACACGACATTACGAAGTCTTCGCCCGGATCAACCAGGGCGATGAGACGCTCCACATCGGAAACGTACAGGCGGACAGCGATCGGCTCGCGAAGCTGTACGCGCACAACACCTTCGACGAGGAGGATTGGGACTTCCTCGCGGTCGTCCGCCGGGAGGACGTTCACGAGGTCGACGTCGATCAGGAGGTGCTCTCGCCGGCATGAGCGAGTGGCCCGACGCCGCCGTGGACTACGTCCAGGCGATCACGGACACGAAGCTCGTCCTGGGACACCGCTACGCGCAGTGGTCCCTGACCGGTCCCTCGCTCGAGGACGACATCGGCGGCGCCAGCGCCGCCCAGGAGGAGGTCGGACACGTCCGACAGCTCTTCCGGCTCCTCGAGGACCAGGGACGCGACTCGGACTGGCTCGACGGACACCGCGATCCCGAGGCGGTCAACAACGTCGCCAGCCTCGATTCGATCGAGGGCGAGTGGCCCGCATACCTCGCGACGATGGCCACCGCCGACCGCGCCGCGTGGTACCTGCTCGATGCGATCGACCACGAGGACTTCGGCGGGATGGTGACGAAGATGGGCGAGGACGAGTACTTCCACCTGGAGTACCACGACGCCCGCCTCGAGAGCCTCGCCGAGAAGGAGGCCGAGGTCATCCAGTCGACGCTCGAGGAGACGCTGCCGCAGGCGCTCGCGTTCATCGGCCCCGCCGAACACGACGCCGAGTCGGACCCGCTGTACGCGGCCGGCTTCACCGACCGTCCCGTCGCCGAGATCCGCGAGTCCTACCTCCGTCACTTCGAGGACCTCTTCGAGGGAACCCCCGTCTCGCTCGAGAACGTGGACCGCTCGGCCCCCGACCTCGAGGCGTGGAACGAGACCCGCCGCCGCGTGAACGGCGGATCGATCCCCGAAGCCGATCTCGTCCAGATCCGCGGCGACAGCAACGAACTGTACGTGATGGACTGATGACGGTGGCATCCGAGGGCCGGACCGGCGGGGACGTGGACCCCGACGTCGAGGACGCGGATCCCGACGCCGAGGACGCGGATCCCGACGCCGCCGACGGGACCGACCGCGGCGACGACGAGCCGACGGTCCGGTGTCCGTTCTGCGAGTCGACGGACGTGGAGCAGGAGTCCCAGTTCGGCAGCGAGATCTCGAAGTCGCAGTACTACTGCAACGGCTGTCACACCGTCTTCGAGCGGATCAAGTACGACGGGAAGCGGCCCGACACGAGCTGAGGGCTCTCCCGTGTCCACGGATCGCGGCCGGTCCCCGTCCGGGATCGGCGGCGATCGCCGCTGCGGGGCGCACCTCTGACACGAAACCGACGTAGAGCGCGGCGAGAGCCCCTGCTTCGGCGATATCATCGCCGTTCGGTATGAGAAGCTATTTATATACTGGTTCCGATCCTACGGATACATGCAATCGTTCACCGAGCTCGACCTCGAGTACTTCGAGACGAACCTGGACGACCACGTCGGCTACCTCCGACTGAACCGCCCGCCGGCGAACGCGCACCACATCGACGTCCTGCTGGAGCTCCAGCGCGCCGTCGAAGTGATCCGGTTCGACGACGACGTCCGCGTGGTACTGTTCGGCAGCGCGAACGAGGACATCTTCTCGACCGGCTTCGACATCGGCGTCCTCCAGGAGAAGTCCGGCCAGCAGATCGGCTACGCGAGCCAGACCAGCAAGGAGGTCATCATGAAGATCCGCACCACGGACACGATCTTCATCGCGATGGTCAACGGCCACTGTATGGGCGGCGGCCTCGAGCTCGCGCTCGCGTGTGACTTCCGCTACGTCGGCGACGACGACGACTACAGCGTCGGGATGCCGGAGGTCCACCTGGGTCTCATCGCCGGCGAGGCCGGCACGCAGCTCCTGCCGCGGTACATCGACCGTTCGACCGCCCTGAAGATGATGATCACGGGCGAGACGCTGACCCCCGAGGAGGCGACCGAGCGCGGCATCTTCGACGAGATCCACTCGCCGGAGGAGGTCGAGGACGCGGCCCGCGAGTTCGCCGACCAGATCGTCCAGAAGCCGAACCTCGCGGTCGGCAACAACAAGCTCGCCGTCAACGAGGGGCTCGAGCTCCCGCTGTCGGACGCGCTGGCCCACGAGCGCGAGCTGCAGAACCGCCTGCTCGGCTCCGACATCGCCAAGGAGGGCGTCGACGCCTACCTCGGCAAGCGTGACCCCGACTTCCTCGCGGTCGAGAAGGGCGAGAAGGAACCCGGCGACGCCGAGTAACGACCGCGGACGCCGCAGCACGACGCGCGGTCCCCTTTCGGGTCTCCCCTTTTCCGTCGACGACGCCTTCGCCAGCGCCCCGCCCGTTCGGGGCGGTCGCTTTCCGTTCGGGGCGGTCGCTTTCCGTTCGGGGCGGTCGCTTTCCGTTCGGGGCGGTCGCTTTCCGTTCGGGGCGGTCGCTTTCCGTCGGGAGCGACCGTGTCGATTCGGTCGAGGGAGGTGGCGGAGGTGACGGACGAGGAGGTGGCGGTTGAGGACGTGGCGGTTGAGGACGTGACGGCGGACGACCGATCGTCGGCGTCTCAACCCATCGTCGACGTTTCAGCCGATCGCCGACTTATAAGTCGAGCGCGTGCTCGGCGACCGTCGTCTTCTGGATCTCGGTCGTTCCGCCGATGAGGCTGAGGATCTTCGCGTCGCGGAAGTAGCGCTCGAGGGGGTAGTCCGTCCGGTACCCCTTCCCGCCGTGGATCTGGATCGCGTTGCGGGTGACGTACTCGACGACGTCGCTGGCGACGTACTTCGCCTTGCTCGAGGCGCGGGTGTCGCCCTCGCCGGCGGCGATGTCGTGGGCCGAGTCGTAGACGAGGTGGCGCGCCCCGTCGAGCTTCGCGTCCATTTCGGCGACGAGCACCTGGACGGCCTGATACTGGCCGACCGGGTTGCCGCCCTGCTCGCGGGCGCCGGCGTAGTCGACCGCCTCCTCGAAGGCCGCCGTCGCGATGCCGGTCGCGATCGCGCCGAGGCCGGTCCGCGCCATGTCGATCGTCCCCATCGCGATCCGGAAGCCCTGCCCGACCTCGCCGAGCAGCGCGTCCGCGGGGACCGCCACGTCATCGAAGGCGGAGTCGCCGGTGACGTGCCCGCGCATCCCCATGAACTCCACGCGGTCGAAGGTGAATCCCGGCGCCTCCTCGGGGCTCGGAACGAGGAAGACGCTCACGCCGTGGCCCTCGTCGGGCGCCGGGCGCTTGCGCGCGACGACGAGGTGGACGTCGGCGACGCCGGCGTTCGTCCCGAAGGCCTTCTCGCCGGTGATCGCGTAGCCGTCGTCGGTCTCCTCGGCGACGGTTGCAAGCTCCGTCGGTGAGCTGCCCGCGTCGGGCTCGGTGAGCAGCATCGCGCCGATCGACTCGCCGCGGGCCATCGGCTCGAGATACGCCTCCTTCTGGGCGTCCGTGCCGTGCCGGGCGATCGGCAGCGCCGCGAAGGTGTGGCCCTGGATGCTCTCGGCGACCGCGCCGCTCGCCTGCGCGATCCGTTCGATCACGAGACAGTACGAGAGGAAGTCCGACCCCTCGCCGCCGTATTCCTCGGGCAGCAGCACGCCGAGTAGCCCACGGTCGCCGGCCTCCGCGAGGACGTCGCGGGGGAACTCGTCGGTCTCCTCGATCGCCTCGGCCCGTGGGGCGACCACCTCGGTGGCGAAGTCGTCCGCCCGGTCACGGAACTCCCGATGCTCCTCGGAGAGCGCGCTCTCGATGAGGCTCATAGGCGTGATAGCGGCACACGTCCTAATAAGTGCCCCGAGGTTTGCCGACGCACGCATCCCCGTTCATGCGCGATCGAGGCGGTTGACCGCTCCCGTTCGTTCCCGAGTCCGGAGGGGACGATTTATGTGGGACGACCTCCCACTGGCGACCATGAGGGATGTGTACGTCATCGGGGCTGGCCAGTCGCCGTTCGGCTCGTTCCCCGACGAGACCTACCTGTCGCTGTTCGAGACGGCCTACGAGAACGCGCTCGAGAGCGTGGGCGGCGAGCTGGATCCGGACCGGATCGACGAGGCGTTCCTGGGAACGCTCGGCGTCGGCGGGCGACAGATCGGCCTGAGCAGCCCGGCGGTCACTGAACACCTGGGACTGCACGGCGTCCCGACGACCCGCGTCGAGAACGCGTGTGCCGCCAGCGGCTACTCGTTCCGCTCGGCGCTGACTGCCGTGCGGGCCGGGACCGCGGACGTCGCGCTGGCGGGCGGCTATGAGGTGATGACCGACACGAGCGCCGACCAGACCAAGTGGTGGCTCGGCGTCAGCGGCGAGACCGAGTGGGAACGCACGAGCGGGACGACCTTCGCCGGCGTCTACGCCCAGATGGCCAGCGCCTATCTCGACGCGTACGACGCGACCGTCGACGACCTCTCGCGGGTCGCGGTGAAGAACCACGGCAACGGTGCGAAGAACCCAAAGGCGCACCTCGGGTTCGAGTGTTCGCTGGAGGACGCGCGCTCCGCGCCGGGCGTGGCCGACCCGCTCAACCTCTATCACTGCTGTCCGACCACCGACGGCGCCAGCGCAGCCCTGTTGGCGAGCGAGGAGGTCGCCGCCGAGTTCGACGGCCCGGCGGTCAAAGTCGCCGGCGCCGGCGCGGCCAGCGGGCGCGTGGGGCTCTTCCAGCGCGAGTCGCTCACGAGCATCCCCGCGAGCGTGCAGGCCGGCGAGCAGGCCTACGCCGAGGCCGGCGTCGCTCCCGACGACCTCGATTTCGCCGAGGTCCACGACTGCTTCGCGATCGCGGAGCTGCTGGCGTACGACGACCTCGGCTTCTGCGAGCGCGGCGAGGCCGGCCGACTGCTCCGTGAGGGCGTCGTCGACCCCGACGGCGAGCTGCCGACGAACACCAGCGGCGGCCTCAAATCGAAGGGCCACCCGATCGGCGCCACCGGCACCGGCCAGGTCGTGGAGGCGTTCTCCCAGCTCCGCGGGGAGGCCCACGTGCAGGTCGACGACCCGACCTACGGGCTCACCCACAACGTCGGCGGCAGCGGCGGCGGCGTGACGGTTCACGTCTTCGAGCGCACGGAGGTGGACGCATGAGCGCCGACCGTGACGTCGCGAACGACCTCGCGGCCGACGGCGGGTCCGCGCCGGACGTCGACGCGGTCGGCATCGAGACCGCCGCGATCCGATTGCCCGAGTACCGCCTCTCGAGCGAGGCGATCGCCGAGGCGTGGGGGACGAGCCACGCACCCGGCGTCGAGCGAAAGGCCGTCGCCGGCGCGGACGAGGACGCGCTGACGATGGCGGTCGCCGCCGCCGATCGCGTGCTTGCCGGTGACGCCGACGGGACGACCGGCGGCGGCGCGGCGAGCTCCGATACGGTCGACCCCGACCGCGTCGACCTCGTGGTGACCGCGACGACCACGCCCCCGATGGAGGAGGGCGAGTTCACGCCGCGGCTCGTTCGCGCGCTCGGGCTGCCGACGGACGTGGCGACCGCGACCCTCGGCGGCTCGACCGCCGCCGGCGGCGAGGCGCTCGCACGCGGGCTGGAAGCGGCCGCCTCGAGGACTGCGCTGGTCGTCGTCGCCGACTGCCCGGCGGGTGATCCGGCCGAGACCGACCACCCGATGGGCGCCGGCGCGGCCGCGTTCGTGTTGTCGAGCGATCCCGCGGTCTCCGTCGGCGAGCCGGCCTGGCACGTCGAGGAGTATCCGGGGATCCGCCACCGCGAGCGCGGCGCCGAGACGGTCGACACCCTCGACATCACGACCTACCAGCGAACCGCGATCCGCGAGTCGATCACGGCCGCGACGGAGGCGCTCGCCGACGACGGCGGTCCCCTCGCCGGGCCGGGACTCGAGGCGGTCGATGCCGCCGCGGTCCACCAGCCGAACGGGAGTCTCCCGTACCGTGCGACCGGCGATCTGCCGTTCGATCCCGAGGCGGTCCAGGCCGGAACGGTCGCCGACCGGATCGGCGACGCGGGCGCCGCGACGGTTCCGATCGGACTGCTCGCCGCAGTCGCCGACGCGAACGGCGAGGCGGACGGTGCCGATCCGGACGGCGACCGTCGGAGCGTCGCGGCCGTCTTCGGCGGCGGCACCGCGGTCTCGATGGCCTGCCGCGGGACGGTGTCCGTCGCCGGCGTCGAGGAACTGGACGCCGGCGAGTCGATCACCTACGACGAGTATCTCCGCAAGCGCGGCACGATCGTCGACGGCGAGGTCGCGGGCGGCGGCGCCCACGTGAGCCTGCCGAACTGGCAGGGCTCGCTCGACCAGCGCTACCGGCTCGTCGCCGGACGCTGCCCGGAGTGCGGCGGCGTCACGTTCCCGCCGACCGGCGCCTGTCGGGAGTGTCACGAGCGCGTCACCTTCGAGGAGTTCGAGGCACCCCGGACCGGAACCGTCCGTGCCGTGACGGTCATCGGCCAGGGCGGCGCGCCGCCGGAGTTCGCCGGCCACCAGCAGCGCGACGGCGCCTACGGGGTCGCGATCGTCGACCTCGGGGAGGGCGACGACGAGATCACCCTGCCCGGACAGCTGACCGACGCCGACCCGACCGCCGTCGAGGTGGGCGACGCCGTCACGGCGACGGTCCGGCGGATCTACGAACAGGAGGGCGTCCCGCGGTACGGCGTGAAGTTCGTTCCCGAGGCGGACGCCGAGTGAGGGCGGTTCGCCCTCGGCGGCCGGGTCGGATGTCGCGATCACTCCCGCTCGAGGTCGAACTCGTCCCAGCGCTCCGCCACCGACTCGCGGACGTTCTCCGGAAATGACTGTTCGAAGGTGACCCGCGGCGCGATGTACTCCTCGTCCCAGCGCGGGTCCCACGTGGCGGCGATGTGGAGCCGCGAGCCGGTCTCGCCGTCGCGCCGGTAGCGCGTGGCGGTCGCGCTCGGGGCGTGCGGCTCGCTGAACGCCCAGTCGTTGGCCGGGTGCGCCTTCACCCACATGTCGTCGAGCGCCTTCGCGAGGTCGGTCGGGTCGGATCCCTCGTCGACGATCAGGACCTTGTCGAAGAGCCGCGAGAACGAGAACAGCGTGTTGGCGAGCTGCCACTCGAAGCCGGCATAGAGGATCTCGCTGGCGACCAGACACATCCCGAGCCCGCCCTCCGGCGGGAGCCTGACCCACCGAACCGGGGAGACGCCCCAGTACCCGTTGACGCGCCGGTAGAGCCGTGCGGCCTCGACGAGGCTCACGAGCTGGGTGTCGTCCGACAGCGGGGCGCCCAGCGGCGAGACGGCCACGACCGGGTCCTCCCGGGTCGCGATCCGGTCGACCCCCAACACGACGGTCGCCGTCTCGCAGGCCGCCTCCCAGGCCGCACGCCGCTCCTCCGTCGTGGTCGTCGTGCTCGCCGGATCCGGCGTCGAACCGGTGACCGTCGGCTCCCTGCCACCCGGCGCCTCCATCCGGAGGGTTCCGTCGATCCTGACCTCGGCGTCGCGCGGGACGAGCCGGCCGTCAACCCGGGCGGTCGCCGTCGGGGCGATTCCGGCGGCGAGTTCGGGGACGTCCGTCCGCACGCGGTCGCCGATCCACCCCTGGAGCGCCGCGACCAACGCCGGTGCGGAGACGCCGAGCAGCAGGCTGACCGCCGGCGGATCCGTCGGCGGTCCGCCGTCGATCCCGCCGCGTTCCCTCCCGTTTTTCACTCCGCCGCCACCGCTCCCGGCGTCCTCCGTCGCGGCTGCGAGCCGCTCACGAAACGCGCGCGGGACCACGAGCCGGAGCCGCGAGCTGCCCCGGACGCCGCCGCGAACCGGGACCCATGTGGTTCCGTATTCCGGGCCGAGATCGACCGCGAGAATCCCCAGCGAGACGATCGGGCGCGTGTTCGCCGAGAGGGTCGGCAGCCCGAGGGTGTGCAGATCGAGCGTCGGGTCCGGGGTCGCTGCGGGCTCGCCGTCGGCCGCCGTCGCCGGCTCGGTCCGCTCGCCGGCCAACAGCTCGAGCAGGTCGCCGTACTCGTGGGTCGGCGGTACGGTCGCGAGGTCCTCGCCCGCGGTCAGCGCGTCCCCGATCCGGTCCCACGGCTCCCGGTCGTGGGCGGCGAGCTGGTCGGGACCGCCGAACGCGCCGGCGACGAACCGGACGTGTCCGGGCGTTTGCTCGAACGCCAGGGCGGGGGCGCCCTCCCGTGCGGCGACCGTGGCGATCGCGGCCGCCTCCTCGTCCCAGTGGACGCGGTCGTCGATCGCGACGAGGTCCCCGCGTTCGCGCAGCCGATCCAGGTGGGATCGAAGCCCGAACCCGCTCATCGGCGCCAGCCTCCCGTCGGCTCCTCGCGGGGCGGTCGGCCGCCCAACAGCGCGTCCTCGACGTCGAGTTCGACTCCGGCCGCCCGGAGCGTTTCGCGTGCGCGCCGTTCCAGTTCGGGGGAGCGGTCCGGCGCCGGCTCCGACCGGGTCGCGTCGATGTAGGTCTTCGCCGTCTTCGCCTTCGAGGTGCCGGTCTGAATGTCGCCCTTCTCGCTGGGCGTCTGGTAGATGTTGAGCGGCACCTTCGGCATCGTCTCGACGCCGAACTGGTGGAAGTCCGCGTCCGGGTCCGCGTGCAGCGCCAGCGCCTCCACGACCGCACGGGAGTCCGTGGGCTCGACGTCGGCGTCGACGAAGACGAAGAAGTCGACGTGTAACATCCCCCAGGTGGTGAAGATGAAGTTCGCGAGCTCGTGGAGGTAGCCCGGCTCGCTGCGGTCGGTGGCGATCACGTAGACCGTTCGCGGCGTCGAGGTCCAGGGCACGCAGCACTCGACGTCGAAGCCGGCGGTTCGGAGGCCGAGCGTCGCGTCGGGGCCGACGCAGCCGGCCTCCATCGAGCTCGTGGAGTTCTCGGCGTAGCCGACGCCGGACCCCTCGACGCAGAAGGGGATGATCGGGTCCTCGCGGTGGGTGATCGCCGACACCTCTAGGACCGGCATCGACCGCCGCGGGCCGTGCATGTACCCGAAGTAGTCGCCGAACGGCCCCTCGTCGCGTCGGGCGTCCGGGAGGATCTCCCCCTCGATGACCAGCTCCGCGTTCGCGGGGACCCGCAGGTCGTTCGTCTCGCACTCGACGAGCTCGATCGGCTCGCCCTTGAGCCCGCCGGCGAACTCGGCCTCGCTCCGGTCGGTCGGGATCCACATCACCGAGGTGTACTCGACGGCCGGCTCGGCGCCCACGACGATCGCCACGGGCATCGGCTCGCCGCGGCGTTCGTACTTGTAATAATAGAGGTTCGGCGTCTGCTCGCCCGCGAGCAACAGCACGCTCGCGGTCCCGCCGTCGTGAACCATCGCGCGGTGGTACGACCAGTCGACCCACTCCGAGTCGGGATCGGGGGCGACGAGGGTGTGGAGGTTCGAGTAGCGACCGCCGTCGCCGGCGTGGATGTACGGCCACGGGAACCGGAGCAGGTCGACGTCCGCGCCGGTCACCGTTCGCTCCTTGACCGGCGCGTCGGCGGCCTCGACCGACGTCGGCGGGATCGGGTCCTGGAGCCGGTCGATCACCGCCTCGTAGAACTCGTACCGCGAGAGGTCCCTCGGGAGGTCGAGCCCGAGCGCGATCCGGTTCCAGGGACGGCTTCCGCTCCCGCGATAGGGGTCCCCGACGAGCCTGGCGGCCTCGGTGCGTTCGAACAGCGGGATCCGCGCGTCCCGCTCGTTCGCGAGCATCGTGATCGCGCTGGCCTCGAGGTTCCAGGAGACCGCCTCATCGATCCGGGACAGGTCGTCGTGGGCCTCGAGGACGGCGAGATACTCCCGCAAGCTGTCGATCGTCATCGACGCTCACCGCCGAGCGGCCGTTCGGGTCGGGTCATTCGCCGGCGTCCGTGAGCGCCGACCGGAGGCCGTCCCGGTCCCGTTCCACCTTCCGGTCGATGTACGCCTCCAGCAGCTCCGGATACTCCTCGGCGAGGTGATCGAGCATCAGCTGCCGGCTCGCCTCCGAGACCGACTCGAACTCGCCGGTCCGTTCGAGGTACAGCAGGATCGCCTTCACCTCGCGCGACCGCGTGTTGATCACGTTGTTCTCCGCGGCGGTCTCGTCCATGATCGACTCGAGCAGGTCGACGTCGACGTCGGGCTCCTCGACGTCGGTCTCGATGACGTCGATGTACCACCGCTCCTCGACGTTCTCGTGGGGGCCCTTCAGCACCGTCAGCGGTTCCGGATCCGCGAGCGAGTCGGGATCGCGGCTGACCCGGGCACGCGTGTCGAAGATCTCCTTCGTGTGTTGGTCGGTCACCTGCAGCCGGATCTCTCCGTCCTCCGGGTCCGGGGGCAGGTTCGTTTCCGAGGTCACGTACGTGCCGGGCATCGTCTGCCGAGTGGTATGGGGGGACGATAATAAAGCCTTGCTGGACGCTCACCGTCGTGGCGCGGACGTGACGACCGTCACGGAGGGATCGGGTCTGGAGAATCGGCGTGTTCGTCGTCGCGTCGTCGCGTCAGTCGGCGGCCGGCGGCTCGGCGGCGTCAGCGGCGGCGTCGTCGCCATCGTCGTCCGCCCGCGGGAACTGGCCGATCGTCTCCGCGCGGAACGCCTCGACGTCGAACTCGTGGTCCCCGTCGAGGAACGCCAGCACCTGCTCGGCGTCGGCCATCGCGTTCTTCAGGCAGGTCGAGGCGCCCGGCGAGGGCGTGATGTTGAACAGGACGTCGTCGCCGGTGATCTTCGCCTCGCCCATGTCGAGGTCCTTCGCTTCGGTGTCGACGATCTGCGGCCGGACGCCGCCGTAGCCCGTCGCCCGGTCGATGTCGGACAGTTCGACGGTCGGAACGACCTTTCGGACGTTCGGGAGGAAGGCGCGCTTGCCGACCTCGGGGACGTCGTAGACGAGGTTCCGGAGGACGTACGGCAGCAGGATCCGGTCGGCGAGGATGTTCGCGTAGCTGAGGAACGAGTCGGGCGAGAAGCCGAAGACGTCGAGGAAGTCGCCGACGGTCGACATCCGGCCGCGTTCGAGGGTCGGCACGACCTTCGCCGTCGGGCCGAACCGCGTGATGTCTCCGTCGTGAACGTCCGCGTCGCCGTGAACCGCGGCGAACGGGAGCTTCTTCATCTGGAGGGTGTAGACCTTCCCGTTCAGCAGGTCGTCGGCGAGGAAGAAGCTCCCCGCGACGGGCAGCAGCGACATGTTCTGCCCGTAGCCCATCTCCTTGGCGATCTGGAGGCTGTGGGACCCGGCCGCGACGACCGTGGCGTCCGACTCGAAGATGCCGTTGTCGGTGGTGATCCGGAACCCCTCGCCGTCGTCGTCGATGTCGGTGACCGTCGTGCCGGTGTAGACGTCGACGCCGTCCTCCTCGTCGGCCAGGTCGACGAACGACTTCGAGACCGCGCCGTAGTCGACGACGTAGCCGTCCGGCGTCTGGAGCGCGCGCAGCTCCGTGTCCGGATCGCGGCCCTCCACGACCTTCGGCTCGAGGTCCGCGATCTCCTCGCGGTCGATCGACCGCAGCTTGGGATACAGATCGCCGAAGCCCTCCTCGTGGTACCGCGACTCGAGCTTCTCGACCTCCTCGTCGCCGACCGCCAGCACCATTTTGCTGCGCTTGCTGTGCATCTCCCGGTCGGGGTCGTGGTTCTCGAGGTAGCCGGCCAGCAGCTCGGCGCCCTCCTTGACCTCCTCGGCCTTCTCGAGGGTGTAGTTCGTCTCGATGTCCCCGAAGTGGAGCGTCTGGGAGTTGTTCGTGTGATGGGAGTTGATCGCCGCGATCTCCGGTTCCTTCTCGATCAGCACGACGTCCTCGACGTCCGTGAACTTCGCTACCGTGTACAGTAGCGACGCCCCGCTGATGCCTCCTCCGATGATGGCTAGGTCGTATTCATCCGTCATGGTTGGCGTGAGGTGCTCTCGTGTTCCTCTGGAGCGTCAGCGGTTAATTTACTTTTCATACGCGATTCGCCTCGGCCAGCTCGAACGCGGGGACCGTGGTCGTGGTCCGGTGGCGCGACGTCGTGGCCTGATGTCGTGGCTCGATGGCCCCGAAACGCATTTGCTTGCCCGCCGAGGCCACCCGGTATGGACCTCCGGATCGACCACGTGACGATCGCGGGACGGGACCTCGAGCAGCTCACCGCGGCGTTCACCGCGGCCGGGCTTCCGGCCGAATACGGCGGGACGCACTCGAACGGCGTCACCGAGATGTCGATCGTCGGGTTCCGCGACGGGAGCTACCTCGAACTCGTTTCGACTGTCGAACCGGGGCTCGAGTCGCCCTGGTGGGACGAGCCGATCCGCCGCAACGGTGGCCCGTGTGCGTGGGCGCCGGGGTCGACGACATCGCGGCCGCAACGTCGACGTTTCGCGACCGCGGGATCGTCGTCGACGGTCCCACGGCGTACGAGCGCCGACGCGAGGACGGCGTGCTCGTGGAATGGGACCTCACGTTCCTCGGCGACGGCGACCCGGGGTCGCTGCTCCCGTTTCTCATCAGCGATCGCACGCCACGGACCCGTCGTGTCCAGCCGACCGGCGATCTGGCGTCCGCCCCGGTGTCGGGAGTCGATTCCGTGATCGTCGGCGTCCGCGACCTCGCTGCCGCCGTCGACCGGTTGCGGACCGCCCTTGATCTCGACGCGCCGGTTCGTGGCTCCGTCGAGCGGCTTCACGCCGACGTCGCCGTCTTCGGGGACGCGCCGGTCGCGCTGGCCAGCCCGCGGGACGATGGCTGGCTCGCCGAGCGACTCGAGGCGTTCGGACCGCTTCCGGTCGCGTACCTCCTCGGGAGCGACCCCGGCGTGACGGACCGGTTCGACGACCTCGAGACCGGATCGATGGCCGGACGACGCGTCGACTGGTTGCCGCTCACCGACCCCGTCGGTCGACGATACCTGGGCCTGGTCGGCCATACGACCGAGGCGGGGCCTCGAGGTGAGGGGAGAACGTGAGGCGGGGCGGGAACGCGACGGAGTACCCGACCGCGTCTGCGAACGCTTTTCACCCAGCGATCCGAGGGATCGGATATGCGTATTACCGACGGTGACGGGGTTCGGACGGTCACCTTCGACCGCCCGGATTCGAAGAACGCGTTCACCGAACAGGCTGCACGGGACCTCGCGTCGGCGATCGACGGGGCGTCGACGGCCGACCACGACGCGATCGTGCTCACGGGCGAGGGCGACGCGTTCAGCGCGGGCGGCGACATCGAGGCCATGGCCGCCCGCGAGGAGACGGCCGCCGAGTCCTTCGAGCGCGTCCAGAACACGCTCGGGCGCGTCGTCGAGGCGGCGATGACGAGCCCGGTTCCCATCGTCGCGAAGGTGAACGGAGACGCAGTCGGCGCCGGATTGGCTGTCACCGCCGTCAGCGACTTCGCGTACGCGGCGGCCGACGCCACCTTCGGGTGCGCGTTCGTCCGCGTCGGACTCGTGCCGGACACCGGCGGCACGTTCCTGCTCCCGAAGCTCATCGGACTTCGGGCGGCGAAGCGGCTCGCGTTCACCGCCGACTTCTTCGGCGCCGCGGAGGCGGCCGAGCTGGGCCTGATCAACGAGGCCGTCCCGGCGGACGAGCTGGACGCGACCGTCGACGACCTCCTCGAAACCCTCGGCAAGCGGCCCTCCGAAACGATCGGGCTCGCCAAGCGAGCCATGCACGAGAACCTGGGAACCTACTGGCGGGAGGCGCTCGAGCAGGAGCTGTTGACCCAGTCGCTGGCCTACGGGACTTCGGACCACGAGGAGGGCGTCTCGGCGTTCCTCGAGGGACGCAGCCCCGACTTCTCCTGACCGGATCGGGTCCCTTGCACACGCCGTCGGGTCGACCGATCGTCCCGCCTCTCGACGATCGTCACCCGGAGTGGGAAGTCGGTGGATAGGCGTTTGATGACCATATCTATCAGATACGAGTCATTGATGTTTTATTTATATAATGGCGTCCGTACTGCGTCGACGGCGGAGCCAGTCGTCGGCCGCCCGCCGCCTCACGGTCCGCGGATCAGAACTCCGCGACGGACGTCCCGGCGTCGACCACCGCGTCGGCGTCCTCGGGCAGCAGCGCGACGACGAGGTAGTCGGCGAACTCCTCGAAGTAGTCGACCACGCGGGCGATCCGGTCGGAGTCGATCGCCTCGAGGGAGTCAAGCAGCATCACCGGCAGCTCCTCGTAGACCTCGTGGACGAGGTAGCCGGCGAGCGCGAACACCAGGCCGATGACCTCCCGCTCGCTCTCGGAGAGGTGGTCGATCGTGTCGCGGTAGGTTGCTCCGTCCTCGGCCACGCGGACGATCTGGAGGTCGAACGTGCTCTTGGTCACCTTTTGGCGTCCCTCGCGGACGTTCCGCGTCTTCCGCTCGATCCAGATGCGTTCGATGTTGTCGTACTCGAGGACCTCGAGGACGGAGGCCATGTGGTCGTTGAACGACTCGACCGACTCCTCCTCGATCCGGTCGACGCGCGTCCGGAGCTCGGTGAGCTCGTCGGCGATCTCCTCGCGCCGCTCTTGGAGGGATTCGTGTTGCTCCTCGGCGCTTTCGCGCTCCTCGATCTGATCGTCGATGTCCCCCAGATCGGACTCGAGCCGGTCGATGCGGAGGTCGAGCTCGTTCGCCTCGCGGTGGAGCTCGAGCACCTCGTCGTACTCCCCGCCCACGGTCTCGGTTTCGGCCTCGAGCTCCTCGACGCGGTCCTCCTGGTCCTCGATGCGCTCCTCGAGGTCCGCGATGCGCTCCTCGGTGGTCTCGATCTCGGTCTCGACGTCCGAGAGCCGGCGCCGGGTGCGGTCGAGCTCGCGCTCCTTCCGTTCGATCTCCGACTTCTCGGAGGTGAGATCGTTGATCCGCTCCTGGAGCTCGTTGCGCTCGCTGAGCTTCTCGGTCCGGAGCTCGCGGAGTCGATCGACGGTCGTCTCGATCCGGTCGGACTCTACCTCCGATCCGCAGGTCCAACAGACCGTTCGGTCCTCCGCGGCGACGAGCTGGTCGGTCAGCTCGCCGGTGCCGCCGTCGCCCGCGACGTCCGCCTCCTCGAGGTCGAGGCCGTCGCCCTCGAGCATCTCCTCGTTGAAGCTGATGACGCTGCCGAGCTGGCTGAGCGTCTCGTTCAACGCACGCTGACGGTTTCGGAGCTCCTCGATGCGCCCGGCGAGCCGCTCCGGGTCCTCGTCGGCCGCCTCGGCCTCGGCGAGCCGCGACTCGAGCACGTCGCGCTCGCTCGTCAGGTCCTCGAGGGTCGTCCGCTCGGCCTCCAGCTCGAACTCGAGGTCCTCCAGATCCGACCGGCCCTCCCGAAGCCGGTCGAACGCCTCCTCGATCTCGCGCTTCTGGGACCGGCTCTCCTCGAGGCTGACGTCCGCCTCCTCGATGGCCGTCTGGAGTTCCTCGCGCTCCGCGCGCGCCTCCTCCAGCTCCGTTTCGATCTCTCTGCGTTCCGTCTCGAGCGACGGGAGTTCGCTCTGAAGGCGCTCGTACTCGTCGATCTGGGAGTCGATGCGCTGCTTCTCGCGCTCGAGCTCCGTGATCTCCGACTCGATGTCGGCGGTGTCGACCGGCCGCATGATGAGATCCCGGAGGTCGTCGCCGCGCTCGACGGCGCGGCGCGCCTCGTTGTTCTCGAGCAGGAACGCGAACAGGTCGGCCAGCTGCGGGTCATCGAGGTACGGGTCGCCGCCGTAGGACACCTGGTCGCCGTGCCGCGTCAGCGTTCGCGTGTACGTTTCCTCGCCGATCTCCAGATCGACGAACCCCTCGTCGGCGTCGCCCTTCAGCGAGGAGCGTTCGCTGCCGAGGCCGGCCATGATCGCCTGGAGGAACGACGTCCTGTTCGTCGCGTTCCGTCCGCTCAACACCGTGATTCCAGGCGAAAGCGTCAGCTCGTCCGAATCGATACCCCCGATGTTCTCGGCTGCCACGCGGACTTCCCGCGCTGGTGTATCCTGACTGCTCATTGGTGGCGTAACGAACTCCTCATTGATAACTGTTCACCTCTCGACCCGGTCGCGACGCCGAAAATCGGTCCCTCGCCCTCACGACCGGCCGGCGGCGCTCGCGGTCGGGCGCGAGCCTACGTCCCGCAGTCGCACCCGCCGCGTCGGAGGAGTTCGCTCGCGGTGTAGTCGGTCCCGCACTCGCTGCAGACGACCCGGACGTCGACGAACACCTCGTACTCCCGGTCGGTGAGCTGGTCCCCGGAGACGAGCGTTTCGATGGTTGACTCGGTCACGGCGGTCGTCCGTCCCTGCAGCCGCTCGAGCGTCTCGGTCTTTCGTTCGAGCAGGTTCTCCGACCGGTCGGGGAGCTCGGCTTCCCGGTACTCAGTCAGATACGTATAAATGGCCTGATGAGTGACGAAATCGGAGAGGACGTCGTCGACGTCCACGCCCGATCCCTCGAGCTCGCGTCGCTTGCGCATCTCGTCGGCTCGTGGGACGTCGTCCCCGGTGAGCGTTCGGTAGGCGCTGTCGATGTCCGTCTCGGCGACCGCCTCCCCCGCCTGTCTGAGCGCCGCCTCGAGCACCGACCGGTTGAATTCGTCCGCCAGGTCCCGGAGACTCGTCCGGTCCCCCGTGGCGCCCGTCCAGTCGTCCTCCAGTTCCGCCCCCTTGCCGGCGAGGTCGTACTTGTCGATCACGCGTGCGACCTTGGTGTTCGGCCGCGATGACTCGCTCATGGGGCCACGTTCGACACGGGGGATTACAAATATATCGGTGTAAATCCGATCGATTAATCATTTTAGTATATGTTGTTTGAATAATTACTAATTCGGGAACTGACCGGATACGTTTCATATTTCACGCCCCGATCTTCGGGCCGTGACCCCGGCGTTCTCGGCCGGCGGTGAGCTGACGGGGGCACGACCCGCTCCGGAGAGATCGAACGAGGTCACGACCCGTTCCGGTGGGATTCACGACCCGTTCCGGTGGGATTCACGACCCGCCCGGTGTGACTCAGGTACCCGTGCGGGTCGATACCGATCGGAACACGGCGGGGATCCATACAGATTTATCTGCCTTGCTGTTCCGTATATAGACACGATGTCCAAGCCACTGATGGCGGCTCGGCACCCATCCTCGGCGCTCCCGGACCCGGAGACAGCCGAGAACGTCATCCACAACCCGTCGCTGGAACGACTGCGATCGTTCTCTCGCGACCTCGAGACGACCACGGAGTTCGGGTCGCCCTCGTACGTGAGCCGGGAACGCTCGCGAAACGCCGACGCGACGACGAACGCGATCGACCACGAGTTCGACGCCACCGACCAGAAACTCGTCGCCGACGTCGTCGAGTTCGCGGCGGACGCCGAGATGGTCTGTCTCGACCGCCAGGTTGGCCGGCATCCGGACAACACCTACGTCTGTCGGTACTACGTTCCGAAGGCGTACGGACGCATCGCGCTCGCGGTCGCGAAGCTCTTCGAGCCCGTCGACGGCGACCGTGAGCCCGACTTCTACACCGTGCAGATCCCCGACTGGGACGAGGTCGCCGTCCGGATCCTGCCCGAGGCGGGGTTCACCGCCGTCGTCGGCAGCGACTACACCGGCGAGGCGAAGAAGTCCTTCCTCCGGCTGTTCATGTACTACGCGAAACGGCAGGGCGGGCTCGGGCTCCACGCCGGCAGCAAGCGGGTTCGGCTGCTGAAGGAGGGCGTCGAGTCGCCCGTCGATGACGCCGGTGAGGCGATCGACGCCGACGCGGCCGACGGGCTCGAGACGGTCGGCCAGCTCTTCTTGGGCCTGTCCGGAACCGGCAAGTCGACGCTGACCGCCCACGGGCTCTGGCTCGACGAGCCCGAGGACGCGACGATGCTCCAGGACGACGTCTGTGCTCTGCTGCCCGACGGCTCCGTGGCGGGCAGCGAGGGACAGGGCCTGTTCGTGAAGACACACGGGCTCGATCCGGAGACCGAGCCCGCGATGTACGACGCGACCACCGACGAGAGCGCGATCCTCGAGAACGTCGACGTCGCCGAGGACGGCACGGTCGACTTCGACAGCGACCGATACACGACGAACGGCCGCGCCATCATCCAGCGCGAGGAGCTCTCCTCGGCCGGCGACGACGTCGACCTCGAGACGGTCGACCAGGTCTTCTTCATCACGCGCAACCCCGCGATGCCGCCGGTCGCGAAGCTCACCCCGGAGGAGGCGGCGGTCGCGTTCATGCTCGGCGAGTCGATCCAGACCAGCGCGGGCGACCCGACCGCGGCCGGCGAGTCGATCCGCGTCGTCGGAACCAACCCCTTCATCGTCGGGTCGGAGGGCGAGGAGGGCAACCGGTTCCGCGACCTCATCGCCGACCTGGACGTCGACTGTTACGTGCTCAACACCGGCAGCGTGGGCGACGTCGACGTCGGCGTCGAGGACACGATCACCCTGCTGCGGTCCATCGCCCGCGGCACCGTCGAGTGGACGCCCGACGAGGCGACGGGTCTGACGGTGCCCGCGGCGGTGCCCGGAATGGACGTGAGCCGGTTCGACGTCGCGAGCAACCTCGAGAACCACGAGGAGCGGCTCGCCGAGCTCCGCCGGGAGCGGGAGGCGCACCTCGAGCGGTTCGACGACCTCGACGACTCGATCGCCGACGCGCTGTACTGAACGGCCGGCGGCTCGCCGTCATTCGCCGTCCCGCATTGCCGCCATCAGCTGTCTTCCTACGGTTTCGCCGCCATCATCTGCCTTCCTGTGGTTTCGACGCCATCGGTTACCCGCTATCGCTTCGCCGCCATCGACCGACTCGGAACAACGCTTTTCACTCGACACGGCGACGCAGCAGTATGTTCGATCCGATGCCGGCGGCCGGCGACTCACGCGCCGGCAGGACGGCGCTCGAGGCGATCGCGGCCGGGATCGACGCCGCCCGCCCCGAGACGGTCGTCGACGAGCTGATCTCTGTCTCGGGCACCGACCCCGCGGGCGGTTCGCTCCGGATCGGCACGGACCGGTACGATCTGGCCGCCTACGACGAGGTCATCGTGCTGGGCGGCGGCAACGCCGCCGGGCGGCTCGCCCGGGCCCTTGCCGACCGGCTCGGGAACCGGCTCGACGGCGGCGTGGTCGTCACCGACGATCCGGTTTCGGCGGGGCCGGTCGAGGTCGTCGAGGGGACCCATCCCGTTCCGAGCGACGCCAACGCCGCGGGGACGCGGCAACTTCTGCAGCGGGCACGCGGAAGCGACGAGGGAACGCTCGTGCTGGCGCCGATCACCGGCGGCGGCAGCGCGCTGTTGACCGCCCCGGCGGACGGGATCACGACTGACGAACTGGCGTCCCTGACCGACGCGCTCCTCGCAAGCGGCGCGCCGATCGAGCGGATCAACGCGGTCCGGAAACACGCCTCGGCGATCAAGGGCGGTCGGCTCGCACGCGAGATCGCGCCCGCGACGGTCGTCGGACTCCTGCTAAGCGACGTGACTGGCGACGACCCGGCGGTGGTTGCTAGCGGCCCGCTCGCTGGCGATCCGACCACGTACGACGACGCGCTCGCGGTCCTCTCGGAGTACGACGTCGAGGTCCCCGACTCGGTCCGCCGGCAGCTTCGGGCGGGGATCGAGGGGGATCGTCCCGAGACGCCGACCGCGGCCGATCCGGCGGTCGAGGCAGTATCCACACACGTCCTCGCGACCAACCGGACCGCCTGTGCCGCCGCCGTCGAGGCCTGCGAGGCGGCCGGGTTCGAGACGCTGTTGCTCTCCGCGTCGGTCCGCGGCGAGGCCCGGGAGGCCGCGAAGACCCACGTCGCGATCGCCGAGGAGATCCGCCGCTCCGGCTCGCCGCTCGACCCGCCGGCCGCGTTCGTCTCGGGCGGGGAGACGACGGTCACGATCGCCGGCGACGGAACGGGCGGTCCGAACCAGGAGTTCGCGTTGAGCGCCGCGATCGAACTGGCGGACCGGGCGACGCTCGCCGCGGTCGACACGGACGGGATCGACGGCCCGACCGATGCGGCGGGCGCGATCGTCACGGAGACGACGGTTCCGGACGATGACCCGACGCGGACCGACGACGGGACGGTCTCCGACGACGGGGCGGCCTCCGACGACGGGACGGACGGCATCCTCCGGGAGGCCCGAGCGCGGCTGGCCGACAACGACGCGCTGCCGTTCCTCGAGAAACGGGACGCGCTGCTCGTCTCCGGACCGACGGGAACGAACGTCAACGACCTCCGAGTCGTGATCGTGCCGGAGTGACGATCGTGTCGGAGTAACCGGTGTTTTCGCGTCAGCTTCGTGGTCGTTGACGTTCGTTCCCGTCGTGATCCCCCCTCGTGATCTACTCGTGTTATATGTTTAAAATTCTTTTATAATATATAGTTTATATTAAATGGAAATGTATACGCAAGCGTATTCTGATCGGCTCAGAATCGACGAACGGATATCGGAATTCGATCCGCCGCAAGCGGTGGATACGTCATTCAACGCCGGCAAAGCGCTGTATACCAAACTTTCGGTTTCCACCCTTCGGCATCGGCGACCATGGTTCCCATCCATTATCGAGAGACGTTCTGTGAATTCCCGAATGAGCAGCTTACCGTTGATACCGCCAGATCGCTTCCGTTCGCCCTCGTCGATGATCGGCGTCTCCCAGGAGAACTCGATGACGATATGACCGCGGTGTTAACTTAAGCATAGTTCCACCAGACGGCGTGGGCTTGTAACCACGTTTCCGCGGTCGGTGGGTCGACGTGGCTGAAACAGTTTAAAAACGAAGATGTCCTTCGTTGTATTTCTCGAAAGACACGTTCAACTGCGTTTCTGAAGCCGTGGATCTCGACGCGGAAGCGAAGATTCTCTCGTCGAAGCGCGCCTTTGAGGTCGTCGTCGTCATCAACGAGAAACAGCGCATCGTCGACATCGTGTTTCTCAGCTAATTCGGCCAGAAGCTCGCGACCGATCGGAATCGTATACGTTGGAAACAGTCGAGAATGGAGAATTCTATTGGTTTCTGGATCGACCGCAGCATACAGCCAGTACTGCTCATTATTGATCCGGATCGCCTTCTGATCGACAGCAACGCGATCCGGGCTTTCACCGCCAGCTGGCTGTAGATCAGCCTTCTGAACCCAGTTATGAATAGCAGTTCGACTCCGTTCGACACCCAAATCCTCAAGCCACACAACTGTATTCGAAAGTGATAATCCTGCAAGGTGGTGGCGAATACCCTTTTCAATGGTCTCGCGGGGTGTCCGCTCTCGCTCCACAAACTCCAAGTCGATCCACTCGGTAGATCCGGTGAGTCGGTCGGTTTCGGCCATAGGACTCTGAAAATTCGACCGCCTCGTGCTTAATTTAACACCGCGGATATGACCGTTCTGGAATTTATTTAATTTAAACTACTTTTATAGGTAAGTACTATTTTACAGTTATTTAATACGTGATTACTTCGCGATCGAGACCCGACCGAACCCGCCGATCTCCGGAGCCGTCGGCTTTGCTGCTGCGTTCACCGCTCGTCGCTAGGTTCCACCTGTCCGTCCATTATCCGTATCCAAGTGCCTCGTTGTCGGCGAGCAGCGGGTCACCGATCGCCGGAAGTTCGGCGAAGCTCCCTACGAAGACGTCCCAGCCGAACGAGTCCACGAGCACGCCGTATTGGCGAAACTTCGTGAGCACGTACGCGAGCCATATCCCCGACAAGGCGAGCCCGATCCGGCTGTTCGAGACCCGAACCTGATCGATATTTCCGGGGCCACGGGGCTGAGCCGAGCCGGCCGAACACCGTGACGAACAGCGCGAGCGTACAGATGGCCAGCACCGTGTCGCGGTAATCCCAGTTCTGAAGTGCGTTCCACGTTACTAGTTTCAGGAATGGGAATCCAAACCTATCGAGTAAACAGTAACGGACGCCGTTTGGGTTCTGGGGTTGGAGAGCGGCGATCGATGATAGCCGTCAAGGATTACGGATATATGTATGTAATTTAACGCACCCGGTTGAGAAGATGCGTTCGATATATGTACACTATTATTAGTTTGGAGGAATATGTTCGGATATGCAGGAGCAAACCAAGAACGGCGTAACGACGACTGCGAGATCGCTCAACCTTATCGAATACATTCAGCAACACGATGGAGCGACCGTACGGGAGATCACGAATGATCTCGATCTGTCGAAGAGCACGGTTCACAAACATCTCAATACACTCGTTGATCACGGATACCTCGCCAAGCGCGGGGAGCAGTATCTGCTCGGCCTTATGTTCTACAATAAAGGGGAATACGTCCAAGCCGAACGACGGTATTTCACCGTCGCGCGGGAGATCGTCTCCGAACTGGAAGCCGAGGTCAACGAGGACGTGGAGTTCGTCGTCGAGATGGCCGGGCGAGGGATGATCGTTTGTGAATCAAACGACGAACGGATCCGATACGGCGGATCGCTTCAGTTTCAACACGAAGGGTTGTACTTTCCGTTACACACGATGGC